>JAFDWP010000185.1 GCA_018268435.1 Actinomycetota bacterium
CGAGGGCGTGACCGAGGCGGGGGAGACCGCAGGGGGGATCCTGTCCGCGGCCGGAGTGATCACGGCCGACGTCGTCGGCATCGCGACCGATCACTGCGTGCGCGCCTCGGCGAACGATGCGATCGCGCACGGCGTGCACGTGCGGATCCTCACCGACCTCGTCGCCGGCGTCGGTGCGGAGTCGAGCGCGGCGGCGCTCGCCGAGCTCGCGCATGCGGGGGCGGAGCTGGTCTCGAGCGGTGTCGCCCCGGCGGCGCCATCGGACGGCGCCGCCTGATGGCCGGCGGGCGCTGCGCCCTGCTGCTGCGGGCGGTCAACGTCGGCGGGGCGAACAAGCTGCCGATGGCCGAGCTGCGCGCCCTGCTGAACGGTCGGGACGGTTTCGGCGTCGTGACGACGTACATCGCCAGCGGGAACATCCTCTGCGACGCGCCCGCGGACCCGCAGGCGCTCTGCGCCGAGGCGCGTGCGCTGATCCACGAGGCGTTCGACGTGGACACGCCGGTGATCCTGCGCACGCACGAGGAGCTCGTGCGTGCGGTCGCGGACAACCCCTTCCCCGACGCGGCCGAGGACAAGATGCTGCACGCGATGTTCCTGGAGGGCGTGCCCCTCGAGGATGCGATCGACACGCTCACCGGCCGCCTGCAGCCGGGGGAGCGGATCGCGCTGCGCGGGCAGGACCTGTGGATCGACTTCGGCTCCGGCGGGGTGCACTCGAGCAAGCTCACCCGTCCCGTGCTCGATCGCGCGCTCGGCGTCGCCGGCACGGCACGGAACCTCCGGACCGTGCAGAAGCTCATCGAGCTCACCGAGCCGCGCTGACCGCACGCCCCGCGCAGGTGCGATCGCCCGGCAGCAGTCCTGGCGCATCCGCAACCGCGGACGCGCCAGGACGTGGCTCGCTCGAGCGCTGCTTTCAGCGACTCCGCAGCGCGGCGGTTCCTGCGCTGTCGAGCCCGAAGTCGGCGGTCACGACCACACCGTAGTCGCGTGCGGCGGCCTCCGGTGAGACGAACCCGTTGCGCACGTCGTGCGCCACGGCCTGGGGGTCGCGGTCGAACGGATCGCCGTAGCCCCCACCTCCGCCGGTCTGATTGACGAGCACGTCACCCGCGGCGAGCCGGTTGTAGCTTCCGCCCTGGATGACCTCGCTCGGTGTCCCCGGGTTCAGCACGACCCTGTTCGGCGCACCGTCGGAGCCCCCATCGATTGCCCAGGGCGTCGTCTTCGTCTTGTAGACGAGGCAGATCCCCGTCGCCGGCGCAGTGAATCGGTAGGAACGGCTCACCCCGACCCCGCCACGGTGACGCCCCGCGCCGCCTGTGTCTGTCCTGTAGCCGTAGTGCTCGATGATCATCGATGACTTGGCTTCCAGCACTTCGACCGGATTGTTCCGGCACCCCGGCTCGGAGAGGTGCATGATCCCGTCCTCGCCGTCATGGTGCGCGTTGCCGCCGAACCCGACCGCTTCGTTCGTGGCCTCCTGCCATGGTTCGCCGGTGCGGGGATTGGTGCCGAGCCCCATCATCGAGCAGACGTCGCCACCCGAGCATGCGGGCACGAGCTCCGGCATTCCTTGCGCGAGCGCCTTCAGGATGACCTCACCGGCGAGCAGTCCGGTCCAGAGTGTGAACGTCGGCATCGGTGAGACCGCATGCATGACCGAACCGGGGACGGTGACGACTCGAAGAGGAGCGAAATTGCCGGCCACGACCGGGGAATCCGGCGTGGTCAGCGACTTGAAGATCAGGCTTGACAGCGCTTGCGTCTGCCCGGGAGGCAGATTGATGGGCCCTTCCACGTTCTCCGCGCTACCGGTCCAGTCGACCACCATCTCCTCGTCGGTGACTGTCACGGTGCAGCGCAGCAGGACGAGGTCATCCTTGTTGATTCCGTCGTCGTCGACGTAGTCGACGGCAGTCCACGTGCCCTTCGGGAGTTTCGCGAGGGCGAGGCGAGCGAGCTTCTCACCATGGTCGTTGATGGTGCGCATCGCCTCGGTGAGGGTGTCGACCCCGTACTTGCCGGCGAGCTCCTGCGTTCGCCGTACCCCGGTCACGCACGCCGACACCTGAGCTTGGATGTCGCCGATCGTGTGCTTCGGCATACGGCTGTTGAATCGGATGATGTTGAACACGTCGTCGTTGCGCTCGCCCCGGCGATAGAGCTTCGAGGCGGGCAGCATGAGCCCCTCCTGCGATCGGTCTGTCGAGTCGAGGACATAGCCGGGGTCCTTCTGATTCAGATCGGTGATGTGCACGCGGCACGAGGCGAAGCCGATGAGTACGTCATCGACGTGTATCGGGGCGAAGACCAGCGGATCGAGCGTGTGCGCGCTGGACCAGTAGGGGAAGTTGATGATGAAGACATCGCCCGGGTGCATCGCCTCCACTCCGAGGAACTCCATTGAGTGCTTGATGCCGGCATCGTTCCCGCGCGTGAACACGGCGATACCGGGGGCGTCTGCGACGACGTCGCCGTTCGCATCGTGAATTCCAATCCCGTAGTCATGAATCTCGTACACCACGGTGTTGTACGCCGTGCGGCACAGGTTGCGCGCGACCTCCTCCGCGGCGGCGAGCAGCCCGTGCCTGATGATCTCGGTGGTGATGGCGTCAGCCATGTCACGCTCCCTTCTGTGCGTACTGGATCGAGATGACGAGCTCGCCGTAGGCGCCGACCTCGAGCCGGTCTCCGGCGTGCAACACCGTCGTCGCCGTGTGCTCGGTCACCACGGCGGGGCCTTCCAGGACATCGCCGGCGAAGAGCTCCTCGCGAGCGACGAGCGCGTACTCGGCGGTCTCGTCACCGTCGAGCACCACTGTGCGTCGGCGCAGCTCAGGGCCGGAATCGCCTTCGCGACGTGCGGCCTGCGGCAGATCGGGCTTGTCGACGACGCCGACGGCGCCGAGGCGCAGCGTGGTGGTCTCGATGGGGTCGTCCATGATGTGCCCGTACTGCCGGAGGTGCAGGCGATCGAACTCCGCCCGGATGGTGGCGCGCGGATCCGACGCACCGTCCGGATAGTCGACCGTCACTGCGTGTTCCTGGCCCGAATAGCGCACGGCGACGACTCGATGGAAGACCATGCGGTCGTCACTGAAGCCCTCTGCGCGCAGAGTTTCACGCGCCTCCTCCTCCATCCCCGCATAGAGGGCGTCGGCGGCTGCGGCGTCGAGGTCTTCGAGCGGCTGCAGACTCGTGCGCGAGTAGTCGTGCTGAACATCGGCCATCAGCATGCCGAGCGCCGAGAACGCGCCTTGCCCCGGCGGGACGATCACCTCGGGGATCCCGAGCTCGCGGGCCACGTCGACCGCGACGAGCCCACCGCCTCCGCCGAACGAGAGGAGAGCGAAGTCTTTGGGGTCGTGGCCGAGTTCGATGGTGATGGCCCGCACGGCGCCCATGATCTTGGTGTTGGAGATCTGCACCATTCCACGGGCGAGCTGCGTCACGCTCAGCCCGAGCGACTCCGCGATGGGGGCGAGTGCCTCAAGGGACTTCTCCTTGTCGAGCGTGAGCTCGCCTCCGAGCGGTGTGTCGGTGCCGAGGTATCCGATGGCGAGCGCCGCGTCGGTGAAGGTCGGCTGCGTACCGCCGCGTCCGTATGCGGCGGGGCCCGGCATCGCTCCCGCGCTCTTCGGCCCGACCTGCAACGCACCGGCCTCGTCCAGGTAGCCGAGGGAGCCGCCGCCTGCTCCGATCGTGTGGATGTAGAGCGACGGGGTGTTGATCGGCAGGCCCTCGAATTCTGCGCCGTGGTACAGCACGGGACTACCGTTCTGTACGAGTGACGCGTCGAGACTGGTTCCGCCCATGTCGATTGTGATGAGGTTCGGACGGTCGATGAGCTGGGAGAACGCAGCCGCACCGACGACACCCCCCGCGGGCCCGGACAGGATGAGATTCACCGGCTGCTCGCGCGCGGCCGAGGCCGTCATCGCACCGCCACCCGAGCGTGACATCAGGAATCGGCCGGCGAATCCGCGACGGGCCAGCTCGCCTTCAAGCGCCTTCAAGTAGCTGCGCATGATCGGCTTGATGTATGCGTCGAGAACCGCAGTGCTCGTGCGCTCGTACTCGCGGTACTCGCGCGACAGCTCGTGCGAAATGGTGACCTCGACGTCGGGCGCTTCCTCGGCAAGGATCTCGCGCATACGCAACTCATGGGTCGGGTTGGCATAGGCGTGCAGGAAAGCCACGGCGACCGCGTCGTAGCCGCGCCGGAGGATCTCGCGGGCGACCTCGCGGGCGTCGTCCTCGTCGAACGGCGTCGCAACCGAGCCGTCGAACATGCTCCGTTCCGTGACTTCGAACGTGTCGTAGCGCTCGAGCAGGGCCTGGGGCTTGCGATAGGCGATGTCGTACATCACCCGGCGATCGGTGCGGCCCAGCAGGTAGACGTCACGGAAGCCGCGCGTGGCGATCGTGGCGATCCTTGCGCCGGTCCGAGTGAGAAGCGAGTTCAGGCCCAGCGTGCTGCCGTGATTGAACATCGACACCTGGTTCGGTTCGGCGTCGGCCTTGTCGAAGGCTGCCAGCACGCCGGCCGTGGGTTCGCTCGGCGTTGTCGGCACCTTCTCGAAGCGCAGCTCGCCCGTCTCAGGGACCAGCTTGACGACATCGGTGAAGGTGCCGCCCACATCGATGGCGATTCTGACGTTCTCGGACATGAAGGGGTCCTTCCGGTTGAGGGCTATGAAGTATTCGGGCAGGCCGCGTCACCCGGGAGCCAGGGTGGCGACCGGGCACGGGTGGTTCGGTCAGCGGCGGCTGCGTCCCGCGGCTGCGAGGCCGACCGCGGCGAGGATGATGAAGCCGGTCACCATGTCTTTGAGCTGGGGGTTCAGATTCAGCAGGTCGAAGCCGTTGCCGATCAGGGCGATGAGGAAAACACCGGCGACCGATCGCCAGACCGCCCCGAGTCCTCCGTAGATGCTGGTGCCACCGAGGATGACCGCCGCGATCGCGCTCAGTTCGAGTCCGGCGCCGGCAAGCGGCTGGCCGGATGCGATCCGCGAGACCCCGATCGCGGCTGCGGTGCCGGCTGCGAGCCCGCTCAGCACGAACACGATGACGCGGGTGCGGCTGACGTGCACGCCGGAGAGTTCAGCGGCCTCCGGGTTGCCGCCGATGGCGTACACGTGGCGACCGAACACGGTCCGAGACAGCACGAACCAGAGCAGCGCGACCACCGCGATCATCACGAAGACCGCGATGAACACGCCGCCGATCCGGTTGCGTCCGAGCGCCGTGAATCCGGGGACTGTGACCGTGATCAGGCTGCCTCCGGTGATCAGCACCGCGATAGTCGTGAAGATCATCGAGGAGGCGAGCGTGCCGAGGAATGAGTGCACCCGGAGTCGGGTGATCACGACGCCGTTGAAGAGACCGAGCGCGAGCCCGACGACCGGAGCCGCCAGAAGCGCCAGCCAAACATTGCCGGTCGTGACCGCGAGCCAGGCCGAGACGACCCCCGAGACACTGTAGATCGCACCAGTCGAAAGGTCGAAGTTGCCGGAGATGATCACGAATGTCCCCGCCGAGGCGATGATCACGAGAGGTGCGTTCTGGTTCAGGATGTTCACGATGTTGCCGAATGTGAAGAACGACGGTGAGAGGATCGCGAGCGCGATGAGCACGGCGACCAGCAGCAGCAGGACTGCGTACTCGATCGCGATCTCTTTGATCGTGAACTTCTTCCGGGCCTGGGCCCGTGTCGCGGTGGTGTCGATGGCCTCGCTCACGCTGCCGTCTCCTGTCCGGGTGTGACGTGGAAGAGTCTGAATAGGACGTCCTCCACGGTGGTCTGTTCGGGGATGATCTCGCCGAAGGTGCGGCCGTCGGAGACGAGGAACGCCCGATGGGCGAGCTCCATGATCTCCTCGTGCTCGGACGAGATCAGCAGTACCGCGATCCCGTCTTCGGCGAGCCTCGCGATGAGCTCGTAGATCGCGCGCTTGGCTCCGACATCGACGCCGCGCGTCGGCTCGTCGAGGATGATCGCCCGCGGCCGCGCCGCGAGTGCCTTACCGAGAAGTGCCTTCTGCTGGTTGCCACCGGAGAACCAGCCAACCGGGAGCTCGGTGTCGGGCGGGCGCATCTCGAGCGTGTGCACGAGCTCGTCGGCGACGCCCCGCTCGCGGCGGACGTCGATCAGGCCGCCGCGAGCTCGCGCCCCCAGGCTCGCGAGCGCGATGTTCTCGCGGACAGAGCGCTGTAGCACGAGACCGTCCTTGTGGCGGTCCTCGGAGACGAGGACGAGGCCCGCGTCGATCGACTGCTTGGGCGTACGGTCGAGCCAGGCATCTCCGCCGTACCGGACGGTGCCATCGAGGATCTCGTCCAGGCCGAACACAGCGCGCAGACACTCGGTGCGCCCGCTGCCGACCAAGCCGAGCAGGCCGACGATCTCGCCGGGCCGTACCGCGAAGCTCATGTCCTCCACTCCTGTGGAGGTGCGCAGATGCTGCACCTCCAACAGGAACGGTGTGGCGGGATCGGGTGCCGCGGGTCGCGGGGGGTAGGCCTGATCCATCTCGCGGCCGAGCATGGCTGTGACGAGATCGTGCTTGCTGACCGACGGTGCGTCGAACGTGTCGATCCGTCGGCCGTCCCGCATCACGGTGATCCGGTCGGCGACGCCGAGCACCGAGTCGAGGAAGTGTGAGACGTAGATCACGCTGCACCCGCGGTCGCGCAGCGTCCGCATGAGCTCCTCGAGCTGCGCGATCTCCCGGGCCGTCAGCGACGAGGTCGGCTCGTCCATGATGATGACCCTGGCGTCGCGTGCGAGAGAGCGGAGGATCTCGACCTTTTGCTGGTCGGCGATCCGCAGATCACGCACTTTCGCCTTCGGGTCGAGGCTGAAGCCGACCTCCGCGTCGAGCGCGGCGAAGCGCTCGTTGAGATTGCGTCGCTCGATTCCGAACCGGTGCTCTTCAGCACCGAGGAACACATTCTGCGCCACGGTCAGATCGGGCACGAGCGCGAGCTCCTGTGCGATCATCGCGATCCCGCGGCGCTGTGCGATCCCGGGGTTCCAACGGTCGATCGCTGCACCGTCGACGATGACCTCCCCTCGATCTGCGATGTATACCCCCGCGATCACCTTGCCCAGTGTCGACTTGCCTGCGCCGTTCTCTCCGACGAATGCGTGGATCTCGCCGCCGCGCACCTCGAGCGAGACCCTGTCGAGTGCCTGGGTGGCCCCGAACCGCTTCTCGACATCCCGGAGCTCGACGAGCACCGGGGCGACCGCTGACGCGCTCATCGAGCTCAGCCGTTCCACTCGCCGGTGAAGTCGGGGGCCGCGTCCAGGTCCTTCTTCGTGGCGATCGGGCCGAGCTTGACGAGCGTGTCGGCATCCACCACGGCCTGGACCTTGTCTCCGCGCAGCTTGTTGACAAGCTGCTCGAGCGCGGCCTTGCCCATGCTCACGGGGAAGTTCAGATAGTCATTCGTCCATTCGCCGTCTCGCACGGCCTTCACGGCCTCGGTCGTGCCGCCGCCACCGGTGAGGAAGACCTTCGACGGATCGATGCCCGCGTTCTCGAGCGCGATCTGGGCGCCCATCGTCTGCTGGTCGGCGTTGCTCAAGATGCCGTTGATGTCCTTGTTGGCCTGCAACAGGTTCGAGACGGCGGTGAGTGACTTGTCACGGTCGTAGGCGCCTTCGACCGTGCCGACGATCTTGATGTTGCTGTGCTGACCGAGCACCTTCTTCCAGGCGGCGATCCGGGCGACATCGAGCGGGGAGTTCAGCAGCCCCGCGAGCAGGCCGATCTTGCAGGGGTCGATGCTCTTGCAGTAGTCGACGACCGACTCCGCCTGACGAGCCGCGCCCGCCGACGGGGGCGAGGCGACCGTCGAAACCACGCCCTCGATCTGCGGCTCCATCTTGTCGATGTCGGGACCGATCGGGTTCAGCACCGACACGACGGGCACGTCGTTGCCGAGCGGGAACGCGGCTGCGAGGCCGGGGCCGTCCTGTGGGACGACGATGATCCCGCTGGCCTGCCCTGTGGTGCCGGCATTCTGCAGCTGGGACAGCTGCGTGTTGGCATCGAACTGACCGTCCTGGATCTTCGTGGTGATCGTGATCCCGAGCTTCTTTGAGAGAGCCTTGGCCTCTTCGGTCACGCCCTGGTAGACGGCCTGGTTGTAGCCGTTCTGAGAGGAAGCGGCCAGGAAGACGATCGAGTACTTGTCGCCGCCTGCGCCGCCCGCGCCGGTGGACGAGCTACAGGCTGCGAGGGAGACGACGAGGGTGGCGGCGCCGACGCCGGCGACGATACGGGAGAGGTGCTTCATTGCATTCTTCTTTCGTGTGACGGGACAGTGTCGGGATCAGATCTCGGTCTTCGAGACGCTGTGATCGATTGTGTAGAGGCGGCCGACTCCGACGCGGGCGTCGGCGAGCAGTGCAGCGAGCTCCGGGGTTGTGCGTCCCCGGTTCGGGTGATCGAGCCACTCCTGGTAGGCGCTCTCATCCGGCCATACCGCGGTCACGATGATCTCGCCCGACCCGTCGACGGCGACGTCGATCTCGGAGCGGAGCGCACGGGTCAGATCGAGTGACTCCTGCAGGATCGCCTCGTGGCGGTACAGCTCCAGCACGGACTGGGCACGTTCGGCCGTGGCATGCAGGGTCAGGACTGAGCGGATCATCGGTCGGTACTCCGTCGTCTCGATCGTGAGGGTTGTCTTGTCGCGGATCACGTCCATCGGGATCCGCTGGGGTGTCCTGACGGTATCTCGGGTGTTGGACATGTTCCTGTGCAAGATGCATCTTGCGGTGGGGAGAAGATGTGCAAAAGAATGAAATTGCAGGCGAAGGGTATTCCGCGCCTCGGGTGTCCTGCGAGATGTCGGGCATCGAACAGGAGGAAGTGGCAGATGCGAATCGGGATCAGCGTGCATCACGACCGGATCGCGGCCGTCGCGTTGTACCCCGACGGAACCTGCTCGGCGTACGAGACCCTCGTCGTCGCCGATGGCTTCGAGGCAGCGCTCGACCGGCTCTTCGCGCAGCGCGGGCTGACCGGCGCCTCCGTGCGCTCGATCACCTTCGATCTGAGCGCGGTACTCGACCCGAACCGGACGAGTGCGCTCACTGTCGTCAGGATCGCGCCGCGGCCGCCCATCGATC
>JAFDWP010000186.1 GCA_018268435.1 Actinomycetota bacterium
CAGAGCCTTGCCTTCGGGGAAAGCAGTGGATCTGACGTGACGCTCGAGTGCGTCGAGGGTGGCGTTGTAGAGCGGCTGCAGCACTCGCAGTCCGGCGAACAGGAACGCACCCGAGCCGCATGTCGGGTCGATGATGCGCAGGGCAGTGAGAATCTGCCAGGCGGTCAGCGCCTGCTCTGGGGCATTCAGCTGGTCGATGGTGTCGATCGCGAGCTGCTCGAGGTCGATGTTCTCGGTGACGGCTCTGTCGACGGAATCGATGGATCCGGTTCTGGCCGCAGCGAGCAGTTTGACGTGCTCGCTGCGACGCCGATCGGTTTCCCACCATGTCTCTCCCGGAAGGCCGAGATCCTCGCTGGCAGGACCGTCCCAGAGGGGTCGATGTCGAGCTGCGCGTTGCGCCTCGATCTCGGCTGGCAGAGATTGCTCACTCCCCCAGGCCATACTCGACCAGATGTACCGCTCGGGAGCTTCACGAAGGTACCGCCACGGGTTGACTCCCGTGCGTGCGATCAGCCGCTCGAGGAACACGGGCACGATGGCGCTGCTGGCCATGAAGTGCGTGACGTCTTCTTTGGTGTAGTAGGCGCCCTTGTCTGAGCCGCGGTTGTCGAGGCTGTCCTTCTCGTTGACGAACTGCTCGAAGATGTAGCCGAGCACATCAGGGTTGATCTCATTCTGGGATGCGGTCGGGCGGTCGTCGAGATGCCACTGAAAGCGGTCGAACAGGTCGAAGATGGAAGTGAAGATCTCGTCGGGGATCTCGATGGTGTTGTCGTGCTCGAGCTTGTGTTCGGCGAAGATGCCCCCGTTGATGTAGGGAACGTCGCCGACCATGCTGGCGACGGCGGCGTCGGGATACTCGCGAGACTCCGCTTTCTGACCCAACCCCTCATGGAACATCGGGAGCAGGAAGTCACGATAGAACCCGTAGAACTTGCCCTCGCCGACCAGATCACGCAGTTGGTTGAGCCGGTTCCGCAGATAGTTGGTGTCCTGATCCATGAACGACTTCTTCTGCATGAAGTAGATGAACATCAGCCGGTTCATCATCAGCGAGGAGTACCACTCCCGCTCGCTGTCGTCGGGGATGCCCTGGATGGCGACGGTGAGAGCGCGCTGCCTGCGGACGAACTGGTCATAGAACCGCTTGGTGACGATGTCGGCGTCGAACGCGGCGCGCATCTTGCGCAGCACCTCGATGAGGGTGGGGCTCTCGTCGATCTTGATTTCGATGGTTCCCAGCCGCTGGTTGAGCGCCTCGTTGGTGGTGCCCACGGTGTGCCGATGCAGTGCCAGACGGGGCTGTCCGACACCCTCGGCATCCGCTGATTGAAGCCAGCGCCACTCCTGGCGGGTGGGGTCGGCGAAGATGAGCAATCGTGCCTCGGAAACCTTGCGCACTTGCTGGTCGATCAGTCGCTGTGTTCGCGCGTCGGGAAGCTCGTTGCAGAGCCAGACCCTCAGGCCGGAGTAGCCGGCGACCTGCTGCAGCGTGTACGTCTGCTCGTCGACGGTGATCCGCAGCGGCGCGAGGTCTGGCTTATCCCAGCCGAGCTCCTCGAGAAACAACGTCTGAAAATCACCCGCGTTGACGAGCTTCATCCGCGTCGATGCGCTCATGCCACCACCCCCATGGAGCACACGATGTGAATCGGATCAGCGGCCGCTATGTCGATCACGAGCCGCTTGTCCCGATTGAGCAGCACGAGCAGGTCAGCCAGGTCCTCGACGTCGCTGCGAGCGGCCAACGCGGTCGTGAATCGCTTCTCCGCTTCTTTGGTGAGGGGGCGCGTGAAGATCGCTTCGAGCGCGTCCGCGACGTCGCCCTTCCCGGCGACCAGGGCGCCGTTGAGACGATTCCAGACCCGCTTGCGAACCCCACTGAGACGGCCTTCGATGTTGCCGCTCTGGATGAGGTTTCCCTGCGCCATCTGCACCAGAAGCGGGAAATGGTCGGAGCGAGCGGGCAGTGCTGCGGTGTCGATCTCGCAACGGAATCGGCCGAGCGCCTCCTGTCCAGTGAGCAGGCGGATGCCTTCTGCCGACCCGAACCCGAACCCGTCGTTGTCGTTCTCGGTGCGGATGTAACAGACCACGCCGTCGACGTCCCGGTCGGACAGCGATGGCCTGGTCGCGTAGACGAGATCGGGCAGTCCTTTCACCCGGTCGGCGAGCTCGGGATGATCCTGCTCTGCGGAGCTCCACACCTCGTAGGCGAGGCTGGATGCGTCGACCTCGTTGTCGATTTCGTTGTCGTCGAGCTTCCCCTTGTAGAGATCCTCGATGATCTTCACTTCATCCTCGGAGCCGAAGAATTGTTCATCGGATCCGAATACCTCGGCGTTGGCGTGGAGGCGGTCTGCGATGCGCTGACGGAGATTCAGCACCTGCTCCACGCCGTCGTGCCATAGCGAGTAGATGATCACCTCGTCGGATTTCTGGCCGACACGGTCGACGCGGCCGGCTCGCTGAATCAAGCGGATGATCGCCCACGGAAGGTCATAGTTGACCACAATGTGCGCGTCTTGCAGGTTCTGCCCTTCCGAGAGCACGTCCGTCGCGACCAGCACTCGGTACTCAGCGGCGGGATCGATGATCTTGTTGAGTTCGATGTCAGTGAGCGTTGCGGAGCCGAGCATGTTGGACAGGGGCGCGAATCTGCGGGCGACGTCGGTCGGGTTGTTGGTGTCGCCGCTAGCAATTCCGACCCGATCGATCCCAGCGGCCTCGAGCGCTGCTGCGACGTAGTTCGCGGTGTCTTTGTACTCGGTGAAGATCAGCACCTTCTCGTTGGGGTGGGTCTCGGTCAGCAGCTTGAGGATCTCGGCGAGCTTTGAGTCGGCATCGGCCGTCCACGCGCCAAACTCATCCATCAGAGCCGAAAGAGTCCCCGTGTCGGCTTTCAGGTCTTCGAGCAGCTGTGGGGTGAAGATCGATGGCCGGATCCACCGCACGGACTTCGGCGCCGATGCGCGCAGGGCCTCGTATTCGCTCTGACCGTCACCAGCTGCCGGCGGCTCGATCCCGTCGTAATCCTCTTCGGCGTCGTCGTCACTTTCGGACGAGGTGAGCATGACGTCTAACAGCGTTCCCAGCGGTAAATCGAGGTCGTTCTCGACGGCGTAGATGTACAGCTGGTTGCGGGCGATATGGCGCTGCAGTGAAACCATGAATGAGTACCCGCAGCTAGAGAGTCGCTTATAGAGACCGCTGCGCACGAACCCGATCAGGTGACCGCTTCCGCGCTCGAAGCGCTCGACGATCACCTTCTCCTCAGGCGTAAGGTCGAGCGTTTTTCGAAGGTATGCGGAGAGGTTGTAGCGCGGCAGGTTCAGATTGTCGATCGTGTCGAGGGTTTCGACGGACTCCATCTTGGCTGCAGGGTCGTTCGCGCCGAATGAGTGCACGAGCGGCTTGGGAACGCGGGCCGGGAACGTGAATCTGGTGCCATTGGAGAAGGTGAGATATTCCTTGCCCTGCTCGTCGACGAGCGCATAGTTCTTGCGGACGAAAGAGCGAGTGCGGCGGATGAGGTGCTCGCTCATCAGTCGCTTCCAGTCATCAGGCTCTTCACTGCGTTTGAATGCCTCGAGAGTGCTCGTCTTGCCATCGAGCCGTTCAGCGAAGCTGTCATCCATCGACATCGCGATCACAGGTTGCAGCCCGAGATCGTCGTCCGGGTCGATGTACAGCCCCAGCTGATTCCCGACGTCTTTGAAGCGGATGTTGTAGGGCGTCGCGGTCAGGAGCAGAACCCGACAGTCGTAGTTGCGGATGTAGTCATACAGCGCCCGATAGTCCTGCCGAGTGTCGTTTCGCATCGTGTGCGATTCGTCCACGATCACAAACTGATAGCGGCCGAGATTGGGTAGCCGTTTTGCCGCCATGCTGTACGGGACAACGGTCGCGTTCAGTGCGTAGCGCTCTTTGTACTCCTCCCACATCTTGACGAGGTTGACGGGGCACACGATGAGCGTGCGGTAGCCCTCAGCCTCGTTGAGCATCATGGCCGTCGCCGTGGCGGTGATCGTCTTGCCGAGACCGACGACGTCGCCGAGCATGGCGCCACCCTTGGTCATGATGCGGCGGGACAGCGTCTTCACGGCGCTCTCCTGGTACTCGAGCAGCTGGTCGCGCATCGATGGCGGCAGTGTGTACTCGATGAGACCCTCGCGGACGTCGCGAGAGAGGTGCCAGCACACCTTGAGGTAGACCTCGTAGGGGGTCAGCGGCGTCTCGCTGGCCCAAGACTCGTCGATGATCTCGATGAGGTCGGCGGTGACGTCGATAGAAAACTTGTCGTTCCAGCGATCCTCGAACCAACTGTCGAGTTTTGCGGCTCCGTCCGAGTCGACGACGTCGACGTTGAGCTCGTAGTTGTTCGCGAGGCCGGCGATCGTGAGATTCGACGAACCGACGTAGGCGACGATCGGTGTGATCTTGTCGTCCCGGTGGCAAATATAGGTCTTACCGTGGAGGGGTCGTCGTGTGAACAGCTTGATGGCTGCTCGCCCATCGGATAGCTGCGCCCGCAGTTCGCGGATGGTGGCCTCATCTTGAGCGGTGGGCGCGCCACGCATCAGCTGCTGCCGGAACTTAAGCTTCGCCTGCTGCTGCCGGGCCTGGGCCGTCTTACGGTCGATTACGTCCTCAAGTGGTGCGCCCTCGAGGGTTCGTTGGAGGTGATCGAGCACCTGTTCTTCGGGCTCGCCGTGAACCATCCCGACCAGCACCCGAGCAATCGGGTCAGTTCCGGCCTCGCGTGCTCGGACGACATCGCCGAACAGCTTCCAGCCGCGAATGTTGAAATAGCCCACAGCTGCGTCGATGCGGTTGGATTCCGACAGCGTCTCGACGAGGTGACCACCGAGGTTCAGCTCGATATTGTCGAATATCCGGGTCACGTTGCTCCTAGCCCTGAATGAAAGACCCGAACGACGGGATCCACTTTTCATTCAGGGTATCGGCCGGCCTCCCCCAGCCAGCGGAGGCCAAGTGGCGTCTCCGCAACGAGCCGCGAGTTCGTTGACCCTGTCGGGCCCGAACCCGGCCCAGTGGTCTTCGTCGGTGATGATCACAGGTGCCTGCAGGTAGCCGTATCTACGACGTCGTTGTGCGCTTTGCGCTCAGGCTAGCGATTCCTCCGCGCCGAGATGGGCGTGGAGCTGGTGGTCGAGGCGACCCGAGAGAGGCTGCCGACCATTGTTGACGTCTCTCCCCGGATGATACAGTTAGTAACTGTCAGAGATACTAACTAGTTGGGAGTGAGACTATGGTTGCAACGCTCGTTTCAGATGACACCATCGATCTACTTGTTTCTGCCCTGATGATCCTGGGACTCAGCCCCGACCCGGCCAAGCCGATGCCGACCGGGGCGCAGTGCGTGACGCATGTTGCAGACGGAATAGGGCGCGAGCTCAGCGACGCGAACCTCGACGCGGTGAGCTTGGCGGAGGGCACGAACCCGCCCCGATCGACGTACCGATGGCAGCCGATCATGGAAGTCGCGCTGAGCTATCTCCTGCAGCCCACGGCGGCGCTGCAGGTCGAGGCGGCGCGCCGGCACTACGTACGCAATTGCGCATCGCACCCCGGATGGGAGCAATCGCAAGCGCGCCAGATCGTCGCCCGCTTGGGCGAGAGCCTCCGGAAGGGCCCACTCCAGAGATGGCCCCGCGAAAGCCACGGCGACCTGCGCGGCATCCGGAAGTGCGAGCCGGCGTGGACACGAGAGATCGGCTTCGCCGGTCTGGAAGCGAAGGCTGACGCATGAGCGGGCAACCACGGACTCCCGGTCACCTTCCGGAGCACCTCCGCCACCGCTTGTCAGTGCAGCTATCTGTGGTCGCAATTCTTGCCCTGGTCACTGGCGCAGGGCTCTTGGGGATCGTGGTGGCACCGATCCTCGGCCGGATCCTTCTGACAGGGCTGGCGGCAGGTCTGATGTGGCTCCTCATCGTCGCGGCAGTGGGGTTCTTCCGCGGAGACTGACATGACTAAGCAGACCGTGAGATGGACTCAGCAGGCTGAGGTGGTCGTCACCGTCGACATCAGCCTCGACGAGCTCGCCGTCTGGGCAGCGGAAAGCGCACAGGTCCGCGCCCTGATGCGCGCCGAAGCGACCGCGGCTGACGCTGGCCGCGTGAGGTTGCTCCTGGAGTCGAACGCCCACGTACGCGACGCGTTGGTCCGCCTGTGGGCGGTAAGCAGGGCGACGGAGAACGGCTGAGAGGTACCGGATATTGGGGCTCTCAGCCGTTCGACCGCGTCAGGCGAGACGAGCGACTGGCGGAGAAGCAATATTGAAGGTTGCGCTATTCGCAAGCACGCGTCGATCCGCTCATGCCTTTGAGCGACAGCTAGCAGATCGTCGTCCGCCGAGTGTGGTGGGCTTGTACCTCTCCTC
>JAFDWP010000187.1 GCA_018268435.1 Actinomycetota bacterium
ACCGACGGCGAGATCACGATCGCGGGCACCAAGGTGTCGGAGCTGCAGGGCGGCAAGGCCGAGCGCGCGGTGCGCCGCGACCTGCAGATCGTGTTCCAGGACCCGATGGGCGCCCTCGACCCGCGCCTGACCGTCGCCGACGTGATCGCGGAGCCGCTGCGCGCGATCGGCGTGCCGCGCGCCGAGGCCGACGCACGGGTGGACGAGCTCATGGACCTCGTCGGACTCGACCCGGCGCACGCGAGCCGCTTCCCCGGCGCGTTCTCGGGCGGTCAGCGTCAGCGCATCGGCATCGCCCGCGCCCTGGCGACCAACCCGAAGATCGTCGTGCTGGACGAGCCGGTCTCCGCGCTGGACGTGTCGATCCAGGCCGGCGTGATCAACCTGCTCGACGAGCTCAAGGTCAAGCTGGGTCTGTCCTACCTGTTCGTCGCGCACGACCTGTCCGTGGTCCGCCACATCGCCGACCGCGTCGGGGTCATGTACCTCGGCGAGTTCGTCGAGCACGGCGACGTCGATGAGATCTTCGACAGCCCGCAGCACCCGTACACCCAGGCGCTGCTCTCGGCGATCCCGGTGCCGGATCCGGACATCGAGCGCACCCGTGAGCGGATCGTCCTGCAGGGCGACCTGCCGAGCCCGACGGACCGCCGGGACGGCTGCTCGTTCACCTCGCGCTGCCCGCTGTACAAGATGCTCCCCGCGGAGCAGAAGGCGCGCTGCGAGAACCAGGCTCCCGTCCTCACCGGAACGGATGCGCACGCGAACGCGTGCCACTTCCGTTGACATCGAATAAATAACGGTCTCGAGCAGGATCCGTCGATTCGGGTTCATGCCGGTTAACTGTGTCTGTCCCCAGAAGCGCCGAAAGGCAATAGAAGGAGAACCATGAAGAAGCAGCACAAGCTGTGGGGCGTCATCGCCCTCAGCGGGGCGCTGGCGATCGCCATCAGCGGTTGCTCGTCGTCCGCGGGCACGAGCGGCGCGAGCGACAAGCCGGCCGAGACGAAGACGGCGGACTACAACCCGCAGCCGCGTGAGAACCTGAAGCAGGGCGGCGAGGTGAACTTCGCGATCAACGAGGTCCCCGCGATGATGAACCCGTTCAACGGCGACGGCACCGCGGACACGCAGCGCCTGACCTCCTGGTACATGCCGCAGGTCTTCCTCATGGACCCGGATGGCACGGTCAAGCCGAACCCCGCGTACCTCGACAAGTACGACATCGGCACGAAGGACGGCAAGACCGTCGTCACCATGAAGGTGAACGACAAGGCCGTGTGGAACGACGGCACCCCGATCGACTGGACCGCCTTCGAGACCACGTGGAAGGACAACAACGGCTCGAACGAGGCGTTCAAGGCCAACGCGACCGACGGCTACAAGGACATCGAGTCCGTGACCAAGGGTGCGACCGACAAGGACGTCATCGTGACGTTCAAGAGCGAGTTCGCCTGGCCGCAGATGCCGTTCCTCACGGGCATCCTGCACCCGAAGGTGAACACGCCCGAGGCCTACAACGACGCCTACAACGGCAACCCGAACCCCGAGTGGGGCGCCGGCCCGTACAAGGTCGCCGGCTACGACACCAACGGCCAGAAGATGTCCTTCGAGCCGAACGAGAAGTGGTGGGGCGACAAGCCGCTGCTCGACAAGGTGACCTTCACCGGCATGGACCGCTCGGCCGCGCTGAACGCCTTCAAGAACGGCGAGGTCGACCAGGTCGAGACCGCCTCCGCGGACGCGATCAACCAGGTCAAGGGCGTCAAGGACGCCGTCGTCTATCGCGCGCAGCAGACCGCCAAGACGGTGCTCATGCTCGACGGTGACAAGCCGCAGCTGAAGGACATCAAGGTCCGCCAGGCGTTCTTCATGGCGATCGACATCAAGCAGCAGGAGAAGGTCGCCTGGAACGGCCTCAACTACACCGAGCCGGCCGCCGGTTCGCTGAACCTGTACTCGTTCCAGAAGGGCTACAACGACTCCTTCAAGGAGGCCGGCCTGAAGTTCGACGTCGACGCGTCCAAGAAGCTCCTCGATGAGGCCGGCTGGAAGGAAGGCTCCGACGGCATCCGCGAGAAGGACGGCGTCAAGCTCAGCGTCACCTACCCGGTGTTCAGCGACAGCCCCGTGCAGGCCGCTCTCGCCAAGTCCCTGCAGCAGCAGGAGAAGGCCGTCGGCATCGACCTGAAGATCGACACCCGCGCGCCGTCGAACTTCTCGAACGACGTCACCACGAAGAACTGGGACGCCCTCGGACTGCGCTTCACCGACTCCGACCCGTTCGGTCCGGCCTGGTTCTGCCAGCTGTACTGCTCGGACAGCCAGCTGAACCTGTCCGGCACCAGCACCCCGGCGATCGACGAGAAGATCAAGAACGACGTCGAGTCGCAGCCGACCGCTGAGAAGTGGACTGAGGCGTCCATGAAGCTCGAGCCGGAGATCATCAAGGAGACCTGGGGCGTCATCCCGCTCTACAACGGTCCCTCGATCTACACGGCCAAGAAGGGCCTCGCCAACCTGACCCCGGAGCCCTACGTGGGTCTCGACCTCTACGGCGTCACGCCGGTGGAGAACGTGGGCTGGGAGAAGTAAGCACCCGCAGGTCCGGAGCGGGGTCGGTGGTTCGCCACCGGCCCCGCTTCCGCGTGTGCGCGGGTGGGCTTCTTAGACTCGGAGCATGACCGTCTCCGTCGTTTTCGTGCACGGGATCCGCACCTCGGCGACGATGTGGCGCGCGCAGCAGGAGTACCTCGCGGACCGCGGCACTCCCTCGGTCGCCGTGGACCTGCCCGGCCACGGCACCCGGAGGGATGAGCCGTTCGCGCTCGATGAGGCGATGCGCACGATCGACGAGGCCGTGCGCGCGGCCGAGGGCTCCGTGCTGCTCGTGGGGCACTCGATGGGCGGACTGCTCTCGACCGCCTATGCCGGGGCGGATCCGGCACCGCCGATCGCCGGGTTCATCGGGGCCTCGTGCACGGCACTCCCCCATGGCGCCGGACTGGCCGCGTATCGGATGCTGGCCGGGGCGCTCAACGCCATGCCGGACCGCGGGATTTGGCTGAGCCGGCAGGTGCTGGACGCGACGCTGCCCGCCTCCACCCGCGAGGACTTCGGTGCGGGTGGCTACGCGATGGAGGTGCAGGACGAGGCGCTGCGTGCGCTGGCTGCGCTCGATCTGGTCTCGGCGGTCCCGCGGATCACGGTGCCCACCTGGTTCGTGAACGGGCAGTTCGATCAGCTCCGCACGCATGAGACGCTGTACCGGCGGCTCGCTCCGTCCGCGGAGTTCATCATCGTGCCGCGCACGACGCACCTGGTGACCGCGATGCGTCCCCGCGTCTTCAACGCGGTGCTGGGGCTGGCTCTGGCGACGCTGGAGACGGCGCCCTGACCGCGTAGGTCATCGCCGCGCCGACCAGGGACAGCAGCGCCGCCGCGCCGAACAGCAGCCAGAACCCGCCGACAAGGGCCACCAGCCCCGCGCCCAGCAGCGGTCCGAGCAGCTGACCGAGCTGCGCCGAGACGTTCACCAGCCCGAGATCGCGCGCGTGGTCGTCGGGATCCTTCAGCAGATCGGTGGCGAACGCGAGGCTCACCGCCATGTACGCGCCGTAGCCGGCGCCCATGATCGCCGCGGCGACCGAGGTCATCACCAGGGACGGGCTGATCAGGATCACCACCCCGGAGACCGCCTGCACGGCCGCGGAGACGGCCGTGATCATGCGACGCCGGCGCAGCGGGTTCGGGGACGGACGATCGGAGAGGACCCCCGCGAGGATCGACGCGATCACCACGAACACCGTGTAGATCACGATGAGCATCAGCAGGTCGTCCTCGGCCTCGCCCGCCGCGACCCGCACCCCGTAGAGCAGGAAGAAGAGCAGCAGCGACGTGCCGAAGGCGTTGCCGACGTTGACCGTGAGACGGCTGATCAGCAGCCACTGGAAGTCCCGGTCCCTCCAGGAGGCGCGCGCGCCGTCGGTACGCGGCGCGGCGGGCGCGAGGTCCGCCTCGGGGGCGTCCGGGAGCAGCAGTGCGGTGCCGACGCCGATCACGGCGAGGATCGCGGCCAGCAGCAGGTAGGAGTCGAAGATCCCGAGCCCGAGCAGGACGACGGCGCCCACGCCCACGACGATCCCCACCGCCTGCGCCGAGCTCGCCGCGGCGGATGCGGCGCCGCGCTGCGTGGTGAGCTGGTCGGCGATCATCGCGGTGAACGCCGCAGAGGCGACCGAGACGCCGACGGACACCACGATCCAGGCGCCGCCCACCGCGACGGGCCCCGTCACCATGCCGGTGAGCACGAGTCCGACCGCGCCGACGAGGGATCCGCCGATCGCCCACGGCCGCCGACGGCCCCACCGGGAGCGGGTGCGATCGGACCAGCGTCCGGACACGGGGGCGGCGATGATGCCGACGAGGCCGCCGACCGACAGCACGACGCCGGCCCAGACCACGCCGGCGATCCAGTTCTCCCCCGGTGCGCCGGTGTCCAGCTGCAATGGGAGGAGCAGCTGGATCGGGGTGAGCTGAACGGTCCAGATCGCCAGCCACGCGAGGGTGAACAGCGTCATCCAGAGCGGGCCGACCCGCTTCGCGACGGTGCTCACGACCGCGCCTCCTCGATGAGGGCGCGGTACCAGGCGTAGGAGGCCTTCGGAGTGCGCTGCGCCGTGTCCATGTCGACGTGCACGAGGCCGAAGCGCTGCGTGTACCCCTCGGCCCATTCGAAGTTGTCCAGCAGCGACCACACCGTGTAGCCGTCGACGCGCACCCCCGCGCGCATCGCCTCGAGCACCGCGGCGACGTGCCCGTGCAGATAGGCGATGCGATCGGCGTCGTCGAGCGGACCGTCGACGTGCTCGGGTTCGGGGAACGACGCGCCGTTCTCGGCGATCGTCACCGGTGGGAGGGCGTCGCCGTAGCGCTCCCTGGCGTCGACGAGGAAGGCGGTGAGCGCCTGCGGCACGATCGGCCACAGCGGGCCGAACCCGGTGACGGGTGCGCCGGGCGTCGGCACGATGTCGAACGGCACCGGACCGTCAGCCGCTGCGGCGACGGTCGTGGGGTTGTAGTAGTTGACGCCGTAGACGTCGCATGGTGCGCTGATCAGCGCGAGATCGCCGTCCTGCACGGGCATGGCGACGCCGAGCGGCTCGAGGTCGGGATAGCGGCCGAGCAGCACCGGATCCGCGTACATCCTGTTGTGCACGAGGTCGTACAGGTGCGCCGCCTGCAGATCGACCTCCGACGAGGAGGCAGGCAGCACCTGGGTGTGGTTGTTGACGATGCCGATCTGGGTCGCGCCGCGCCCCCGCAGGATCCGCACGGCGTATCCGTGCGCGAGCAGCTGGTGGTGCACGGTGGGAAGGGCGTCGAAGAGCAGCGTGCGTCCGGGGGCGAGCTCGCCGATCGCATAGCCCTGCAGTGTCGTGGACACGGGCTCGTTGACCGTGTACCAGTGCCGCACGCGGTCGCCCAGCGCGTCGGCCACGACCTCGACGTACTGCGCGAACCGTTCGGCGGTGCTGCGGTTCAGCCAGCCCCCGTCCGCCTCCAGTCGGGAGGGCAGATCCCAGTGGTACAGGGTGGGCGTGGGCGTGATCCCGGCGTCGAGCAGGCGATCCACGAGCCGGTCGTAGTACGCGAGCCCCTGCGGGTTCGGGCGTCCCTCGGGCAGCACCCGCACCCAGGAGAGCGAGAACCGGTACTGATCGACGCCGAGGCGCGCGAGCAGCGCCACGTCCTCCGCGGCGCGGTGGTAGCTGTCCGGGCCGGGGTCGGCGGTGCTGCCGTCGCGCACGCGTCCCGGGGTGTCCACGAAGTCGTCCCAGATGGACCGCTCGCGGTCGTCCGCCGCACGCGCCCCCTCGACCTGGAAGGCCGCCGTCGCGGCGGAGAAGCTCAGACGGCGCAGCAGCGTGCGGTCCAGCGGAGGTGTGCCGATGACGGCGGAAACGGGCATGGACGACTCCTTCGGGTCCCTCGCCAGCATGCACCATCGCATGGGCCCGTCGTTCCTGCGACGCGCCCGCGATCCCGGCGACCCGGAGCACGATCGGCCGGTTCGGCGTGCGCGCGTTTCCCTGATAAGATCGGTGATTGGCTTGCGTGTCAGGTCCCACCCCTGCACGCTGCCGGAGGCGCCCCTCTACCGCCAGGCCGGCACGACCATCCATCACTCGAACGAAGGTTCCATCCGTGGCGAACATCAAGTCGCAGATCAAGCGCAACAAGACCAACGAGAAGGCGCACGAGCGCAACAAGGCCGTCAAGAGCGAGCTGAAGACCGCCGTCCGCAACACCCGCAAGGCGATCGCCGGTGGCGACAAGGCCGCTGCCGAGGCCGCGCTGAAGACGGCGTCGAAGAAGCTCGACAAGGCCGTCAGCAAGGGTGTCATCCACTCCAACCAGGCCGCGAACCGCAAGTCGTCGATCGCGAAGCAGGTCTCGGCTCTCTGAGCCGTCTCTGTCCGAAGGCCCGTCCCGTCTGGGGCGGGCCTTCGTCGTTCCCGGTGCTCGCTCCGGCTTCGGTCGTCCGCGCAGCGTCCCGACGGGCGCGAGGAGGGTCGGCGGCGTGCGGCGGCGCAGCGGCTCAGCGCGCGTCGGCTCCGTACGGCGCGCGTGTCGCGATCACGGTGATCATGCGCTCCAGCGCGAAGATCGGATCGCGCGCGGCGCCCTTGACGTCGGCGTCGGCGCGGGCCGTGGCCTGGATGGCAAGGCCCAGGGTGCGCTCGTTCCAGCCGCTGAGGTCGCGGCGGGCGCGGTCCACCTGCCAGTCCTTCATGCCGAGGCGCGCGGCGAGGGCCGCGTTGGACTCACGGGATCCGGCGACGCGGGCCATCGAGCGCAGCTTCATCGCGAAGGCCGCCACCATCGGCACCGGGTCCGCCCCGGACGCCAGCGCGTGCCGGAGCGCCACGAGCGCCTCGCCCAGGCGCCCGGCGATCGCGGTGTCGGCGACGACGAAGGCGGACACCTCGACGCGCCCGCCGTAGTAGCGTTCGACGATCTCCGCGGTGACATCGCCCGGCACATCCGTGATGAGCTGCTGGCAGGCCGCCGCGAGCTCGGTGATGTCGTCGGAGAAGGCGGAGACGAGCGCACGCAGCGCCTGGGGCGCGATCCGCCGCCCGGCTGACCGGAACTCCCCCGCCGCGAAGTCCGCCTTCTCGTCGTCCCTCTTGATGGCGGGGCAGGCGATCTCGATCCCGCCGCCGGTGCCGGCGCGGATCGCGTCCAGCAGCTTCTTGCCGCGCACGGTCGCCCCGGTGTGCCGCAGCACGACCGTCGCGCCCTCCTGGGGATGCTCGAGGTAGGCGACGGCCTCCGCGAGGAACGCGTCCGTGCAGCGCTCCACGCCGGAGATCCGCAGCAGGCGCGGCTCGCCGAACAGCGACGGCGAGGCGAGGGCCAGCAGCGTGCCGGCCTCGTAGTCGTCGGCGCGCAGGTCGCTGACCTCGACCGCGGGGTCCTCCGCGCGGAGATAGGCGCGCACTCCCGCGATCGCACGCTCGGCGCAGATCTCCTCCGGGCCGGACACCAGCACGATGGGCGCCGGGCGCGGATCCCGCCAGGACACCTGCGGGATGTTCGACGCCTTCCCCCCGCGTCGGGCGGCGGAGGAACGGGGTGCGGGCATGGTTCCAGCGTACCGGCGGGCGCGGACGTTCACGGCGCCCTCGCCGTCTCCGCGGGCGTCGGCGCCGGCGTGTCCGCCGGCGCGGGCCGCTCCGTCCAGACGCGCAGACCGTCCTCCCCCTGGCCGACGAGGACCGTGCCGCGCTGGTCCGTGCGCAGAATCGGCGTGCGCAGCGCGCGGAGCATCTCGAGAGTCGCCGCGCGGGGGTGCCCGTAGTCGTTGTCCGCGCCGACGGAGATCACGGCGAGAGCGGGATCCAGTTCCGCGTAGAGCTGCGGATCCTGATCGGCGCTGCCGTGGTGAGCCACCTTCACGACCGTCGCGTGCCGCGGATGGGCGAGTCGGCGCAGCATCCCCTGCGACACCGCGGACAGGTCGGCGAGGAAGAGCGACCGCGGCACGCCGCCGCCCGCGACCTCGACGACCACGCCGACGTCGTTGCCGGGCGGGAACACCCTCTCGTCCCGCCGGGGCCACAGCACGCGCCACTCCGCGTCGCCCAGGCGCCCGGTCATCCCGGCGGCGGCCGGCACCGCCCGGGCTCCCCCGCGCACGAGCCGGTCGAGCTGACGCTGATGCGCGGACGTGTCCACCGGGCCGTGCAGCACCACGTCGACGCGGCCCACGAGCGCATCGGAGGAACCGGCGTGATCGTGGTCGAAGTGCGTGAGCACGAGCACGTCCAGCCGGTCGATGCCGAGGTCGGCCAGGCATCGCCGCAGCGGTTCCGGATCTGGTCCCGTGTCGATCAGCATGGTCCGCCCGGCGCTGCGCACGAGCGCGGCGTCGCCCTGCGCCACATCGCAGATGCCGAGGGCCCAGTCCGAGGGGCGCTGCATCAGCGCGACGGGTCCCACGACGAGCCCCCAGCCGACGCCGGTGCCGAGCAGCACGGCGAGGAGGCCGCCGACGATCCCGCGCCAGGGCCGGCCGAGCGGTCGGCGCGGCACGATCGCCCAGAACACCGCCGCGCTCAGCGACGCCACGACGAGCGCGGTGCCGATGCCTGCGGGGGCCTCGATCGTCGCGAGCGGGAGCCCCGCCGTGACGACGGCGGTCTGCGCGATCCATGCGGACGGCAGCCAGGCGGCCGCTGCGAACAGGTCGGCCAGCGCCGGGATCGGCATGGCGAGGCAGGCGAGCAGCCCGAGCACGGTGGCGATCGGCGATGCGGGCGCGGCCAGCAGGTTGGCCGGGACGGAGACCAGGGACTGCTGCACGGCGAACAGGGCGAGGATCGGTCCGCACGCGAGCTGCGCCGACAGCGGCACCGCGATCGCGAGTGCGACGGGCTTCGGCAGCAGGCGCGCAAGTCCGGCGGCGAGCGGCGGGGCGAGCACGAGGAGTCCGGCCGTCGCCGCGGCCGACAGCGCGAAGCCCGGCGCCGCCGCGAGGCGCGGATCCGCCAGCAGCAGCACCGTCACCGCGAGCAGCAGCACCGACAGACCGGCCCGCGGGCGTCCCAGGAGCACGGCCGTCATCGCCGCCCCCGCCATCGCCGCCGCCCGGATCACGCTCGGCTGCGGCGTGACCAGCACCACGAAGCCGGCCAGCGCGAGGGCCGCGACCGCGATGCGCAGCACCCGGCCGCCCCCGCACAGCGCCACCGCGCCGAATGCGGCCGCCGCGACGAGTGCGAGGTTGCTGCCGCTCACCGCGGTGAGGTGCGAGAGCCCGCTCGCCTTCATCGCCGCATCGAGGTCGGCGCTCACGGCCCGCACGTCCCCCACCGCGAGGCCGGGGAGCAGTTCTGATCCGGGTTCGGGCAACCGCTGCGTGCGCGCGATGAAGGCGGCGCGCACGTCGCCGGCGCTCGTCTCGACGACTCCGCCGCGGGACAGCTGTGCGACCGGCCCCTGCGCGAACAGGACGACGGCGGCGCGCTCTCCCGGGTCCGCGCCCCGCACCTGTGCGGCGAATCGCAGCACCGTCCCCGGGCCGAGCGTGGCCGAGCGCTCGTCCGGCGCCACGCCGACACGCACGGGAACCCGCAGCGGTCCCGGATGCTCCCCCGGGCCCAGCCGGATCGTGTCGGCATCCGCCCACAGCCGCCCGTCGGCGCCGAGCGAGGGCAGCGAGCGCACGCTCACCTCGGCCGTCACCGCATGCCCCGCGAACGCGGCGGCCTGCTCCCTCGCGGGCGCCGCCCCCGCCGCAGACATCGCGATGGCCGAGGCCGCGGCACAGCAGACCACGACCAGGGGCGCGGCGCGGGACAGGGCGGCGATCACCGGGACCGCGCCGCCGCGGCAGCACCGGGCGCCGAGCACGAGGGTCATGCCGAGCACCGACGCCCCGAGCAGCGGCCCCGCGGCCCATGGCAGGAACGACACGAGCAGCGCCGCCGCCCAGGCCGTGACCGCGAGCGGCACCATCCGCAGGTCCCGCAGCTGGTGCCGCCGGGCGGGCGGCGCCTCCCCCGTCCCCGGCCGAGCCGCCGCACCCCGCACGGAGGGGTCGGACGCGTGCCCGCTCACACCCGCACCCGATCGCGGATCCCGGCGAGCATCTTCTCGCCGATGCCGGAGACGCCGAGCAGATCGTCCACACTGGTGAAGCGTCCGTTGGCGGTGCGCCAGTCGATGATGCGCTGCGCGAGCGCCGGCCCGATCCGCGGCAGCTCCTCGAGCGCTGCCGCGTCCGCGGTGTTGAGATCGATGAGTCCGCCCGCCGCGCCGCCCGCGCCGCTGACGGAGGACCCGCCGGGACCGGCGCCGGCCGGCGGTGCCGCACCGACCGCCGGCACCAGGATCTGCTCGCCGTCCGTCACGGGCCGGGCGAGGTTCACCGCCGCCAGGTCCGCGGTGGGCAGGGTGCCGCCGGCCGCGGCGAGGGCCTCAGCCACCCGCGCCCCGTCGTCGAGCACGTAGAGCCCGGGCTTGACGACATGGCCCAGCACGTGCACGTACACGGTCCCGGCGGAGATCCCGGTGCCGCCCGCGGTCGGCGCCGGCGTGACGGCGATGTCCTCTGCCGCCGGGGGACGGTTCAGGAGCCCGATCCCGACGGTCACCGAGACGGCGGTCAGCGCGACGACCACCGCGGCCCCGAGCCCGAGGCGGAGCCGCCGCGGGCCGCGCACGACGGCCGGCGCCGGGGTCTCGGGCTCCGCCTGCTCGCTCACACGCCGACGGTAGACGCCGCCGGCGCCGGCCGGCGATACGCCCGCAGAACCCGTGCGCACCGCACCGGATCCGGCTGCTGTGGAGGCCGAGACGCGCGAGGACTCCGAAACAGCGCCACGCCCTGCGACGGCGCACCGACCTCAGCCCAGGGCGGCGCGGCGAACCGGAGTGCGACTCAGCGGCCGAGGGCGGCGCGCAGCGCGTCGGCGTAGTGCGGGGCGATCTTGGCGTGCCCCTCGGGCGTGAGATGCAGCCCGTCGATCTGCGGCGCGGAGTAGGTGCTCACCCAGCCCGCGACCGAGATCGCGTGCACCCCCAGACGCACGGCCTCCTCCGTCACCGCGGCGTCCATCGCACGGCGCGGCGCGTGGGCGGCGTCGTTCCTGCTCATCACGCCGTCCACGACGATCGCCGCATTCGGATACGACTGCCGCATCATCGCGACCAGGTGCTCCTCGGCGACGACGACCTCGGCCGCCGTGTGCTTCAACGACGCGTCGTTGCCGCCGAGGGTGATGATCACGACACCCGGATCGCCTTCCGGGAGCGTCAGCAGATTGCGCGCGACGCTCTCGGTGAAACCCGCACCGGTCACGCTGATGGGCGCGAGGTAGCCGGATCCGCCATAGCCGACCTTCACGATCTTCGAGAACCCCGCGCCGCGCGCACCCTGCTCGATCCAGGAGTCGGTGGCGCATTGCGAGTCGCACAGCAGCAGGGCCGTGGATCCGTCGACGGGGGTCTGCGGCACCGTGAGGAGGCGCCCCTCGCGCAGCACCGTGTGCATCCTCTGCCACGCCTGATGGGCGCCGCGGTCATCGATCCAGGAGTCCTCCGTCGGCCAGCCGAACCGGGCCGGATCCGCCGCCCACGTCGCGAAGTTGCCGCCGTCGAGACGGAACACCCCCGCGCCGTCGTGCCACAGCAGCACGCCGCCGGCAAAGGCCTGATACCGCCCGCCGGGCACGTCGACCTTCTCCCCGGTCGGCAGCCCGAGCTCGCCCTCGGCCCCGCCGAGCTCCTCGTACCGGGACTGGATGTCTCCGGCCGTGGTGGCGAGGATCGCGCCGTCGCTGTCGGACCGGTACAGGACGCCGCCCTGGAAGGACTGCATCGCGCCGCCTTCGAGTCGCGACGCCTCGGCCGTGGGCAGTCCGAGCGTCCCGTCGGCGCCCCCGCGCTCGCGGTACGCGGCGAGGAACGGCGCCTGCACCGAGACCGCACCGGTGCCCGAGGACCACCACACCTCGCCGCCGTCGAACTCCTGCACCAGGCGGGCGCCGACGGCCTGCTGGGTGCTCTTCGGATAGCCGAGCGGACCGGACGCACCCCCGGCGCGTCGGTGCGCGTCCGCGACGTCCGAGATCGTGGGCACCGCACGCCCGTCGCGCACGTAGATGACGCCGTTCACGAACGTCTGCACCGTCGTGCCGCTGCGGTCCTGGTGCTGCGCGGTCATCGGGAAGCCGAGGCCGCCGCGCTCCTGCGAATAACGCAGCCAGGACTGCCAGATCGCACCGCGCACCAGTGTCGTCCCGGAGCCGTCCGCGAAGATCCCCGCCCGCTGGAAGGCCTGCCATGGCCGGTCGGCGGATCCGCTCTCGGCGGCGATCGGCAGCCCCACGGCCACCACCCCGCCCAGTTCGTCGAACGCCTCGCCGACCGCGTCGTCCCGCACGATGTGCGCGAACCCGTTCGTCGCCGCGTAGATGGAGCCGCGACGGTAGTCCTGGGAGCACACGCCCGCGTCGCAGGTCTCCCGGTTCCACGCGGCGCCCAGCTCGTCGCTGTGCCGATGCCAGAGCGCCCCGATCGTGCTGGTCACGCTGATCGGTCGCGGCAGCTGCCAGGCGAGCAGCAGGCCCGCGCCCGCGAGCACGGCGACGAGCACGGCCATGCCGAGGACGCGCCTCAGGATCCGCAGGGCGCGCGCTCCTCTCCCCCCGGAGCGCATGGCTCAGCCCCTGACGGCGAAGTTCACGATCTTCGGTGCGCGGACGATGACGCGCACGATCTCCTTGCCGTCGAGTGCGCGCTGCACCTTCTCGTCCGCCCGAGCCAGCGCCTCCAGGTCGGCCTCGCCGATCTTGGCGGGCACCTCGACCGTGGCGCGGACCTTGCCGTTGACCTGCACGGCGCAGGTGACGGAGTCCTCGACGAGCAGCAGCGGATCCGCCTGCCGCCAGGTCACCAGACCCACCGACGGCTCGTGCCCGAGGATCTCCCAGATCTCCTCCGCGGTGTGCGGGGCGACCAGGTCGAGCATCACGGCCAGCGTCTCGGTGGCCTCACGGACCGCGGGATCGCCCGCGCCCGCACCGGCGTCGATCGTCTTGCGGATCGCGTTCACCAGCTCCATCAGGCGGGCCACGACCACGTTGAACTTCGTCTGCTCCACCAGCGCGGGCGCGTCGGCCAGCAGGTGGTGGGTGACCCGACGCAGGGCCGCATCGCCGCCGTCGAAGACCGCATCGACCGGGCTGGACACGTCGCGTGCGACCCGCAGCGCGCGGGCGAGGAACTTCTGCGCCCCCGTGGTGGAGACGTCCTTCCAGTCCTTGTCGTCCTCCACGGGACCGGCGAAGGCCAGGGCGACGCGCAGGGCGTCGGCTCCGTAGGCGTCCAGCTCCTCCTGGAACAGCACCAGGTTGCCCTTGCTCTTGGACATCTTCGCGCCGTCCAGGATCACCATGCCCTGGTTGATCAGGCTCGAGAACGGCTCCGTGAAGTCGATCAGCCCCATGTCGAACAGCACCTTGGTGATGAACCGGGCGTACAGCAGGTGCAGGATGGCGTGCTCGACGCCGCCGATGTACGAGTCGATGGGCGCCCAGCGCCGCGCCTCGTCCACATCGAAGGCGACCGTGTCGCTGTTCGGCGACAGGAACCGCAGGAAGTACCAGGAGCTGTCCACGAACGTGTCCATGGTGTCCGGGTCGCGCAGCGCCGGCTCCCCCGTGCCGGGCACGGTGGTGCGCACCCAGCTGGTCGCCGCGCCCAACGGGCTGGATCCCTTGGGCGACAGGTCGAGGCCCTCGATGCTGGGCAGCCGCACCGGCAGCTGCTCCTCGGGCACCGGCACGATCTCGCCGTCCTGCGTGTGCAGCATCGGGATCGGGGTGCCCCAGAACCGCTGGCGCGAGATCAGCCAGTCCCGCAGTCGGTAGTTCTTGGCCGCGCGACCGGTGCCCGCGGCCTCCAGCTGCTCGATCGCGCGGGCGATCGCGTTGCGCTTGGACAGGCCGTTCAGCTCGCCCGAGTTGATCATGCGGCCGTCGCCGGTCAGGGCGATCCCGGTCGTCGCGGGGTGCTGGTCGTCCAGCGACTCCACCGGCTCGATCGGGACGCCGTCCTCGTCCAGCTCGATCACGGGCAGGGCGCCGGTGATCGGGGCGGTGGTGTCCACCACCACCCGCACGGGCAGGTCGAAGGCACGGGCGAAGTCCAGGTCGCGCTGGTCGTGCGCGGGCACCGCCATCACCGCGCCGTGGCCGTAGTCGGCCAGCACATAGTCGGCGGCCCAGATCGGCAGCCGCTCGCCGTTGACGGGGTTGATCGCGAAGCGGTCCAGGAACACGCCGGTCTTCGGGCGATCGGCCGACTGGCGGTCGATCTCGCTCGTCTTCTGGACCTGGGTCAGGTAATCCTGGAAGCGGGCGCGCACGTCGGCGGAGGATCCCGCCGCGAGCTCGGCCGCCAGGTCGGAGTCGGGGGCGACGACCATGAAGGTCGCACCGTGCAGCGTGTCCGGACGCGTCGAGAACACCGTGACAGCGCCCTCGCGGCCCTCGATCTCGAAGTCCACGTCGGCGCCGACCGACCGGCCGATCCAGTTGCGCTGCATCTGCAGGACCTTGTGCGGCCAGAACCCCTCGAGCTGGTTCAGGTCGTCCAGCAGGCGGTCCGCGTAGTCGGTGATGCGGAAGTACCACTGGGTGAGGTTCTTCTTGACGACCTCCGCGCCGCAGCGCTCACAGCGGCCGTCGACGACCTGCTCGTTCGCGAGCACCGTCTGGTCGTTCGGGCACCAGTTGACCGGGCTCTTCTTGCGGTAGGCCAGCCCGCGCTCGTAGAGCTTCAGGAACAGCCACTGGTTCCAGCGGTAGTACTCCTCGTCGGAGGTGTGCAGCTCGCGGCTCCAGTCGAACGAGACGCCGTACGTCTGGAAGCTCGCCTTCTGCTGCGCGATGTTCTGGTAGGTCCACTCCCGCGGATCCGCACCGCGACGGATCGCGGCGTTCTCGGCGGGCAGGCCGAAGGAGTCCCAGCCGATCGGGTTCAGCACGTTGTGGCCGCGGTGCCGCCAGAACCGCGCGACGATGTCCGAGTACAGGTAGTTCTCGGCGTGGCCCATGTGCAGGTCACCGGAGGGATACGGGAACATCGCCAGCACGTACTTGCGCGGGCGCACGTCGTCGGCGCCGCCGGCCTGGAACGTCTCGTTCTCCGCCCAGTACCGCTGCCACTTGTCTTGGAGTCGGCGCACCTGGTGGGCCTGGAGCTCGTGCGCCGACTGCGACTCGTCGTCACCGTGTGACGGGAGAGCGGAGGGGGAAGGGTTCTCAGACAACGCGACGACCATTTCTCTACGGCAGGGAGAAGACTGCCCGAACAAGGCAACCTCCAGATTATCCCAGCCGACCTGGGGGCGAGTCCCGCGGCACCGCACCCGCATCCCCGCGCGGACATGAAAGAACCAGGCGGGCATGAAAGACTGGACGAGCTATGCCCTCCCCCTCATCCCGACCGGAGCGGATCCACTGGTTCGCCCGCCTCGAGCATCGCTTCCATGCGTGGCGTGAGCGGCGTGCCCGCAAGCGCGGCCGCACCGCCACCGTGGTGCCGTTCCCCGGCTATGGCGGACCCGGCTGGATCCGGGTGGTCGGCCGCGTGCTGATCCTGCCGAAGACCCGTCGCGGCGGCAAGGATGCGAGCGTGCGCGGCTGGCGCAGCTTCGTCGGCATCCCGGTGAGCTTCGCGACGGTGACGATCACCGTCGACGGGCGCGCGCACGAGGTTGCCGCCGATCGCGGCGGCGTGATCGACGTCCGCATCGACGCGGGCCTGCCGAGCGGCTGGCAGCAGGTGACGATGTCGGTCGAGGGTCAGGAGCCGATCCCCGCACGCGTGTTCATCGTGGCCGAGGACGTGCGCTTCGGCGTCGTCTCCGACGTCGACGACACCGTCATGGTGACCGCCCTGCCGCGCCCGCTGATCGCCGCGTGGAACTCCTTCGTCGTGGACGAGCACGCCCGCACCCCGGTTCCGGGGATGGCGGTGCTGCTGGAGCGTCTCATGCGGGACAACCCGGGCTCGCCCATGATCTACCTCTCCACCGGCGCCTGGAACGTGGCCCCGACGCTGAACCGCTTCCTGTCCCGGAACCTGTTCCCGTCCGGTTCGATGCTGCTCACCGACTGGGGACCCACGCACGAGCGCTGGTTCCGCAGCGGCCGCGAGCACAAGCTGCAGAACCTCGAACGGCTCGCCGAGGAGTTCCCGCACGTGCGCTGGCTGCTGATCGGCGACGACGGCCAGCACGACGAGGCGATCTACGGACAGTTCCTCGTGGAGCATCCGGACAACGTCGCCGCGGTCGCGATCCGCCGCCTGCTCCCCGCCGAGGGCGTGCTCGCGGGACGCCGCACCGCCTCCCGCGCCGACGGAGAGCAGGCCGACACCGACGACCTCGCCCCCTGGGTGGGCGCGGAGGACGGCGCCGGGATCCTCGACGAGCTCCTCGCCGCCGGCGTCATCCGCTCCGATCCATGAGCACCGGCGCACCGGCCGGTGCCGACGCCGTCGGGATCGATGCGATCTCCGACGGCGCGATCGACGTGGCCCCGGCGCCCCTCGATCGCACCGACTGGATGGCCCGCGCCGCGGCGCATGCCGAGCGGGCGGACGCGCTGACCGCCGAGCACCGCGCCCGGCAGGCCCGACGCGAGAAGCATCCCGTGCACGATTTCCTCTTCACCTACTACGGCTACAAGCCCGGGCAGCTGCGCCGCTGGCACCCCGGAGCGGGCGTCGTGCTCGAGGACGCGGCGGAGCGCGCGCAGTGGCGCTGGTACTCCCCCGTGCCGGGATCCGGATCCGCGTCGTTCGCACCCGATGCGGCCGCCTACGCCGCCGACAAGCCCGAGCTCGCCCGGCTGGTGCACCTGATGCTCTCCCGTACCGCGGCGCGCCCCGGGCAGTTCGGCTGCTTCGGCCTGCACGAGTGGGCGATGGTGTACCGCACGCCGGAGCATCGCCACGAGGTGCCGCTGCG
>JAFDWP010000188.1 GCA_018268435.1 Actinomycetota bacterium
CCCTGGCGACACCGGCGACGTAGGCCTGGTTCATCGGGCAGATGAGGTCGGTGTGCGCGCGGGCCAGGTCGTGGAACGGGCAGTTCGCCAGAACGACCTCGTCCTGAACCGGACGCGGCTCGTAGCCCTGACCGGACAGCGCACGCCGCATCCGTTCGAGCTCCTCGCGCGGCAGGGCGTCGTCCGGATCGCCCGGTGCATCGCCGTCCGCCGTCTCCGCGCGCAGACGGGCGCCGTACGCATCGCCCTCGGTGCGCGCGCCGTCGCGGAGGGCGGCGCTGACCGCGGTGCCGTCGGCGGAGCGCTCGATCGCTCGGGCGAGCAGATGCCCGGCGAGGTCGAAGCGGCGTGCGGGCAGCGACACCGCGATGGTCTGCGCGGCGCGCCGGTAGAGCTTGGACGGGCGGCCCGCGCCGGGGCCGCTGCGCCCCGTGAGGCGGCGGAACTCGACCTCCAGCAGACCGAGCTCGACGAGCCGGTCGAGCTGGAAGCGGGCGACGTGCGCCGGGACGCCGACGGCCTCGGCCGCGCTCTCCCGGGTCACGGCATCCGGCTGCGCGATCACGTGCGCGTACAGGGCGCTCCGGGTCGGGTCGGCGAGGGCCCCGATCCCGGCGGCCTGCTCCGAGATGCTCATGCACCCATTCTAACTGGAGATCTTCTTGATTTTAGAGGGGCGTGGTTCTAAATTAAAGAAAATCACAATATAGAAGGAGTCGTCATGGCCACTCAGACCCGTTCCGAAGTCCTGCCCCGCCCCGCGCTCCGGCAGGACGGCAACCGGCAGGCGTTCCTCCTGCTGCGGACCGTCTTCACCGTCGCGCCGATCGTGTTCGGGCTCGACAAGTTCGTGCGCGTGCTCAAGCCCGACTGGGAGGTGTACCTCGCTCCCTGGATGAACGGCATGATCGGCATGGACGCGCACACCTTCATGTACATCGTCGGATCCGTCGAGATCGTGGCGGGTCTGCTGGTCGCCGTGCTGCCCAGGATCGGCGGCTACGTCGTCGCGCTCTGGCTGCTCGGGATCATCGTGAGCCTGGTCAGCGTCGGCGGGTACCTCGACATCGCGCTGAGGGACTTCGGTCTGCTCGTGGGCGCCCTCGCTCTGGCCCGCCTGGCGGCCGCCCAGAGGCAGGCCGGCAGCCGCTGACGCGCCGCGACGCGCCGCGCGCGACACACGCGAAAAGCATGTGCACGGGAATAGATCCCTCCCGTTCGCGGTTGCAGATGTATCCGGGGAATGTCCCGGGCACGGGAGGTTTTCGTGGGTAAGAACTACGTCGACATCGAGGACGGCCACGGCGGCACGCTGCGCTACCGCAAGCACGCCAACGGCCGTGGTCTGATCGCGCACGGCGCCAAGGTGCACCCGCAGGCGATCGTGGAGGCCGGTGCCTATGTCGAGCCGGGCGCGAAGATCGGTGCCGGCGCGCACGTCGCGCGCGGCGCCTGGATCGAGCCCGAAGCGCTCATCGGCGTGAACGCCCGGATCGAGGCCCATGCGCACATCGGGCAGGGCGCGGTGGTCGGCGACGGCGCCACCATCGGCGTCCGCACCGAGATCGGCGCCGGCGCGCACATCGCGCGCGGCGCGAAGATCGGCGACGACGAGACCGTCGCCGCCGGGATGAACGTGGACACGGACCGCAAGGGACTCTGGCTCGCCGCCTGAACGTCGCGGCCCGCATGCCGCAGGAAGGCGCGCGCTCCTCAGGGGGTGCGCGTCTTCGCGTATCCGGCGGGCGCCGGGTGGGGCGGGGCGCCGGCGTGCCGTGCGGTCCGGCGCCGTTCAGCGCTGGCAGCGCGGGCACCAGAACGTGCGGCGCTCCTCGGTGGGATCCGCCCCCAGCTCGCCGGTCTGGATGAGCGTGCCGCAGCGTCGGCAGGCCCGGCGCGCACGCCCGTAGACCCAGGTGGTCCGGCCGCGCTGTGCGACCCCGGTGAAGGTGCGCTCGACACGGTCCCGGTTGGCGCGGATCGTGCGGGCGCCGAGGTCGAGCAGCGCCGCCGCATCCACCTCCGTCGCAGGCCGGGTGGGCAGCACTCCGCGGAGGAAGAGCAGCTCGGCGGCGTACTCGTTGCCGAATCCCGCGACGTTGCGCTGGTCGAGCAGGGCGACGTGGATCGGACGCGGATCCGCTCCCAGTCGTCGTGCGGCCTCGGCTGCATCCCAGTCGTCGCTCAGCGGATCCGGTCCGAGGTGTGCCACGAGGACGGCCTCCTCGGCCGTCGGGACGAGCGCGAGCATCGACACGTCGAAGCCCACCGCCTCGACCTCCGCGGTGCCCACGATCGCGCGCGCCGTGTGCGCGGGCGCCCGCCAGCGCTCGTCGGGGCGGTACAGGTGCCACGCGCCGTCCATGCGCAGATGCGAGCGGAGCGTGCGATCGCCGATGCGCATCAGGATGTGCTTGCCGCGGGGCACCACGGCGTGCACGACGGATCCGGTGAGGTCGGCGGTCGCGAGCTCGGGCACGCGCAGGTCGAAGCGGGTGACCGTGCCGCCGCTCAGCGCACGGTCGAGCCGATGCGCCACACGGTAGACCGTGTCGCCCTCAGGCACCGCGCGCCGCCTCGGTCACGGGCATCGGATCACAGCGCCTTGCGCAGGGTGAAGCCCCGCGGCGTCGCCACGAAGCCCGCCTCCTGCAGCAGTCCGCCGAGCCGTGCGCCGCGCCCCGGTCCGTCGCCGCCGCGCTCGTACATGCCCTCGCCGTTGACCTTCACCACGGTGAGCGTCTCCAGCCGCCGGGTGCGGGCGGTCGCGGCGAGGTCCGCGGTCGCCGCGCGCAGCTCCTCCTCGTCGTCGGTGAAGGCGAGCACCGTCTTGCCGCCCCGCTCCAGATACAGCGCGAGCGCGCCGTCGACGAGCACGACGAGCGCCCCGGCCTTGCGCCCGGGGCGGTGCGAGACCTCGTCGAGCCGCGGCCAGCCGAGGGCGGCGCCGTAGGGGTTCGCCGGGTCGGTGGCCGCCAGCGTGCGGGCCATGCGCGGCGGCGGATCGGCGAGACCGGCGAACGTGCGCAGCCGATCGATCGTGGCGGAGGCGGCGAACTGCGCGGCGCCCAGCCGCTCGATCACGTAGCCGCGACGGCAGTGGCCCGCCTCCTCGAACCCGGCGAGCACGCGATAGGCCTGGGCGAACCCGCCCGGCAGTCCCTCCGACTGCACGGAACCGCGGGTGACGACGCCGTACCGGTCGAGCAGGAGCCCCGCCGACACCGTCGCGCGGCGGGCCGGATCCGTCTCCGCCTCGGGCAGCAGCGACCATCGTCCGCCCACGGACAGCGGGCGGGGCGCGGCGGACGGACGGGCCAGCGACATCCCGCGGAACGTGCGGGTGCGCGGAGCGCGGCGGGCGACCTTGTGCGCCTGGCTGCCCCCGCTCAGCAGCGAGCGGATCGGCGCGAACGTGTCGTTCGTGACGTGGCCCGACCAGGCCAGGTTCCACAGCGCCTCCACCACGGAGGCCTCGTTCTGCGCCCCCGTGGCCTCCCGCAGCTGCGCCGCGAAGTACGCACCGCCCGACGCGAGGGCGGCGAGCAGCTGCGCCTCGAGGGATCCGGCCTCGGGTGCCTCATCGGCGAACGGGACGGTGAACGGCGCGAGGTCGGCGGGGTGCAGCGACACCCAGCCGTCGCGGCCGTGCAGCGCGCCGTGGCCGGCCCAGACGACCTCGCCGGAGCTGGTCAGCTCGTCGAGCATCGCAGGGGAGTAGTCGCGCACGCGCTGCGGCAGCACCAGCGACTCCCAGGCGCTCGCCGGGATCGGCACGCCGGCGAGCTGCTCGATCACGGCCGCCACGCCGTCGACGCCCTCCAGCGGACGCTCCAGGTGCTGCCACTCCGGCAGGAACCGTGCGAACGCGGTCGGCGAGACCGGTTCGACGCTGCCGCGGATCGCGGCGAGGGAGCGCATCCGCAGGCGGCGCAGCACCTCGGCATCGCACCACTCGGTCTCGTCGGACCCGGCCGAGGTCGCCGAGGCCCGACCGCCGGCCCCGGTCCCTGAGGCACTCGAAGGGCCAGCCCCGGTCCCTGAGGCACTCGAAGGGCCGGGCAGGAAGTACCCGCTCGTGACCCGCCCGTCGGCCTCGAGCCGCTGCAGCGTCTGCCGCACGATCGCCGGGCCGATCCCGAACCGGGCGGCGACGACCGAACCGAGGAACGGACCGTGCGTGCGCGCATGCCGCGCGACGAGGTCGCCGAGCGGATCCGCGACGGGCTCCAGGAACGCCACCGGGATCCCGACGGGCAGAGGCACGCCGAGGGCGTCGCGCAGGCGTCCGGCGTCCTCGATCGCGGCGACCCGGCGCACACCGCCGATGGTCACCTCGATCGCACGCCGCGCGTCGATGAGCGCGGTGAGGTGGGCGGCCGCCACGGACTCCGCGGCGCCCTTCGTCTCGTCGCTGCGCTCCTCGCTCAGGGACCGGGGAGCGGGGTCGCCCTCGCCGACCGGCTCCAGCCGCGCGGCGACCTCGGCCGCATCGAGGGGGCCGAGCAGGCGCAGCAGATCCGCGACGCCCTCCACGCCCCGTGCGCGGCGGGCCGGATCCAGACGCTGCGCCTCGCGCTCGAACTGCGCGATGACCTCCGGATCCAGCAGCTCCCGCAGCTCGACCGTGCCGAGCAGCTCGCCGCGCAGCGCGGGGTCGACGGACAGCGCGGCCGCGCGGCGCTCGGCGAGCGGCGAATCGCCCTCGTACATGAATGCGCCCACGTAGCCGAACAGCAGATCGCGGGCGAACGGCGAGGGCTGCGCGGTCTGCACCTCGACGAGCCGGATGCGCCGCTCGGCGATGCCCGTGGCGAGGCGGCGCAGCGACGGCAGGTCGTAGACGTCCTGCAGCACCTCGCGCAGGGTCTCCAGGATGATCGGGAAGGTCGGATGCTTGCGGGCGACCTCGAGCAGCTGTGCCGAGCGCTGCCGCTGCTGCCAGAGCGGGGTGCGCCGCTGCGGGTTCATCCGCGGCATGAGCAGCGCGCGCGCCGCGCACTCCCGGAAGCGCGAGGCGAACAGCGCGGATCCGCCCACCTCCTCGGTGACGATCCGGTCGAGCTCGTCCGGGTCGAACACGAACAGCTCCGCGCCGGGCGGCTCGATGTCGGCGTCCGGAACGCGCACGATGATGCCGTCGTCGCTCGCGACCGCGGACCCCTCCACGCCCAGGCGCTCGCGGATCCGCGCGTTGACGGCGAGCGCCCACGGCGCGTGCACGGTCTGCCCGTACGGCGAGTGCAGGATCACCCGCCAGTCGCCGATCTCGTCGCGACTGCGCTCGACCGTGAGGCTGCGGTCGGTGGGCAGCGTGCCCGTCGACTCCTTCTGCTCGGCGAGGTGCGCGAGCAGGTTGGCCTGGGCCCGCTCGTCGAGCCCGGCGGCGCTGAGGCGCTCGCGCGCCTTCTCGGGGGAGGCGGAGTGCACCTCGCGGTTGAAGGCGCCGAGCGCCTCGCCGAGCTCGAACGGGCGGCCGAGGCCGTCGCCGTGCCAGAACGGCACCTTGCCGGGCTGCCCGTAGGCCGGGATGACGTTCACGCGGTCGTGCGTGATCTCCGCGATCCGCCAGCTCGTGGTGCCGAGCGTGAACACGTCGCCGACCCGCGACTCGTAGACCATCTCCTCGTCGAGCTCCCCGACTCGGGCCCCCGTGGTCTCCCCGGCGACGAACACCCCGAACAGTCCGCGGTCGGGGATGGTGCCGCCGCTCGTCACCGCGATCCGCTGTGCGCCGGGCCGCCCGGTGAGGGTGCCCGCATCGCGGTCCCAGACCAGGCGCGGACGCAGCTCGGCGAACTCGTCGGAGGGGAAGCGCCCGGCGAGCAGGTCCAGCGTCGCCTCGTATGCGGAGCGGGGGAGCGCGGCGAACGGCGCACTGCGGCGCACCGTGTCGAACCACTGCTCGACGTCGAGCGGATCCAGTGCGCACGCCGCGACGGTCTGCTGGGCGAGGATGTCGAGCGGATTGCGCGGCACGCTGATCGCCTCGATCTGCCCCGCGAGCATGCGCTCCGTGACGATCGCGGTGTGCAGCACGTCGCCGCGGTGCTTGGGGAACAGGGAGGCGCGGCTGATCTCGCCGACCTGGTGCCCCGCCCGTCCCACGCGCTGCAGCCCGGACGCGGCCGAGGGCGGCGCCTCCACCTGGATCACCAGGTCGACCGCGCCCATGTCGATGCCGAGCTCGAGGCTGCTCGTCGCGACGACGCAGCGCAGCGCGCCCGACTTGAGCTCCTCCTCGACGAGCGCGCGCTGCTCCTTCGATACCGAGCCGTGGTGCGCCTTGGCGAGCACCGGATCCGCCCCGGCCGTGGACCCCGCCTGCGCCATCATCGCGGCGGGCGGCCCCTGCTTCGTGCGGAGCATGGCCGCCGGCAGGTCGAGCCCGATCCGCTCGCTGTAGATCTCGTTCAGTCGTCCGGTGAGCCGCTCGGCCAGGCGGCGCGAGTTGGCGAACACGATCGTCGAGCGGTTCTCGAGGATCCTGTCGACGATCGCCTCCTCGACGTGCGGCCAGACGGATCCGGTCATCTCGGTGTCGGTCCCCGAGGCTCTCGAAGGGCCGAACGCATCGGCGCCGACGTCGTCGGCGCGCTCGGCTCCGGCGGGCCGCGGGGTCTCGTCGGTGCCGGGCGGCGGGGGAGGGTTGAGCATGTCCTCGATCGGCACGACGACCTGCAGGTCGAACGTCTTCGAGGCGGGAGGTGCGACGATCTCGACCGGCTGCGCGCCGCCGAGGAACCGCGCGACCTCGTCGATCGGGCGGACGGTCGCGCTGAGCCCGATCCGCTGGACGGGGTGCTCTGCGCCGGCCGCCCGCCGCAGCTGGTCGAGCCGCTCCAGGCTCACCGCGAGATGGGCGCCGCGCTTGGTCGCCGCGACCGCATGCACCTCGTCGATGATCACCGTGTGCACGTCGCGCAGGGTGTCGCCGGCGCGGCTGGTGAGCATGAGGTACAGCGATTCGGGCGTGGTGATGAGGATGTCCGGCGGATCCACGACGAGCCGCCGTCGGTCCGACGAGGTCGTGTCGCCCGAGCGGACCCCGACCGTGACCGCCGGCGCGGGGATCCCGAGTCGCCGCGCGGACTGCCCGATGCCGATCAGCGGTGAGCGCAGGTTGCGCTCGACGTCCACGCCGAGGGCCTTGAGCGGCGAGATGTAGAGGATCCGGGTGCGGCCGGGGCGCTCGGCGACCTTGCCCTTCTTCGCGGTGTTCTTCGTCGCGGCGGGCGCGGGGTGCTCGGCCTCCGCCGTGCGCTCGCGGAACACCCGGTCGATCGCCCAGAGGAATGCGGAGAGGGTCTTGCCGGATCCGGTCGGCGCCACGACGAGTGCGTTCTTCCCGCTCGAGATCGCCTCCCACGCCCCCGCCTGCGCCGGCGTGGGTGCGCGGAACGCCCCGCGGAACCAGTCCTGGGTGGCGGGGGTGAAGCGGTCGAGCACATCGCCCATCCGTCCATCTTCGCCGGTGCCGCCGACATTCGGGCAGGATCCGCCCTGGGCGCAACGGCCCGGGATCCTGTCGCGGATCTCCAAGCCCGACGTCGCCGTACGGTGCGAGCATGGAGGCATGGCCGCGCACACGACGAACTACACGAGCACGTTCATCGAGGTGGCCGAGGATTGCCCCACGGATCACGCGCAGGAGCCGCCCGCGGGGGAGGCTCCGACGATCGCGGCGCTGCACTACTGGATGATCGCGGAGCGGCCCGCCGGGCGCACCTCCGACGATGTCATCTTCGCCACCTGGGCGCTGCGGCACGACACGGATCCCGCCGACGTCGCCGCACGGGCGCTGTTCTTCGCGAAGGGGCAGCCCTGTCTGCGCTCCTCACCGCTGGGCAAGCGCTACGGCTGGGGGATCCTCAGCGACGCCGACGGGCGCGTCACGCTGGTGCCGCGCGAATCCGAGCAGTACGCCGCGCTCGCCGCGGATCCGACCCTGGGGCACACCCGCGCGATGCGCTCGAAGCGCGCCTGAGCCCCGAACGCCGGCTCAGCGCTCGTTCGGGATGACGATCCAGAGCACGAGGTAGACCCACAGCGGCAGCCCGGCGAACACCATCGCGATGATCGCGATGATGCGCACGAGCGCGACGGGCATCCCGAAGCGGCGGGCGAGTCCGGCGCAGACGCCGGCGATGAAACGGCCCTTGCGTGGGCGGGCGAGTTCGCTCATGCCGACATCCTGCCCCCGGCCCCTGGGTGGCCGCTGGATCCGGCCCCCTGGTTTTCGAAGTGCGCACCTGGCTGCATCCCGGCGCCGCATGGAGCGAGGTGCGCACTGCGAACGGGGACCCGTCAGGGCGTCAGGGCGACCTCGGAGAGGGTGCCGTCCGGAGACAGCTCCAGGGTCAGGTTCAGGTCGAGCCGGCGCAGGAAGGCGTCGTCGTGGCTGACGATCAGCACGGCGCCGCGGTAGGTGCGGAGCGCCTGCACGACCTGATCCACGGTGTCGAGGTCGAGGTTGTTCGTCGGCTCGTCCAGCACCACGAGGTGCGGTGCGGGGTCGGCCAGCAGCAGCGCGGCGAGGGCGACGCGGAAACGCTCCCCGCCCGAGAGTGCGCCCACCGCCCGGTCCATGGCGGCGCCGCGGATGAGGAACCGGGCGAGCCGGTTGCGCAGCTCCTTCTCCGGGATCTCCGGCGCCCGGGCGGCCACGTTCTCCACGACCGTCGCGCACTCGTCGAGCCCGTCGATGCGCTGCGGCAGGTACCCGATGCGGTCGGTGTGCCGGACCGTTCTCAGGACGGATTCCGCCGATCCGCGGAATCCGGCGGCTTCGGCCCCGGAATCGGCAAACGATCCTGAGAACGGGCCGGCTGGGGCGGAAGCCGGGGCCGGCGTGGGGGACGGGGACGCGGCCGGGGTGGCCGGGCCCGGGGACTCCGCCGCCTCCCCGTCACCGACCAGGCGGCGCAGCAGCGTGGTCTTGCCCACGCCGTTGCCGCCGATCAGCGCGACGCGCTCGGGGCCCTGGATGGTCCACGCGTGCTCGGCGTCGGCGATCGTCGCGATGCGCCGGGCG
>JAFDWP010000189.1 GCA_018268435.1 Actinomycetota bacterium
CCAGAACAACGGCGGCCAGAACGGCCGCGGCGGCGCGGTCGACGCGGACGAGGACGGCGGCACCGGCCGCGGACGCCAGCGCAACAAGCGCCGCGGCGGAGCGAACCAGAACGTCGACGAGTTCGAGACGGAGATCGGCGAGGACGACGTCCTCATCCCGATCGCCGGCATCCTCGACGTGCTCGACAACTACGCCTTCGTGCGCACCACCGGATACCTCTCCGGCCCCAGCGACGTGTACGTGTCGCTCGGCCAGGTCAAGAAGTACAACCTGCGCAAGGGCGATGCCGTCGTCGGCGCGATCAAGCAGCCCCGCGAGGGCGAGCAGCAGGGCCGCCAGAAGTACAACGCCCTGGTCAAGGTCGACTCGATCAACGGCCTGAGCACCGAGGATGCGGCCACCCGCGTCGAGTTCGGCAGCCTGACCCCGCTCTACCCGCAGGAGCGTCTGCGCCTGGAGACCGCGCCGGAGAAGCTGACCCAGCGCATCATCGACCTCGTCGCCCCGATCGGCAAGGGCCAGCGCGGCCTCATCGTCGCGCCCCCGAAGGCCGGCAAGACGATCGTGCTGCAGCAGATCGCCAACGCGATCGCGATCAACAACCCCGAGGTCCACCTCATGGTCGTGCTCGTCGACGAGCGCCCCGAAGAGGTCACCGACATGCAGCGGACCGTGAAGGGCGAGGTCATCGCGTCGACCTTCGACCGCCCGGCCGAGGACCACACCACGGTTGCGGAGCTCGCGATCGAGCGCGCGAAGCGCCTGGTCGAGCTGGGCCGCGACGTCGTCGTGCTGCTCGACTCGATCACCCGCCTCGGCCGCGCGTACAACATCGCAGCCCCGGCCTCGGGCCGCGTGCTCACCGGCGGCGTGGACGCCTCGGCGCTGTACCCGCCGAAGCGCTTCTTCGGCGCGGCGCGCAACATCGAGAACGGCGGATCCCTCACGATCCTCGCCACCGCGCTGGTGGAGACCGGATCCAAGATGGACGAGGTCATCTTCGAGGAGTTCAAGGGCACCGGCAACAGCGAGCTGCGCCTGTCGCGCGCGCTGGCCGACAAGCGCATCTTCCCGGCCGTGGACGTCAACGCGTCCTCGACCCGCCGCGAGGAGATGCTGCTCAGCCCGGACGAGGTCAAGATCACCTGGAAGCTGCGCCGCGCCCTCGCCGGGCTCGACACCCAGCAGGCCCTCGAGGTCGTGCTCGGCAAGCTCAAGGAGACCGACTCCAACGTCGAGTTCCTGCTGCAGATGCAGAACGCGCAGCTGGGCAAGCCGGCCTCCGGCACGGGCCACAGCCACGCGTCCGAGAACAGCATCCGCTGATCTGCGCCGCCTGAGGCAGGGGATCCGGTCGTCATGTTCGAGCAGGTCGAGGCGCTGCGCGACGAGCACCACAGGGTGGAGAGGGAGCTCTCCGACCCCGAGGTGCACGCCGACGCCGCGCGGGCGAAGCGCGTCAACCGCCGCTACGCCGAGCTCAGCCGCATCGTGAAGGCGCATGACGACTGGATCGCCGCCGGCGAGGATCTCGAGACCGCGCGCGAGTTCGCCCGCGAGGACGAGTCCATCGCCGCGGAGATCCCCGGCATGGAGGATCACCTGCAGGTCGCGCAGGAGAAGCTGCGCCGCCTGCTGATCCCACGCGATCCCGACGACGCGCGCGACGTGATCATGGAGATCAAGGCGGGGGAGGGCGGAGCCGAATCCGCGCTCTTCGCCGCCGATCTGCTGCGCATGTACGTGCAGTACGCCGCGTCGAAGGGCTGGAAGACCGAGCTCCTGGAGCGCACCGAGTCGGATCTGGGCGGCTACAAGGACGTGCAGGTCGCGATCAAGGGCTCCTCGACCGATCCGTCCCAGGGCGTATGGGCGCACCTCAAGTACGAGGGCGGCGTGCACCGTGTGCAGCGCGTCCCGGCCACCGAGTCGCAGGGACGCATCCACACCTCTACCACGGGCGTGCTGGTGTTCCCCGAGGTCGACGAGCCGGACGAGATCTCGATCAACCAGAACGACCTCAAGATCGACGTGTTCCGCTCCTCGGGACCGGGCGGACAGTCCGTCAACACGACGGACTCCGCCGTGCGCATCACGCACCTGCCGACCGGCATCGTGGTGTCGATGCAGAACGAGAAGTCGCAGCTGCAGAACCGCGAGGCCGGCATGCGCGTGCTGCGCGCCCGGCTGCTCGCGAAGCAGCAGGAGGAGCTCGAGGCCGCCGCCAGCGACGCGCGCCGCTCGCAGATCCGCGGCATGGACCGCTCGGAGCGGATCCGCACCTACAACTTCCCGGAGAACCGGATCGCGGACCATCGCACCGGGTTCAAGGCCTACAACCTCGACGCGGTCATGGACGGCGCGCTCGAGCCGATCATCGAGTCCGCGATCCATGCGGACGAGGAGGCGCGGCTCGCGGCCCTCGGCTCCGAGGACTGAACGCACCTGACGCGCCGGCCGACCGAGGCGGTCAGTCGCCCGGTGCCTCGTCCGGCAGCGGCATCTCCGCGCGGATGCCCAGCAGACGCACCGGCCGATCGGGGGCGATCCGCGCGATGAGCTCGCGCGCCCGTTCGATCACGACGTCGCGGTCGGAGCTCTCCGGGATGCGCTTCGTGAACGTCTTCGTCGTGAACGGTGCGTAGCGCACCTTCAGCCCGAGGCCGACGACGCCCCGTCCGTCCTCCGCCACGTCCGCGAGCACCTGTTCCAGCAGTGTCAGCGCGGCCTGCTCGATCTCGGCGCGGTCGACGAGGTCGGACGGGTACGTGGTCTCCCGGCCGTGACCGCGGGGCACCCGAGGAGTGTCATCGACGACCGCCGATCCGCCGCCGCGGCCGAGCTCGCGATACCAGAGGCCCATCCGTGGCCCGAACTCGGCGGTGAGCGCCGCCTCGGGGGCGCCCGCCAGCTCAGCGACCGTGCGGATGCCGAGCGCGAGCAGCCGCTTCGACACCTTCGCGCCCACACCCCACAGGTCCACCACCGGGCGCGCCCCCATCACCTCGTCCCAGTTCTGGGCGGTGAGGCGGAACACGCCCCGGGGCTTGCCGAAGCCGGTGGCGATCTTCGCCCGCACCAGCGTGTCGCCGATGCCGACGCTGCAGTGCAGCCGGGTGCGGGCGAGGACGGACTCCTGGATCCGCCGCGCGACCGCCTCCGGGTCGCCGGTGTCGACACCCACGAACGCCTCGTCCCAGCCCAGCACCTGCACCACGGCGCCGGGCTGCGCGCGCAGCTCCGCCATCACCTCCGCGGACGCCGCGCGGTATACCGGGGCATCGACCGGCAGGATCACCGCATCCGGGATCCTGCGGGCCGCGACGCGCAGCGGCATCCCCGAGCCCACGCCGAACGCGCGCGCCTCGTAGGAGGCCGTGGACACCACGGCACGCGCGGACGGGTCGCCGCGGCCGCCCACGATGACGGGGAGCCCGGCGAGCTCGGGACGACGCAGCACCTCGACCGCCGCGATGAACTGGTCGAGGTCCACGTGGAGCACCCAGTGCATGTCCCCGACAGTACGCGGGGCGTGCGCGGCGCGGCACCCCGCCGCGCGCTATGCTCCGGCCATGGGCCTCTTCTTCATGCGCACGCTGATCTTCCTGCTGTCCTCCGCGCTTGGCCTCATCGTGGCCGATCTGCTGCTGACGGGCTTCACGATCGATTGGAGCCAGTGGTGGGGCTTCGTGCTGTGCGTGCTCATCTTCACCGTGCTGCAGAGCCTGCTCGCGCCGTGGATCACGTCCATGGCGCACCGGTACGCGCCGGCGCTGCTGGGCGGGATCGGCATCATCTCGACGTTCGCGGCGTTGCTGATCGTGGTGCTGCTGCCGATCGGCGGTCTGCGGATCACGGATGCGATCAGCTGGATCCTCGGCCCGGTGGTGATCTGGGTCATCACCGCGGTGAGCACGGTGGTGCTGCCGCTGCTGCTGATCAAGCGCGGGGTGCGCGAGGCGGCGGCCGCGAGGTCCGCCGCGAAGAAGCGCTGAGCGCCGCTCAGATCGAGTAGTCCGGCACGGACAGGATCCGTGCCGTGTTCTCGCCCTCGACGCGCGGACGCGCCTTGGCGGGGACGCCGGTGAGCACCGAGTCGGCGGGCGCATCCTTCGTCACGACCGCGTTCGCGCCGACCGCGGAGCGAGCGCCGATCACGACCGGGCCGAGGATCTTGGCGCCCGCGCCGACGAGAACGCCGTCCTCGAGGGTCGGGTGGCGCTTGCCGGCGTCGCGCGTGCGGCCGCCGAGCGTGACGCCGTGGTAGAGCATCACGTCATCGCCGATCTCGGCCGTCTCGCCGATCACGACGCCCATTCCGTGGTCGATGAAGAAGCGCCGCCCGATCCGGGCACCGGGGTGGATCTCGATGCCGGTGAGCCACCGGGCGATCTGCGAACCCATCCGCGCCGGGAAGCGCAGCCCGCGGACCCACAGCGCGTGGTCCACCCGGTGCGCCCAGATGGCATGCAGTCCGGGGTACAGCAGCGCGATCTCGAGCCCGCCGCGTGCCGCGGGGTCGCGGAGCCGGGCGGATGCGATGTCTTCGCGCACCCGCCCGAACCACGACATGCGGGTCTTCCTGCGGCCCTTCGGGAGCGGCATCAGTCCTCGCGCAGGTCCTCGAACAGCGCCGTGGACAGGTAGCGCTCGCCCGTGTCCGGGGCGACCACGACGATCGTCTTGCCCGCGTTCTCGGGGCGGGCCGCGACCTTCAGCGCCTGTGCGACGGCCGCGCCGCTGGAGATGCCGACGAGCAGACCCTCCCGGGCCGCCAGGTCGCGCGCGGTGGAGAGGGACTCGTCGAACTCGGCGGTGAGCACCTCGTCGATCACGTCGCGGTCCAGGATCGCCGGGACGAAGTTCGGTCCGATGCCCTGGATCTTGGCGGGCCCGACCCGACCCTCGCTGAGCAGCGGCGAGTCCTTGGGCTCGACGGCGTACACCTGCACGTCGGGCTTCGCGGCCTTGAGCGCCTGGCCGGTGCCGGTCACCGTGCCGCCGGTGCCGACGCCCGCGATGAAGATGTCCACGTCGCCGTCGGTGTCGCGCAGGATCTCCTGCGCCGTGGTCACGCGGTGGATCTGCGGGTTCGCGTCGTTCTCGAACTGGCGCGCCCAGACGGCGCCGGGGGTCTCCGCGATGATCTCCTGCAGCTTCTCGATCGCGCCCTTCATGCCGAGTGTGGGGTCGGTGAGCACGAGCTCGGCGCCGAACGCCTTGAGCAGCACGCGGCGCTCCTTCGACATCGATGCGGGCATCGTCAGGATCACGCGGTAGCCGCGGGCGGCGCCGACCATGGCCAGCGCGATGCCGGTGTTGCCGCTGGTCGCCTCGACGATCGTGCCGCCGGGCTTCAGCTCGCCGGACGCCTCCGCGGCGTCCACGATCGCGATGCCGATCCGGTCCTTGACGCTCGAGGCAGGGTTGAAGGACTCGACCTTGACCAGCACCGTGGCGCCGAGGCCCTCGGTGACGTGGTTCAGCCGGACCAGCGGGGTGTTGCCGAAGGTGCTGGTGATGTCGGAATGGATGCCTGCCATGACGGACCTTTCGATGGGGCGCTGCGTCGGGTGGGGCGATGCGTCCCGCCCGCTCAGCCGACGGGGACACGATCGAGCACAGCCTAGAACGGGGCCATGTGCGCACGGTGAATGTGACGGTCGCATTACGCTGGACGTCTATGTCCGTGCCCCTCGTCGAAGCCCTGCGCCGTGCCGCGACCGTCCTCGCCGAGGCCGGAGTGCCCGATCCCGCGGTCGACGCCGAGCTGCTCGCCGGGCACGTGCTGGGCCTGGGCCGCGGCGGCGTGCAGGCGGCCACGATCCGCGGCGACGTGCTGGACGACGCCCGGTCCGAGGCCCTGGACGCCCTGATCGCCCGTCGTGCCGCGCGGGAGCCGCTGCAGCACCTGACCGGCACGGCGCCGTTCCGGCACCTCGAGCTGGCCGTCGGGCCGGGGGTGTTCGTGCCGAGGCCGGAGACCGAGATCGTGGCGCAGTTCGCGATCGACGCCCTGCTCGCGGCCGCCTCCGCGGAGCCCGTCGGCGTCGACCTGTGCACGGGATCCGGGGCGATCGCCCTGGCGCTCGCCACCGAGGTCCCGCATGCGCGCGTGCACGCCGTGGAGCTGTCGCCCGAGGCGCACGCCTGGGCGCGGCGCAACACCGCCGGGCAGGAGAACCTGCGGCTCGTACTCGGCGATCTGGCCGAGACCCTGGGAGAGCTGGACGGCACGGTGGACGTGGTGATCTCGAACCCGCCGTACGTTCCGGACGACGCGATCCCGCGCGACCCCGAGGTGCGCCTGCACGATCCGGCGCTCGCCCTGTACGGCGGCCCCGACGGGCTCGACGTGGTGCGCGCGATCAGCCGGCGCGCCTGGGCGCTGCTGCATCCGGGCGGCACGCTCGTGCTCGAGCACGCCGAGGTGCAGGGCGCCGCCATCCGGGAACTGCTCGCCGCCGACGGGTGGCGTGCGACCGCGACCCACCAGGACCTCACCCGTCGCGACCGCGCCACGACCGCCATCCGTCCGTAGTGCGGCGCGCGCACGGGCGCGCACCGGGCGCTCAGCAGCGCGATGCCGTCCGCCCCGTAGACTGGGCCGGTCATGTCCTCAGTCTTCGATAGCCGCGACGCGGATCAGATCCTCACCGGTATGCGCCAGGCCCGCTTGGCGATCGGCCGCGGCGAGCTGGTCGTCCTCCCCACCGACACCGTCTACGGCGTGGGCGCCGATGCGTTCAGCCCCGCCGCCGTGCAGCGCCTGCTGGACGCGAAGGGGCGGGGCCGCCAGCAGCCGCCGCCCGTGCTCGTCGGCAGCACCGCGACGCTCGCGGCGCTGGTCGAGAGCGTCCCGGAGCCCGTGCAGCGCCTCGTCGACGCGTTCTGGCCGGGCGGGCTCACGATCGTGCTGCCCTCGCAGCCGTCCCTCGTGTGGGATCTCGGCGAGACCCACGGCACCGTCGCGGTGCGCATGCCCGACCACAGGGTCGCCCTCGCGCTGCTCGAGGAGACCGGGCCGCTGGCCGTGTCCAGTGCGAATCTCACCGGCGAGCCGGCCGCGGTCGCGGTCGATGCGGCGCAGGGCATGCTCGGCGACAGCATCGCGGTCTACCTCGACGCGGGACCCACGACCCGCGGCGTCGCCTCCACGATCGTCGACGCCACCTCGCTCGTGCGTCCCGGGGGCGACGAGGCGAAGGTACGCGTGCTCCGCGAGGGAGCCATCTCCCGCGACGAGCTCGCCCGCGTGCTCGGGGACCTGCTCGAAGAGCAGCCCTGACGGCCCCCGGATGAGAGCGACGACGTGAAGCAGTACCTGTTCACCGTGATCCTCACGGCGGCCGTGACCCTGGCGTGCTCGTGGGCGGTGTGGCAGCTGAGCCTGCGGTTCAAGCTGTATCCCGGGATCCGCGAGCGCGACGTGCACACCACGCCGACGCCGCGCCTCGGGGGAGTGGCGATGCTGCTCGGCATCCTGGCGGCGTTCGCCGCGAGCGCGGCGAGCCCGTTCTTCCACATCATCTGGGCGCAGCCGCAGACGATGTGGTCCGTGCTGGGCGCGGTGCTGCTCATCGCGATCGTCGGCGTCATCGACGACCTGTGGGACCTGGACTGGATGATCAAGCTGGGCGCCCAGTTCCTCGCGGCGGGTCTGGTCACGATCGTCGGCGGGCTGCAGATCGCGTCGCTGCCGCTCGCGGAGCCGGTGATCGCCTCCAACTGGCTGAGCATCGTGATCACCATGTTCGCGATCGTCATCGTCATGAACGCGGTCAACTTCATCGACGGCCTGGACGGCCTCGTCGCCGGCGTCTGCCTCATCGCGAACGGCGTGTTCTTCGCGTACTCGTACATCATCGCCCGCGACATCGGACAGTCCAGCTACTTCAGCCTCGCCCCGTTCATCGCGGCCGTGCTGATCGGCGCCTGCCTGGGCTTCCTGCCCATGAACTGGAGCCCCGCGAAACTGTTCATGGGCGACTCCGGCGCCCTGGTGATCGGCCTGCTCATGGCCACCAGTGCCGTCGCCATCACCGGGCAGCTGAACCCGGCGGTGCTCACGAACGCGCAGATCGGCCGGTCCCAGCTGCTCGGCGCGTTCATCCCCATCCTGCTGCCGGTCGTCGTGGTGCTGCTGCCGCTGCTGGACTTCGGCATGGCGGTGCTGCGCCGCATGCGCGCGGGCAAGTCCCCGTTCTCGCCCGACCGCAAGCATCTGCACCACCGCATGCTCGACCTCGGCCACCGCGGCCGCGACGCCGTGCTCATCTTCTACGCCTGGACCGCGATCATCTCCCTCGCCGTGCTGCTGATGTACATCGGCAGCCGGGAGGGCTGGTACGGCGAGTACGCCGCCGGCGTGGTCTTCGGCGTGGTCGGAGCGGCCGCCTGCCTCGTCGTCACTCTCATCCCGTCGCGCCACCGCGCCCCGCAGAAGGAACCGAAATGAGCTCCGCGAGCCCGAACCCCGTCACCAGCACGCCGATCCTGCGCACGACGCTGATCTCCTCCGGCATCGCCGCGGCCGTGCTCGCCGTGGTCGCCGGGGTGCTCGGCGGCGTGCTCAAGGGCGCCCCCGGCGTGTGGAGCGGACTGATCGGCGTCCTCATCGCCGTGGTGTTCCTGGCGATCACGGCCGCGAGCATCCTGATCGCGAACCGCTGGTTCGGCCAGGAGCTGTACGTGCAGCTGTTCTTCGCGATCGTGCTGGGCGGCTGGTTCCTCAAGCTCGTGCTCTTCGTCGTGCTGATGATCGTGCTGCGCGGACAGCCGTGGCTGGAGCCGGTGGTCTTCTTCTGGTCGCTCCTCGCGGGGGTGCTGATGTCCCTCGCGATCGACGTCGTCGTGCTCACCCGGATGCGACTCCCGCACGTCAGCGACACCTCGCTGCCGACGGTCGCTCCGGAGGACGTCGCGCCGTCGGCAGGAGAGCGTAGTGCCTCCGAGACCGATCGCGACGCGGATTCAGGCAACTCACACGTCTGATAGGCTGGGGCATAAGCCCGCTCGTCACGCGAGCGTTGCGCTGTGAAGCACATCGACACCGACACCCCGGTAGCCCCTGGGTGCCCCGAAGTTGGAGCCCGCGCTGTTTAATCTTGCTGCGACCATGATCCCTCGACTGGCCGACGACAGCGGTTTCCATGGCCCGTCGATCAACGACTTCTTCCCGGCTCCGCTGTTCGAGATCGCCGGCATCGGCGTCACGCGGATCACCCTGGTGCAGGCGTTCTCGACAGTCGTCCTGGTGGTGCTGCTCGTTCTCGGCACGCGCCGTATGACGATCGTCCCCGGGCGCTTCCAGAGCGTCATCGAGATGGGTCTCGACTTCGTCCGCGGCGGCATCGCGCACGACCTGCTCGGCCGCAAGGACGGCGACCGGTTCCTGCCGCTGCTTGCGACGATCTTCTTCATGACGCTGTTCTTCAACCTGACCGGCGTCATCCCGTTCCTGAACATCGCCGGCTCCAGCGTCGCGGCTGTCCCGCTCATGCTGGCCGTCATCAGCTACGTCACGTTCATCTACGCCGGTCTGAAGAAGAGCCCGAAGAACTTCATCAAGAACTCGCTGTTCCCGTCGGGCGTGCCGTGGCCGGTGTACTTCATCGTGACGCCGATCGAGATCATCTCGACCTTCGTGATCCGTCCGGTCACGCTCATGCTCCGACTGCTGATGAACATGGTCGTCGGGCACATGCTGCTCGTGCTGTGCTTCTCGGCGACGTGGTTCTTCTTCTTCACCGCGGGCGGCGGCTGGGCCTTCCTCGGCATTCCGACCCTCGCGTTCGGCGGTGCGTTCACCGCCCTCGAGATCCTGGTGGCCGTCCTCCAGGCCTACGTCTTCACCGTCCTCACCGCGGTCTACATCCAGCTCGCGGTCGCAGAAGAGCACTGACAACCCCTGCGGGCGGCGCTCCTGCCGCCCACAACGAAAGGAAAAAATCCGTGGACGCTACTACGGTTCTCGCAGCAGTCAACGGCAACCTCGCGGCAATCGGCTACGGCCTCGCCGCCATCGGCCCGGCCATCGGCGTGGGCATCGTCGTCGGCAAGACGATCGAGGGTGTCGCCCGCCAGCCCGAGCTGGCCGGTCGCCTGCAGGTCCTGATGTGGATCGGCATCGCCTTCACCGAGGCGCTCGCGTTCATCGGCATCGCCGTCGGCTTCATCCCCTTCCCGTAATCCGCACCCGAATCCCGTAAGGAGACAGGATGCTCAACGCTCTTGTCACGCACCTCGCGGCCGAGGGTGAGACGAAGAACCCGATTCTTCCCGAGACCTATGATCTCGTCTGGTCGGGCCTGTTCTTCCTGATCATCCTGTTCGTGGTGTGGAAGTTCGCCCTTCCCCGGTTCACGAAGATGCTCGACGAGCGCTCCGCGGCCATCGAGGGCAATATCGCCAAGGCCGATGAGGCGCAGAAGGAGGCCGAGGCCGCACTGGAGCAGTACACGCGCCAGCTCGCCGAGGCCCGCACCGAGGCCGGCACGATCCGCGAGACCGCCCGTGAGGACGGCAAGAAGATCGTCGCCGAGGCCAAGGAGTCCGCTGCCGCCGAGGCCGCGCGTCTGACCGCTGCGGCGCACTCGCAGATCGAGGCGGAGCGCCAGACGGCGTTCGTCTCGCTGCGCAACGAGGTCGGAGGCCTCGCGCTGGACCTCGCCGGTGGCGTGGTGGGCGAGACCCTCTCTGACGACGCTCGCGCGACGGCCGTCGTGGACCGCTTCCTGGCGGACCTCGAGGCATCTGAGGCGGCGAAGTAATGGGCAGCGCGACCGCTCAGGCCCTCACGGCTTCGAGCAGCGCTCTGAACGCCGCGCAGGGGATCACCCTCGACGTCGCCGGAGAGCTCTTCTCCGCCACGCGCCTGATCGGTGAGTCCACCGCGCTGAGCGGCGCGCTCGCCGATCCGTCCGCCCCCGTCGAGGCCCGCGCCGCCCTGGCGACGCGCGTCTTCGCCGGAGCGTCCGCGGCCACGCAGAGCGTGCTTGTCACGGCCGTCTCGCAGCGCTGGTCCTCCGCCGCCGACCTCGTCGACGGGGTGGAGGAGCTCGCCGTGCGTGCCGCTGCGATCGCCGCGCCGGACGCGGACGTCGAGGGCGAGCTGTTCTCGGTCTCCCGTCTGATCGCGGACAACGCCGACCTCGAGCTGGCCCTGGGCGGTCGCCTCGGCGGCGGCGAGGGCAAGGCCGCACTGGTGCAGAAGCTGACCGGTCCGAGCCTGCACGCCGCGACATCGCTGATCGTGACCTCGCTGGTGCGCCAGCCGCGCGGGCGCCGTGTGCGCCGGCTGCTGAGCCGCGCGATGCGGATCGTGTCGGCGCAGCGCGACCGGATCCTCGCGACGGTGCACACCGCCGCGCCGCTCACCGCGCCGCAGCGCGACCGTCTCCGAGCGGTGCTGACCGGCCGCTACGGCAGCCAGGTCGCGTTGAACGAGGTCCTGGACCCCTCCGTCGTCGGGGGCCTGCGCGTGCAGGTCGCGGACGACGTCATCGACGGCAGCATCGCCGCCCGCCTTGCCGACCTTCGGCAGAAGCTCGCGGGCTGACAAACGAACTTCGCGCGGCTCGCCCGCGCACCTGGATACAAAGGGAAGACAATGGCAGAACTTTCGATCAGCCCCGACGTCATCCGTGACGCGCTGAAGGACTTCGTCGCCGCGTACGAGCCGACGTCCGGCACCGCGACCGAGGTCGGCACCGTCATCGACGCAGCGGACGGCATCGCGCACGTCGAGGGCCTGCCCGGCGTCATGGCGAATGAGCTCGTGACCTTCGCCGACGGCACCAAGGGCCTCGCGCTGAACCTGGACGAGCACGAGATCGGTGTGGTCGTCCTCGGCGACTTCGCCGGTATCGAGGCCGGCCAGGAGGTCACCCGCACGGGCGAGGTCCTCTCGGTCCCGGTCGGCGACGGCTACCTCGGCCGCGTGGTCGACCCGCTCGGCAACCCGATCGACGGTCTCGGCGAGATCGCCACCGAGGGCATCCGCGAGCTCGAGCTGCAGGCGCCCGGCGTCATGCAGCGCAAGAGCGTGCACGAGCCCATGCAGACCGGAATCAAGGCCATCGACGCGATGATCCCGGTCGGCCGCGGCCAGCGCCAGCTCATCATCGGCGACCGCCAGACCGGCAAGACCGCGATCGCGATCGACACGATCATCAACCAGAAGTCCAACTGGGACTCGGGTGACGTCAACAAGCAGGTCCGCTGCATCTACGTCGCCATCGGCCAGAAGGGCTCGACCATCGCCTCCGTCAAGGGCGCGCTGGAAGAGGCCGGCGCCCTGGAGTACACGACCATCGTCGCCGCCCCCGCGTCCGACCCGGCCGGCTTTAAGTACCTGGCTCCGTACACCGGCTCGGCCATCGGTCAGCACTGGATGTACGGCGGCAAGCACGTCCTGATCATCTTCGACGACCTGTCCAAGCAGGCCGAGGCGTACCGCGCCGTGTCGCTGCTGCTGCGCCGTCCGCCGGGCCGCGAGGCCTACCCGGGCGATGTCTTCTACCTGCACTCCCGTCTGCTGGAGCGTTGCGCGAAGCTGTCCGACGAGCTCGGTGCGGGATCGATGACGGGCCTGCCGATCATCGAGACCAAGGCAAACGACGTCTCGGCGTACATCCCGACCAACGTGATCTCGATCACCGACGGTCAGATCTTCCTGCAGTCCGACCTGTTCAACGCGAACCAGCGCCCGGCCGTCGACGTGGGCATCTCGGTGTCCCGTGTCGGTGGTGACGCCCAGGTCAAGTCGATCAAGAAGGTCTCCGGCACGCTGAAGCTCGAGCTCGCGCAGTACCGTTCGCTCGAGGCGTTCGCGATGTTCGCGTCCGACCTCGACCAGGCCTCGCGTCGCCAGCTGGCGCGCGGTGCGCGTCTGACCGAGCTGCTCAAGCAGCCGCAGTACTCGCCGTACCCGGTGGAGGAGCAGGTCGTCTCGATCTGGGCCGGCACCAACGGCAAGCTCGACACCATCGAGGTCGAGGACGTGCTGCGCTTCGAGGGCGAGCTGATCGACCACCTGCGTCGCAACACCACGGTGCTGGACCGCCTGCGTGAGACCAACGTCCTCGACGACGACACCGCCGCCGAGCTGGAGAAGGCCACCGACGCCTTCATCCTCGAGTTCCAGGGCGGCGCGGGCCACGGCATCGGCGCTCCCGGTCACGAGGAGCACGCGGCTGCGGACGTCGACGACGTGAACCAGGAGAAGATCGTCAAGGGCCGCCGCGCGTAAGCGCGGGGGAGTCTTCCGATATGGGCGCACAACTCCGGGTCTACAAGCAGAAGATCTCTTCTGCTCAGACGACCAAGAAGATCACGAAGGCGATGGAGCTCATCGCGGCTTCGCGCATCCAGAAGGCGATGGCGCGCGTCAACGCGTCCTCGCCCTTCGCGCGGGCCGTGACCCGAGCCGTCTCCGCCGTGGCCACGCACTCCAACGTCGACCACCCGCTCACCCGCGAGCCCGAGAACATCCGCCGCTCCGCGGTCGTGATCTTCTCGTCGGACCGCGGTCTGGCGGGCGCCTTCAACTCGCAGATCCTCCGTGAGGGCATGGAGCTCGCCGAGCTCCTGCGCTCGGAGGGTCGCGAGCCGGTGTTCTACCTGGTCGGCCGCAAGGCCGTGGGCTACTTCCAGTTCCGGCGCATCGACGCCGTGGCGGAGTGGACGGGTGACACCGACACCCCGTCGTTCCACACGGCGGAGGCCATCTCGGCCAGCCTGCTCGAGGCGTTCGAGCGCGGCGGCGAGCAGGGCGGCGTGGACGAGATCCACCTCGTCTACAACCGCTTCGTCAGCATGATGACGCAGACGCCCGAGACGGTCCGCCTGCTTCCGCTGGAGATCGCGGAGGCCGACGAGTCCGACACGTCCACGGCGGTGTACCCGCTGTACGAGTTCGAGCCGGACGCCGAGACGGTGCTCAACGCGATCCTGCCGGTGTACATCCAGAGCCGCGTCTTCAACGCCCTCCTGCAGTCGTCCGCCGCCAAGCAGGCCGCGACGCAGAAGGCGATGAAGTCGGCCAGCGACAACGCCGACAAGCTCATCACCGACTACACCCGCCTGCGCAACAACGCGCGCCAGGCGGAGATCACGCAGCAGATCGCCGAGATCGTCGGCGGCGCCGACGCCCTGGCGTCGAGCAAGTAAGACCCTCAGGAGAGAGACGAAATATGACTGCCACCGCTACGACGGTCGTCGGCCGCGTTGCTCGCGTCACCGGCCCGGTCGTCGACATCGAGTTCCCGCACGATGCGATCCCCGACATCTACAACGCGCTGAAGACGACGATCACCATCGGCGAGGAGTCGACGGAGATCACGCTCGAGGTCGCTCAGCACCTCGGCGACGACCTCGTCCGCGCCATCTCGCTGAAGCCCACCGACGGCATGGTCCGCGGCCAGGAGGTGCGCGACACCGGTGAGGCGATCTCCGTCCCCGTCGGCGACGTCACCAAGGGCAAGGTCTTCAACGTGATCGGCGAGGTCCTGAACCTCGAGCCCGGAGAGACCTTCGAGGTCACCGAGCGCTGGCCGATCCACCGCAAGGCGCCGAACTTCGACCAGCTCGAGTCCAAGACCACCATGTTCGAGACGGGCATCAAGTCGATCGACCTGCTGACCCCCTACGTGCAGGGTGGAAAGATCGGCCTGTTCGGCGGCGCCGGTGTCGGCAAGACCGTCCTCATCCAGGAGATGATCCAGCGCGTCGCGCAGGACCACGGTGGTGTGTCGGTGTTCGCCGGTGTCGGCGAGCGCACCCGTGAGGGCAACGACCTCATCCACGAGATGGAGGATGCGGGCGTCTTCGACAAGACCGCCCTCGTCTTCGGCCAGATGGACGAGCCGCCGGGGACGCGTCTGCGCGTCGCCCTCTCGGCCCTGACGATGGCGGAGTACTTCCGCGACGTGCAGAAGCAGGACGTGCTGCTCTTCATCGACAACATCTTCCGCTTCACGCAGGCCGGTTCCGAGGTGTCGACCCTGCTGGGCCGCATGCCCTCCGCCGTGGGCTACCAGCCGAACCTGGCAGACGAGATGGGCCTCCTGCAGGAGCGCATCACCTCGACGCGCGGTCACTCGATCACCTCGCTGCAGGCGATCTACGTGCCCGCCGATGACTACACCGACCCGGCGCCGGCGACCACGTTCGCCCACCTGGACGCCACGACCGAGCTCTCCCGTGAGATCGCGTCGAAGGGTCTGTACCCGGCCATCGACCCGCTGACCTCGACGTCGCGCATCATGGACCCCCGCTACCTGGGTGAGGACCACTACCGCGTGGCCACCACGGTCAAGCAGATCCTCCAGAAGAACAAGGAGCTCCAGGAGATCATCGCGATCCTCGGTGTCGACGAGCTCTCGGAAGAGGACAAGATCATCGTGGCTCGTGCCCGTCGTCTGCAGCAGTTCCTGTCGCAGAACACGTACACCGCCATCAAGTTCACCGGTGTCGAGGGTTCGACGGTTCCGATCAAGGAGACCATCGAGTCGTTCGACGCCATCGTCAAGGGCGAGTTCGACCACGTCGCCGAGCAGGCGTTCTTCAACGTCGGCGGCATCTCCGACGTCGAAGAGGCGTGGGCCAGGATCCAGAAGGAGAACGGCTGATCATGGCTCTTCATGTCAGCCTCGTCTCCGCGGACGCGGAGGTCTGGACGGGTGAGGCGAGCCTTGTGGTCGCGAAGACCGTCGAGGGCGAGCTGGGCTTCATGGCCGGGCACGAGCCCGTGCTGGCCATCCTCGCCGAGGGTCAGGTCCGCATCACGCAGCTGGACGGCACCAAGGTGCTGGCCAATGCGCGGGACGGCTTCGTCTCGATGGAGGGCGACGCCCTGACCATCGTGGCGGGCAACGCCGCGCTCGTCGCCTGATCGCACGACTCACGCAAGCGCCGGATCCTCACGAGGATCCGGCGCTTGTCTGTCCCCCTGAGCCCGCGGAGGAGCGCCGCCCATGATGATCCTGCTGCCGCCGAGCGAGACGAAGCGCCCCGGCGGGCGGAGCGGTCCCGCCGATCTCTCGGCGTGGGCGCTGCCCGCCCTGCTGCCCGAGCGGGAGCAGGTGCGGGACGCGCTGGTCGCGCTGGCCGCCGATGCGGAGGCGACGCGCCGGGTGCTCAAGCTCAGCGAGAAGCAGCTCGGCGATGCCGTGCACGACAACGCGATCCTCGCGCACGGGCCGGTCATGCCGGCCGTCGACCGCTACACGGGCGTGCTCTTCGACGCACTGGACGCGGCCTCGCTGGACGGCTACGCACGACGCTGGCTCGGCGCGCACGTGCGGATCCACTCCGCCCCGTTCGGCCCCGTGGGCGCCCTGGACCCGATCCCGTCGTACCGGCTGGGCGCGGCGGCGTCGGTGCCCGGGCTGCCGCCGCTGCGCCGATTCTGGGCGGACGCGGTGACGGCGCAGATCGCCGCGGCTGATCCCGGCTTCGTGCTGGACCTGCGCTCGGAGGCCTACGTCGACCTCGGTCCTATCCCGGCGGGGGTCCGCTCGACCTACGTCCGCGTGGTGACGCATCAGGGCAAGGCTCTCAACCACTTCAACAAGCACGCCAAGGGCGCACTCGTCCGCCGACTCGCGCAGGAACGGCCGCGGATCGGCTCGCCGCGGACTCTGCTGAGCTGGGCGTCCCGGACGGGCCTCGGCCTGCGGCCCGCCGAGGAGGCCGGCGTGGTGGAACTCGTCACGGATCAGCCGACGGCCCGCAAATAGTTCGTGAGTGCGACGCCCGGACACGGTAGGGTGTTTCGCGTCGAAGCACTCAGGTGATTCTCAGCCTGGAGCTCCTCGATGCGTATGCATCATGAACCGATCCCCGGAGGGAAACATGGACTCTTACGGAGACAGCGGCGCACTCGCGGCTGCCTATCTGATCGCTGCGTTGACGTGGTTCGTCTTCGTCATCGCGTTCTACGTGCTCGGCTCGATCTTCCTCATGAAGATCTTCGAGAAGGCCGGCGTGCAGGGCAAGTGGCGCGCGTGGGTGCCTTTCTACAACCTCATGATCTTCCTGAAGCTCGGTGACCTGAGCCCGTGGCTCGCGTTCGGCTTCGTGCTGACATGGGTGCCGTTCCTCGGCTGGCTCGTCAGCATCGCCATGGCCGTGCTCATGGTGCTGGCCGCCTGGCGTGTCGGGCTCAAGCTGCAGAAGAGCGGCGCCTGGATCGTGCTCTACATCTTCCTGAGCATCGTCTGGCTCGGCATCAACGCGTTCGACAAGTCGCGCTGGAACCCGAACATCGTCCCCGCCTCCTGGGCGGCGAACAGCTTCCTCGCCGACCGCACGGTGTGGGAGGGCATCCCGGTGCAGCCGACCGTGCAGGCTCCGGCCCCTGGCTACGGCGCGCCGCAGGGCTACCAGCCGCCGGCGGCCCAGGGCTACGCCCCGCCGCAGCAGCCCGGCTACGCGCAGCCCCAGGCGCCGCAGGCGCCGCAGTTCGGCCAGCCGGCCGCCCCGCAGGCTCCGGCCGCGCCGCAGGCGCCGTTCACCCCGCCGGCCGCCGCTCCGCAGGCTCCGGTCGTTCCGCCGGCACCACAGGCGCCGTCCGCCCCGCCGGCACCGCCCGCCCCGCCTGCACCTCCGGCGGCCGCGCCCGACGCTCCGGCCCCGGGCGAGCAGCCCCCGGCCTGACCCCACCAGGAAGCCCCGGTCTCCCGACCGGGGCTTCCTGCATGCCGGCGTCCTAAGGCGGTGCCGAGCTGTAGTTTGGACGTATGAGCGCTCAACGTCGTGTCGGATCGTCCGGGCTCGTGGTCTCCGCCGTGGGACTCGGCTGCAACAACTTCGGACGAGAGGGCACGGCGACCGAGACGCTGCAGGGAACGCGCGAGGTGCTGGACGCGGCGATCGAGCACGGCGTCACCTTCCTCGACACCGCAGACATGTACGGCAAGGACCCCGGGCTCAGCGAGACCCTGATGGGGGAGGCGCTGCAGGGGCGCCGGGACCGCGTCGTGCTGGCGACCAAGTTCGGTCACGCCGGATACGACATGGGCTACGGCTTCCCCGGCGGGTTCGGGTCGCGCCGCTACATCCGCCGGGCGGTCGAGGAGTCGCTGCGCCGCCTGCGCACGGACTGGATCGACCTCTACCAGCTGCACACCCCGGATCCGCTCACGCCGATCGAGGAAACGCTCGATGCGCTCGACGAGCTGGTCCGCGAGGGCCGGATCCGCTACTTCGGGCACTCGAACTTCAGCGGCTGGCAGATCGCCGAGGCCGAGCTGCGCGCGTCCCGCAGCGCGCGCTTCATCTCCTCGCAGAACCAGTACTCGTTGCTGTCGCGCGCTGTGGAACGCGAGGTGCTCCCCGCCGTGAACCGCTTCGGCCTCGGGTTCTTCCCGTACTTCCCGTTGCACAACGGCCTGCTCACCGGCAAGTTCACCCGCGAGGGCGGACCCGCGCAGAGCCGGATCATGCGCACCAGGTCGCATCTGTGGCACGACGCCCCGTGGGATGCGCTGGACGCGTACCGGGCGTTCTGCGAGGAGCGCGGCATCACGATGCTCGATGCGACGTTCGGCTGGCTGCTCGCGCAGCCCGGTGTGGCATCGGTGATCGCCGGGGCGACGTCGGCGGCGCAGATCGAGGCGAACGCCCGCGCGGGCGCGGCATGGACGCCCACCGCCGAGGACGTCGCCGCGATCGACGCGCTGCTTCCGCTGCCCGCGGATCCGGCGGTCTGAGCCGCGTGTCGTCGGTGGTGATCCATTACGATGTGTGAGATTTCAGCGGTCGTCCGGATCGCCCGAGGAGAGGGAGGATCGCGATGAGCCAGGGTTCCACGGCACAGACGCGCGAGGTCGCCTTGGCGTCCGGCGACTCGGTCGTCCTGAGCTGGGCGGGGGCGACCGACACGGGCCGCCGACGCGAGAGCAACCAGGATTCGCTGCTCACCGCGTTCCCGCTCTTCGTCGTCGCCGACGGGATGGGCGGCCACGCCGGCGGCGAGATCGCGAGCCAGCGCACGGTCGCGCGGCTGGCGGAGGCGGTCGGTGCGGGGGAGATCTCCGCCGAGACCATCGAGACCGCCCTCGTCGCGGCGGTGGAGGACATCTCCGCGCATCCCGACACGACCGATGACGGCACCGGGACGACGCTCACCGGGGTGTACTTCACCGTCGTGGACGGCGAGGCTCAGTGGGTGACGCTGAACATCGGGGACTCCCGCGTGTACCTCCTGCGCGACGGCGTGCTCAGCCAGGTGACGACGGATCACTCCGTCGTGCAGGAGCTGATCGCGGCCGGGCGGCTCAGCCCCGAGGAGGCCGAAGGCCACCCGTACAGCAATGTGATCACCCGGGCGGTCGGCGTCAGTGAGGCGCTGCCGCCGGACTATCGCGAATTCGCCGTGCAGGACGGCGACCGCTTCGTCATCTGCTCGGACGGGCTCACGAAGGAGCTCACCGACTACGGCATCCAGCACTTCCTGGGGCTCCATCCCACGCCGGACGCGGCCGTGGACGCGATGCTCGACGCGGCGCTGGAGAACGGCGGGCGTGACAACGTGACCGTCATCGTCGTGGACGTGCGGAGGATCAGCGCCGACGCGGGATCGCCCCGCACAGCTCCGATCACGACCGAGTAGCGCACAGATCGCGCGGGAGGCGCCCCACCGTGCCCGGGGGTGCGCTGGGATGGCGGCATGGACCCCGCCGAGACGATCGCCCTGCCCTCTGCGCCCGCAGCCCCGACGCGGGGCTCGCTCCCGCTGGTCGCTGCCATCGTGCCGCTCGTCTCAGGCATCGTGCTGTTCGTCGTGACCGGGTCACCGCTCTCGCTGTGCTTCGCCGCCCTCGGACCGGTGATGATCCTCGGCTCCTTCCTCGATGGGCTGCGTCAGCGCCGCAGAGCGGCCCGCAGGACTCGTGCCGAGGAGTCCCGGGCCTGGGCGCAGGTGGAGCGGACGCTCGTCGAACGGGAGGAGGCGGAGCGCGCCCGGCGGCTGCGGTCCGCCCCCGATCTCACGGCGTGCCTGGCGGATCCGCCGACCCGTCCGCTCGCGCTCGCGGAGCCGGCGGAGATCTCGGTGGGCCGGGGGGACGGTCCCTCGCCGCTGCGGTTCAGCGGCGCGGGGGAGAGGGCGGACGCGTTCCGTGCGCGGCATCGCACCGTGCCGGGCGTCCCCGTGACGGCGCGCCTCGCGGACGGGCTGTGCGTGCGCGGGCCGGTGCCGATCGCGACCGCGGTGGCGCGCGCCCTGGTGCTGCAACTGTGCCTGCGGCATGCGAGCGGCGCGATCCGTCTGGACGGCGACGGCGTCGTCATGCTCGGCCTCGAAGCCCTGACGCGCACCGGCGGAGGCGGGCACGACGCGGATCTCGTGCATATCGGCGTCGGCAGGACGGCCCCCGCCGGGCCGAGGCTGTACATGCTCGAGCCCGGTGCGCCGGCGCCGGCCGGCTACCACGCGGTGCTCGACGTGACGGAACCCGGCGCGGCACGGCTGCGCACCCGGGAGGGCAGCCAGGACTGCGCGGCGGAGGGGATCTCCCGGGAGCAGGCGGCCGAGCTGGTGCGCGAGTTGGTGCTCGAGCGGAGCGCGGAGGCGGCGATCCCGGCGGCGGTGACGCTCGCAGAGGTGCTGGCGCCGTCGGTCCCCGGCACGATCCCCGGGGACGCCTCGGGGGATGGGCTCGACGCGGCGCTCGGACGGGACGCCGGGGGGACGGTGCGGGTCGACCTCGTGGCGGACGGGCCGCATGCGCTGGTGACGGGCGTCACGGGCGCGGGCAAGAGCGAACTGCTCGGCAGCTGGGTGTCGGCGCTGGCCGCGACGCACTCTCCGGAGCAGGTGGCCTTCGTCCTGGCCGACTTCAAGGGCGGCACCGCGTTCGAACCGCTGCGTGCGCTGCCCCATGTCGCGGCGGTCATCACCGACCTCGATGCGGACGGCGCGGAGCGCGGGGTGCGCAGTCTCCGTGCCGAGCTGCGCCGCAGGGAGCGCATCCTCGGCGAGCGCGGCGCCCGCAGCGTCGCCGATGCGGGGGACGTGCTGGGCCGGCTGGTGATCGTCGTGGACGAGTTCGCGGCGCTGCTGCAGGAGCATCCTGACCTGGCGGCGGTGTTCACGGACATCGCCGCCCGTGGGCGGGCGCTGGGCATGCACCTGATCCTCGGCACCCAGCGCGCGACCGGGGTGATCCGCGACGCGCTGGCGGCGAACTGCCCGCTGCGGATCGCCCTCCGGGTCACGGATGCCGCCGACAGCCGGGCGATGATCGGCACCGACGCCGCTGCAGCGCTGCCCGGCGACGCGGACGGACGCGGACTCGCGTACCTCCGGCGTGCCCGGGACGCCGCGCCCGCACTCTTCCGTATCGCGCGCACCCGGCCCGCCGAACTCGAGGCGATCGCGGCTCGGCACCCCTCCGCCCCGCGCGCCCGCAGCCCCTGGATGCCCGCACTCCCGAATCTGCTGCGTCGTGCCGACCTGCCCGCGGTGGGTGCAGGGGAGGTGCTGCTCGGGCTCGCCGATCAGCCGGAGCGGCAGCGGCAGGTCGCTCGAACCCTCCGGCTCGGGGAGGATCGCGGGATCGCGGTGTTCGGGGGACCGGGGTCCGGCAAGAGCGCGCTGCTGCGCGGCGTCGTGGAGCAGGTGCCGGGGGCGCGGCTGCTGCCCGCGGATCCGGAGGGGGCCTGGTCGTTGATCGACGACCTCGCCGAGGGGCGCTGTGCGCCGCCGCGCCTGTTGGCCGTGGACGATGCGGATCGGCACCTCGCCGCGTTCCCGCTCGAATACGCGTCGGCATGGGCGGAACGGCTGCAGCGGGTCCTGCGGATCATGGCGGACGGCGGCGGCACGGCACTGCTCTCCGCATCGCGCTGCACGGCCCAGGTCTCCGCCCTCGCGGACCTCCTGCCGGAGCGCGCCCTCCTGCGCATGGCGAGCCGCACCGAGCATCTCACCGCCGGCGGAGCGCCGGACTCCTACGATCCCGCACGGCCGGCCGGGCGCGCGCGGTTCCTCGACGGGGAGGTGCAGCTCGCAATGCCCATGGCGGAGCGACCCGACGACCGGGGAGACGGCGAGGTCACGCCTCTCTGGCGGCCGCGGTCGGGCCTCATCGGCGTGCTGAGCCCGGCACCGGCGCGCACCGCGGAGGTGCTCGCCGCGCGGTTCGGTCCGGCGGTCGTGCAGGTGCTCGCCGAGGGGGCGCCGGTGATCGTTCCCGACCGCGCACGGGATCCGGCCGAACTCGTGCTGCTCCTGGGAGATGCGGAGTCCTGGCAGCGGCAGTACGCGCTGTGGCAGCGCATCCTGCGGGGCGGTGAGGCCGTCGTGCTCGCCGAGGCCGCGCGCGAGCTGCGGACCCTCGCGGGGGTGCGCGAGATCCCTCCGTACGCGGTGCCGTACGCGGGGCGGGCATGGACTGTGGACGAGGACGGAAGGCCGTCCCGCGTGCTCCTGTCCGCCCCGCGGGGCGGCGTCAGCCCAGCAGCTCCTCCAGCGGGGTGAGCGGCAGACCGTGCGCGGTGGCCACGCCGGCGTTGGCGATCTTCCCGCCCGTGACGTTGAGGCCGCCGGCCAGGGCGGCGTCGGCGCGGAGCGCGGCCTGCCAGCCGCGCGACGCGATCTGGCGCACGTACGGCAGCGTCGCGTTCGTCAGCGCCGACGTCGATGTGTTCGGGACCGCGCCCGGCATGTTCGCCACGCAGTAGAAGACGGTGTCGTGCACGCGGAACGTCGGGTCGTCGTGCGTCGTGGGGTGGGTGTCCTCGAAGCATCCGCCCTGGTCCACGGCGATGTCGACCAGCACGCTGCCCGGACGCATCTCGGCGACCATGTCGTTCGTGACGAGCTTCGGAGCCTTCGCGCCGGGGATCAGCACCGATCCGATGACGAGGTCCGATCCGACCACGGCGCGGCGCAGATCCAGCGGGTTCGAGGCCGCGGTCTTGACGCGGCCGCCGAAGAAGTCGTCCAGGTAGCGCAACCGGGCGATGTTCGTGTCGAAGATGGTCACGTCGGCGCCCATGCCGGCCGCGATCACCGCCGCGTTGGCGCCGGCGACACCGCCGCCGATCACCGTGACGGTCGCCGGACGGGTGCCCGGGACGCCGGACATCAGCAGGCCGAGTCCGCCGTGCGAGCGCATCAGCGTGTTCGCACCGACGAGCGGCGCCAGTCGACCCGCGACCTCGCTCATGGGGGCGAGCAGCGGCAGCGCACCGGAGGCGAGCTGCACGGTCTCATAGGCGATCGCGGTCATGCCCGACTCCGCGAGCCGGTCGGTCAGCCCGCGATCCGCGGCGAGGTGCAGGTAGGTGAACAGCACCAGATCGCTGCGGAAGCGGTGGTACTCGCTGGCGATCGGCTCCTTGACCTTGAGCACCAGCTCCGCCCGCGCCCAGACCTCGTCGGCGTCGTCGAGCAGCGTCGCTCCCGCCCCGCGATAGTCGTCATCCGACATCGAGGAGCCGGCACCGGCGCCGGACTGCACGAAGACGTCGTGACCGGCGAGCACGAGATCATGCACACCCGCGGGGGTGAGCGCGACGCGGAACTCGTTGTTCTTCACCTCGCTGGGGACAGAGATCCTCATCGTGGCTCCTTTCTCTTTCCCTGACGGGCCTTCCGGCCCGGGGTCGTGCCCCTTGTGGGGGCGTTCAGATTCCGGCGCCGGGGCGGATGACCCCCACGCCGCTGCCGCCGCCGAGGACGGCAAGAGGAAGGACCGAGGCGAGGCTGTCCACCTGCGCATCGGTCAGCGCGCCCGCACGGGCGAGCAGGGTCGCAGCGACGATCGTGGCCGCACGGCCGGATCCGTCGAGCATCTTCAGTGCGACGGTCGTGCCGTTCGGAGCGATCATCACCATCACGCCCTCGGCGCCGTGCTTCGCGAACACGCCGAGCCGTTCGATCGCGAGGGTGTCGGGGCGACCGGGCCCTTCGATCGTCCACGGGTTCTCCCGCACCGTGCGCACGAGCGCGCCGGCGAAGCGATGCAGAGCGAAGGGCGAGCGCTCCGACGCGCTGCCGATGCGGTGCAGCGCCCGCGCGAGCCCGGTCAACGTGAGGGCGTGCACCGGGGCGCCGCAGCCGTCGATCGCGGTGGCCGCGACGCGCTCGCCGCTGAGCCGCTCGACGGTCTCCTTGATGTGCACCTGCAGCGGGTGCTCCGGGTCGAGGTATCCGACGGTCGGCCAGCCGTTCGCGACGCAGGCGCGCAGCATCGTCGCGTGCTTGCCCGAGCAGTTCATCCGGATGCGCGCCCTGCCGGCGTGGTCGCGCACCAGCTCGTCCCTGGTCGCGGAGTCGCCGGGCCAGTCCGCCGGGCATCCGAGATCGTCCTCCGTGAGGCCTCCCGCGGTGAGCATGTCGCGCACCACGGCGACATGGCGGTCGGTGCCGGTGTGGCTCGCCGTGGCCAGCCCGAGCTGCTCGCCCTCGAGGGGAGCGCCGGCGGTCAGGCACGCGATGGCCTGCAGCGGCTTCATGCTGGAGCGGGGCAGGACCAGTGCGTCGGCGTCGGCGTCGCCGTGCCGGGCGATGACCTCGCCCTCCGGCGACAGCACGACGGCGGCTCCGATGTGGCGGGACTCGATGAATCCGTTCCGTTCGACGACGGCGAGTTCTACGGCATCCTGGACGGTCAGAGTCTGCACCACGAGGGCAAGCCTAGTGGGCCGACGTCCCGCGGATCTCCTGCGGCATGCGTCGCGCCGGAGGGGATCCTGGCACGATGGGTCCATGAGCCTGGGAACGCATCGCTATGCCCTCACGACGACCTGGACCGGCAACCGCGGCACCGGCACGTCGGGCTACCGCGACTACGATCGGGCGAGCATCATCGGCGTGGCGGGCAAGCCGGATCTGCTGGCCTCATCGGACAAGCCGTTCCGCGGGGATCCGACCCGGTGGAACCCCGAGGACATGCTCCTGGCGGCGCTGAGCGAGTGCCACCTGCTGAGCTATCTGCACGCCTGCGTGGCCGCCGGCGTCGTGGTGCTCGACTACCGCGACGAGGCCACCGGCACGATGCAGGAGGACGGGCGCGGTGGGGGAGCGTTCACCGAGGTGACGCTGCACCCGGTCGTCACGATCGCCGACGAGGCCATGCGCGCCGCCGCGGAGGCGGCGCATGCGCAGGCGCACGCCTGGTGCTTCATCGCGAACTCGGTCGCGTTCCCGGTGCGCCACGAGGCCACGATCCTGGTCGCCGGAGCCCGAGCTGCCGGAGCCTGAGAACCGGTCCCTGAGCGAGCGCAGCGAGACGAAGGGCTCTGAGAACCGGTCCCTGAGCGAGCGCAGCGAGACGAAGCGCTCTGAGAACCGGTCCCTGAGCGAGCGCAGCGAGACGAAGGGCTCTGAGAACCGGTCCCTGAGCGAGCGCAGCGAGACGAAGGGCTCTGAGAACCGGTCCCTGAGCGAGCGCAGCGAGACGAAGGGCGTGGACGGTCGTCGCTTCGAGTGCCTCAGCGACCGGCTCCGACGGTCAGCGCCGCTCGTGCGGCAGCGCCTGCTTGATCTTCTCGATCGCGCCGTGCGCGGGCACCTCGTTGTAGACGCCCGCGAGCTCCTGCTCGCTCAGGGCGTGGATCGCGGCCATGATCTCGTCGGTGGCGGCGCGGCGCGCGCGACCGGAGTTCGCCGGGCCGTGGTGGGCGAGATCCAGCGGCTCGCCGAACCGGATCGTCACCTTGGAGCCGACCTTCGGCATCTTGGCGCCGACCGGCATGGCCTTGTCGGTGCCGATCACGCCGACCGGGACGACCTTCGCGCCGGTCTGCAGAGCGAGGAACGCGACGCCTGTGCGCCCCTTGTACAGGCGGCCGTCGGTGGAGCGGGTGCCCTCCGGGTACAGCGCGACGGCCAGGCCCGCCTCCAGCAGCTTGCGCTGCTCGTCCAGGGCGTCCAGTGCCGCCTGTCCCGCGCCGCGGCGCACCGGGATCGCGCCGACCGCACGCATGAAGTTCGCCACGAACCTGCCTTTCAGGCTCGTGCCCTCGAAGTAGCTCGACTTCGCCAGGAAGTGAACGCGCCGCGGAGCGGCGACCGGGATCGCGATCGAGTCGATGAAGGAGAGGTGATTCGACGCGATGATGATCGGCCCGTCCTTCGGGACGTTCGCGCGGCCCTCGATGCGCGGGCGGTAGATGAGGCGCGTGAGCGGCAGCAGGATCATCCGGCCGAGAAGATACGTCGCGCCGGCGCGATGCACCTCGTCCTCGATCGGCTCCGGTCCCGCCGCCTCGTCGTCGCGGTCCGCGGACGCTGCGGTTTCGTGTTCCGGTGTCACCAGACAAGGCTAGATCAGGATCCATTCCACGATCGGAATGCGCCGGACGGACCGTCTCCCAGCGGCGACAAAGCCCGGTAGGGCAGGATGGGCAGGTTCCCTACGTCTCGAGGTCTTCCGTGCGCATCCGCATTGCCGCTGCTCTGTCCGCCGTCGCAGCGACGGCTCTCCTGCTCTCCGGCTGTGCCGGGGCGGGGAACCCCTCGGCGTCGCCGTCCCCGTCGGCGTCGTCGTCCTGCCTGCTCGACGCCAAGCCGGGCAAGGCCTCGGATGCCGTCAAGGTCGAGGGCAAGGGCAAGGACCTCACTGTGACCGTGCCGTCCGATGCGGACGTCGACGGCGCCACCGGCCCCGAGCGCACCGTCGTCTCGAAGGGTGACGGCAAGGACGTCAAGGCCGGAGACCTCGTCTCCGTGCAGTACCGGATCGTCAACGCCGCCGACAGCACCGTGCTCGACTCGAGCTCGCGCGGCGTGGACGACCAGGTGCCGGTGCTGCTCGACCCGAACGAGCAGTCGCTGTTCGTGGCCGCCCTGGAGTGCGTGCCGCTGGGATCCTCCGTCGTGCTCGCGCTGCCCGGCAAGCTGCTGGGCGAGGGGCAGAAGGCGATCGTCGTGTACGCGCAGTCCACCAAGGAGCTGCCGACCGTCGCGACCGGTACGCCCGTCGCCCCCGTCGCCGGGATGCCGACCGTCAAGCTCGCCAAGGACGGCGCGCCCGAGATCACGATCCCGAAGGGCGACCCGCCGACCGAGACGAAGATCGCCGTGCTCAAGCAGGGCGACGGACCCACCGTGGCCAGCGGCGACTACGTGATCGTGCAGTACCGCGGTGTGACGTGGGCCGATGGCAAGGAGTTCGACTCGAGCTGGAAGCGCGGCACGCCCGCGCAGTTCCAGACCACGGGCGTGGTGCCCGGGTTCAAGAAGGCGCTCGAGGGCCAGAAGGTCGGTTCGCAGGTGCTCGCGGTGATCCCGCCGGCCGACGGCTACGGCGCCCAGGAGCAGGGGTCCATCCCGGCGAACTCGACCCTGGTGTTCGTGGTCGACATCCTCGGCACGATCCCCTCGGCGGCGCCCGCGCAGTAACTAAGCTGAGGGCATGCGTCGCGTCCTCATCCTCGGATCCACCGGCTCCATCGGCACGCAGGCCCTCGACGTCGTCCGGGCGAACCCGGACCGGTTCGAACTGGTCGGGCTGGCCGCGGGGACCCAGGCGGATCTGCTGGAGAGCCAGGCCGAGGAGTTCGGCGTCGACGACATCGCGCTCGGTGCGGCCGAGGCCGAGCAGCTGGTGCGCGACGTCGAGGCCGACGTCGTGCTGAACGCGATCACCGGCTCGATCGGGCTCGGCTCGACCCTCGCCGCGCTCAAGGCCGGCCGCACGCTGGCGCTCGCGAACAAGGAGTCGCTGATCGTCGGCGGCGCACTCGTCACGGCGCTCGCGGCACCGGGACAGATCGTGCCCGTCGACTCCGAGCACTCCGCGCTCGCCCAGGCGCTGCGCTCCGGCACGAAGCAGGAGGTGCGCCGCCTCGTGGTCACCGCCTCCGGCGGGCCGTTCAGGGGTCGATCCCGCGCCGAGATGGCGGCGGTCACCCCCCAGGAGGCGCTCGCGCACCCCACCTGGGACATGGGTCGAATGGTGACGACGAACTCGGCCACCCTCGTGAACAAGGGACTCGAGGTCATCGAGGCGCACCTGCTCTTCGACGTCGACTACGAACGCATCGACGTCGTGGTGCATCCGCAGTCGATCGTGCACTCCATGGTCGAGTTCGTGGACGGATCCACGATCGCGCAGGCTTCGCCGCCCGACATGCGCCTGCCGATCTCGCTGGGGCTGGACTGGCCCAATCGCGTGGGCGGGGCGGGGCGTCCGCTGGATTGGACGAAGGCGTCGAGCTGGACCTTCGAGCCGCTCGACAGCTCCGCCTTCCCGGCGGTCGCGCTGGCCAAGCAGGTCGGACGCGCCGGCCGCACGTTTCCCGCCGTCTACAACGCCGCGAACGAGCAGGCGGTGGACGCGTTCCACGAGGGGCGTCTCGGCTTCCTCGGGATCGTCGACACGATCGAGCGCGTCGTGGACGCGCACGAGCCGCCAGACGAGCTCACCGTCGAGACCCTGGCCGCGGCCGAAGCCTGGGCGCGGGCGACGGCCGATCGGATGATCGCCGCCTCGTCCTGAGCGTCGCGACCGGGGCGTGCGCACAGCTCCGGCACGGCCGTTTCCTAGCCCGGCACCGGTAACGTGGCGGGGTGGAGATCCTGCTATACGTCGGCGGCCTGCTGTTCGTGCTGGTCGGGCTCGGCGTCTCGATCGCCCTGCACGAACTCGGACATCTGGTGCCCGCCAAGCTGTTCGGCGTGCACGTCGGGCAGTACATGATCGGCTTCGGGCCGCGCCTGTTCTCGAAGAAGATCGGTGAGACCGAGTACGGCGTGAAGGCGCTGCCGGTCGGCGGCTTCATCTCCATGTCGGGCATGTACCCGCCGTCACCCGGCGACCAGGAGGGTGACGCGGCCCGCGACCGCTCGCGCGGCGCGTTCCGCACGCTGATCCAGGACGCGAGGGCCGCCAACGACGAGACCATCGAACCCGACCGCGCCAGCCGGGTGTTCTACCTGCTGCCGGTCTGGAAGCGCGTCGTCGTCATGTTCGGGGGCCCGTTCATGAACCTCGTGCTCGCGATCGTCGTGTTCACCGTGCTGCTCAGCGGCATCGGCGTGCAGCAGGGCACCACGACCATCGCCTCCGTGTCCGAGTGCGTGCTGCCCGCGGGATCCACCCAGACCGCCTGCACGTCAGCGGATCCGGTCGCTCCCGCCGCCCAGGCCGGCGTCAAGCCGGGGGACAGGATCGTCTCCGTCGACGGCACGCCCGTGAGCACCTTCGCGGCGGCGAGCGCGATCATCCAGGCCTCGCCCGGCAAGACCATCCCGCTCGTCGTGGAGCGCGACGGCGCCGACGTCACGCTGCAGCTGACTCCGGTCGCCGCCCAGCGCCAAGAGGTGACGTCCGACGGACGACCGGTCGTCGACGACAAGGGCAACGCCGTCGTGCACACGGTCGGCTACGCCGGCGTCGCCGCCCAGCTCGCGTACGTGCAGCAGCCGCTGAACGCGGGATTCGATCAGGCGATGACCAACGCCGGATCCGTGGTGCAGCTGATCGGCACTCTGCCGGTGCGGCTCTGGGACGTCGGCGTCTCGCTGGTCACCGGCACGCCGCGGGACCCGAACGGACCACTCAGCGTGGTCGGCGTCGGGCGGATCGCCGGTGAGGTGGCCGCCGCGGACGCACCGCTGCTGAACCGCTTCGCCGTGCTGCTGAGCCTGATGGGATCCCTGAACATCGCGCTGTTCGTGTTCAACCTGATCCCGCTGCTGCCCCTGGACGGCGGCCACATCGTCGTCGCGCTCTGGGACGGACTCAAGCGGGCGTGGGCGAAGCTGTTCCGGCGACCGCCGCCGGCGCCCGTGGACGCCACCCGGCTCGTGCCGCTCACGATCGTGGTTGCGGGGGTGCTCATCGCGATGGGCGCGCTGCTGATCGTCGCGGATCTGGTCCGGCCGGTGACGCTCGGCTGAGGACGCTCGGCCGGCGCGGCTCGGCTGAGGGACGCGGGCCGGACCTGTCAGCGCCCGTCGAGGGCGTGCGCGACCAGACGTTGCAGCGTGGTCATCCCGTCGCGGGACAGGATCGACTCCAGGTGCCCCTGCACCGACGCGAACCCGGGACCGCGCAGCGCATACACGTCTCCGGACTCCGGATCCGCGGACACCTCCGCGACGCCGACCCGGGTCGTGCCTGGTGCGACGCGCGCGGTGAACGTGTTGTAGAAGCCGATCGAGGCGTCCTCGCCGAACACCGGGACCGCCTTCTGCAGGCCCTGATGCGGGCTCGCGAGCGGTGCGAGGTCGATGCCGAACGAATCCGCGAGGATCTGGTGGCTCAGGCACACGGCCAGCAGCGGGCGTCCGCCCGCTCGTCGTCGAGTCACCAGCTCCCGCATCCGGGCGATGCGGGCCGAGGATCCGTCGCGCGGGTCGCCGGGTCCGGGGCCCGCGACGAGCAGGTCCGCGGCGTCGATCTGCGCGTCGTCCGCCTCGGCCCACGGTTGGATGCGCACCTCGAGGCCGAGGTGGCGCAGCTGGTGCGCGAGCATGGTGGTGAACCGGTCTTCCGCGTCGACGACGACGGCGGTGCGCCCGGCGAACGGCGCCGTGGTCGCCGCCTGCTCTCCGCCGTCCTGCGGGTTCATCCAGAACTCGGCGAGGCGCGCGTTGCGGGACGCGAGCAGCGCCTGGATCTCCGGGTCGTCGGCCGGCGACGCGGCGGCATCCGGAGCGTCGGCGTCACCGGAGGAGGAGGCTCGCGCCTCCGCCGCAGTGTCGCGCGCGACGGCGCCGATCGCGCCCAGCACACCCGCGGCCTTGCCGTGGGTCTCGCCGACCTCGCCGGCCGGATCCGAGTGCCGCACGAGCGTCGCGCCGACCGGCACGCTGAGCTCGCCGTCCTTCAGATAGACCGTGCGGATCAGGATCGGCGCGTCCAGGTCGTGGCCGTCGGCGTCGTTCGGGGTGAACAGCGCGGCGACGCCGGAGTAGTAGCCGCGGGGCTTGCGCTCGTGCCGGCGGATCACGGTGCACGCGTTCTGCATCGGGGACCCGGTGACGGTCGGGGCGAACATCGTCTCGCGCAGGATGTCCCGCGGGTCGAGGCGGCTGCTGCCGCGGAGCATGTACTCGGTGTGGGTGAGGCGCGACATCTGCTTGAGGTGCGGGCCGGTGATGCGCCCGCCGTCGGAGCAGACGGCGCTCATCATCTTGAGCTCCTCGTCCACGACCATGAACAGCTCCTCGGTCTCCTTCGTGGAGGAGAGGAACTCGCCGAGTGCCGCGGTGGTGGATCCGCCGGCCGGATGACGGAACGTGCCGGAGATCGGGTTCATGGTCACCACGCCGCCCTGCGCGACGACGTGCGCCTCGGGGCTCGCGCCGACCGCGACGACCCCCGGGGTGACGACGGCGAAGGTCCAGTACGCGCCGCGCTCGTGCTCGAGGAGGGCCCGGAACCAAGTCAGCGCCACGGTGCGCTCCGCTTCGGGGGTGACCGCGTCGACCCGGGCGGTGTAGTCGCGGCGGATCACGAAGTTCGCGCCCTCGCCGCGGCCGATCTCGTCGGCGATCACGCGCTCGACGATCGCGGCGTACTCCTCGTCGCTGAGGTCGAAGCCGCCGTCGTGCAGCGGGACGGGTGCGGCGGGCAGTGCGGCGAGCACCTCGTCGGCCGGAAGGTGGAGGTGCTCGTCGACGAGCAGGCAGCGCAGCGGAGCGCCGTCGTCCTGCGCCTCGAAACCGCGTTCGCGCACCTGGCGGTAGGGCACCAGGGCGAACACCTCGCGCCGGGCGCCGTCGGCGCCCAGGGGGATGTCGGCGAGGCTCTCGACGTCGACGATCTCGCCGGTGAGCAGCTCAACGCTGTCCGAGCCCTCCCGGGCGAGCAGCACGAAGGACGCGTCGAGAGCATGGATCCGGTCGGCGGTGGTCATCAAAAGGGCTCCTGAACAGGGGGTCCGACGCGGCAGAAATGACAAGACCGCCCCGGAAGGGCGGTCTGGATCGTGGTACGCGAACTCACCGCCTAGGAGGCGGGCCACCAGGTGCGGTTCGCGGACATGGGGCGAAACTACCACAGCGGCGCGGCGCCGGTGCGCGTCGTGACGTTCGCGGCTCGCGCTCAGGCCGCGTGCGGATCCTGTTCAGCCCTGCGCGGGTAACCTGGATGACGTGCCTGCTGTGAACCTGGGGATGCCCCGGATCCCCGATGTCCTCGCCCCCCGACGCAAGAGCCGCCAGATCAAGGTCGGCAAGGTCCTCGTCGGCGGTGATGCGCCCGTCAGCGTCCAGTCGATGACGACGACGAAGACCACCGACATCAACGGGACGCTGCAGCAGATCGCCGAGCTCACCGCATCGGGCTGCGAGATCGTGCGTGTCGCCGTGCCGTCGCAGGACGACGCGGATGTGCTGCACATCATCGCGAAGAAGAGCCAGATCCCGGTCATCGCCGACATCCACTTCCAGCCGAAGTACGTGTTCCAGGCGATCGACGCGGGCTGCGGCGCAGTGCGCGTCAACCCGGGCAACATCCGCAAGTTCGACGACCAGGTCGGCGCGATCGCCAAGGCCGCGAAGGACGCGGGGGTGTCGCTGCGCATCGGCGTGAACGCGGGATCCCTGGACCGACGCCTGCTCGAGAAGTACGGCAAGGCCACTCCGGAGGCGCTCGTGGAGAGCGCCGTCTGGGAGGCGTCGCTGTTCGAGGAGCACGACTTCCACGACTTCAAGATCTCCGTCAAGCACAACGACCCGGTCGTGATGGTGAAGGCGTATCGCCTACTCGCGGAGCGGGGGGACTGGCCGCTGCACCTCGGCGTGACAGAGGCGGGTCCGGCGTTCCAGGGCACGATCAAGTCGGCGACAGCGTTCGGGATCCTGCTCGGCGAGGGCATCGGAGACACGATCCGCGTCTCCCTGTCCGCCCCGCCCGCCGAGGAGGTCAAGGTCGGCCATCAGATCCTGCAGTCGCTGAACCTGCGCGAGCGCAAGCTCGAGATCGTCTCGTGCCCGTCCTGCGGTCGTGCCCA
>JAFDWP010000018.1 GCA_018268435.1 Actinomycetota bacterium
GAGATCAAGCGCGGCGTGCCGATCTGGAAGCGGCAGCACTACGTCGACGGCGTCTCGGAGTGGGTCGGCCTCTGACGATCGGGCTCGGGGTCAGGCGCCCACCTGCCTCGACACCCCCTCTGGCGACCGAGACCCCCTCGCAGGGACGCATCTCAGAGGGGGTGTGGATCCGCAGAGGGGGTGTCGGTGAGAGGAGGGCCGGGCGGGCCCCGGCGTGCGGGCGACCACACGGGTCCTTCGTCTCGCGGCGCTCGCTCAGGAACTCACGCCGGTCCCTGAGCGAGGAGCGCAGCGACGAGACGAAGGGCGCCCGGGCTCAGCCGCCGATGTAGCTCATCTCGATGCGGTGCCGGTCGGCACGCAGCTCGGGTGTGAGGCTCGCGCGGATCTCGGAGTAGCGGTCGTCGCGCCCGCCCCAGATCCGGGCGAGCGTCGCCGTGAGTTCGGCGTCATCGGCACCACCGCGCAGCAGGGCGCGCAGGTCGTGGCCCTCGGTCGCGAACAGGCAGGTGAACAGGCGTCCCTCGGTGGAGATCCGGGCCCGGTTGCAGGTGCCGCAGAACGCGTTGGTGACCGACGAGATCACGCCGATCTCGCCCGCGCCGTCGACGTACCGCCAGCGTTTCGCGGTCTCGCCGGGAGCCGAGGGCGCGACCGGCTCGAGGGGGAAGCGCTCGGAGATCGTCGCGACGATCTCCGCCGACGGGACCACCTCGTCCAGGCTCCAGCCGTTGGTGGCGCCGACGTCCATGTACTCGATGAAGCGCAGCACATGGCCGCTGCCGCGGAAGTGCTCGGCGAGGCTCAGGACCTCCCCGTCGTTGAGCCCGCGCTTGACCACCGTGTTGAGCTTCACGGGCATACCCGCGGCCCGCGCCGCGTCGATGCCGTTCAGGACGCGGGCGACTGGGAAGTCCACGTCGTTCATGCGCCGGAACAGCTCATCGTCCAGGGAATCGATGGAGACGGTGACGCGGTCGACGCCCGCCGCCTTCAGGGCCTCGGCCTTGACGGCGAGGGCGGATCCGTTGGTCGTCAGCGCGATCTCGGGCTTCCTGCCGTCGAGCGTGCGCAGCGCGGCCAGGCGGGCGACCAGGTCTTCGAGGCCCCGGCGCAGCAGCGGCTCGCCGCCGGTGAGGCGGAGTTTGCGCACGCCGTTCGCGAGCGCGGCGCGCGCGATCCGCTCGATCTCCTCGAAGGTGAGGAGTTCATGCCGTTCGAGGAATGCATAGTCGCGGCCGAAGACCTCGCGCGGCATGCAGTACACGCAACGGAAGTTGCACCGGTCCGTGACCGAGATCCGCAGATCCCGGAGAGGGCGGTCGCGGGTGTCCAGGACGCCGGACGACGGCAGTCGCGTGGGTGACATCGGTCGGCCTCCTTTCGAGTCGCAACGGTAGCACCGGCGCGGCTGTGCGGGATCCGTGCCGGTGCATCCCGGCCCCTGGACTCGCTCAGGGGCCGGGGTGGTCGGTGCGCACCGAGACGTCGGCCTCCTCGATGTGGAACGACAGCCGCCGGCCCGGGCGCAGGCCGAGCGTCACGGCGTGCGTGGACGGGCAGTCCACGGCGACACCGGGGTGCTCGGCGACGTGCAGCCGGATGCCTCCGGGGACCGGATCCAGCTCCGTCACTCGTCCGGACCACCGGTTCGGCCCGGATCCCGCCTCGGCGCCCGCACGCACCGTCGGCTCGGCGGCATCCACCCGCACGGATCCCGGCGAGAACACGACGCTGCCGGCCGCGCCCGCGGGCAGCGCGTCCCCGCGGCCGCGCAGCACGAGTCCGCCCGCGGTCCGCACCGCGCCGTCGCCGGTGCCGACCGCCTCGAGGCGGTTCACGCCGGCGAGCGCGGCGACGAACTCCGAGCGCGGATGCCCGAGCACCTCGGCGGTGGGCCCGGACTGCACGACGGCGCCGTCGTTCATCACGAGCGTGCGCGCGGCGAGGATCAGCGCGTCCATGGGGTCGTGCGTGACCAGCACGATCGGGATCGCGCGGCGGCCATTCAGCCCCGCCGAGTCGCCCTGCTGCTCGGCCACGAGCCGCCGGGCCTGTGCCGCCGAGGGCGCGTCGAGCGCGGCGAAGGGCTCGTCCAGCAGCAGGGCGTCCGGCTCGGACGCGAGGGCGCGGGCGATCGCCGCGCGCTGCTGCTGCCCGCCGGAGAGCTGCACGGGCCGGCGCGCAGCGAGCCCGCCGAGCCCCACCTCCTCCAGCCGCCGGTCGGCACGCCGCCGGGCCTCGGCGCGGGTGACGCCCTGTGCGCGCGGACCGAAGGCCACGTTCTCGCGCACGGTCAGGTGCGGGAACAGCAGCGGGCGCTGTCCGAGCAGCGCGATGCGCCGACGCTCGGGCGGCACATGCACCCGGCGCGTCGCGCCGCGGGAACCCGGCACGTCCGACGACGGTGACGGTCCGTCCAGCACGCGCCCGGCGACCTCGATCGAGCCGTGCACGGGCAGGATCCCGGCGATCGCGTCGAGCAGCGTGGACTTGCCGGATCCGTTGGGGCCGATCACGGCGAGGATCTCGCCCGGCGTCGCGTCGAACGCGGCGGACAGCGCGAAGGCTCCACGCTGCGCGAGCAGATCGACCTTCATCGCACCGCCCCCGGTCGCCAGCCGCGCACCAGCACGAGCGCCGCGATCGCGACAAGGATGAGCATGAGCGAGAGGGCGATGGCGGTGTCCTCCTCGACGCCCGCGCCGTTGAACGCCGTGTAGATCGCGAGCGGCATGGTGCGGGTGACGCCGGCGGCATTGCCGGCGAACAGCGCGGTCGCGCCGAATTCGCCGAGCGCCCGGGCGAAGCACAGCACGGTGCCGGCGACGAGCCCCGGCGCGGCCAGCGGCAGGGTCACCCGGCGGAACACCGTGAACCGGTTCGCGCCCAGACCGGCGGCGACGCGCTCGTGCTCTGTGCCGATCGCGCGCAGGGCTCCCTCGATCGAGATCACCAGGAACGGCAGGGCCACGAACGCCTGCGCGATCACGACGGCGGCGGTCGTGAACGGGATCCGGATGCCGGCCACCGCCAGCACCCCGCCGAGCAGGCCGTTGCGTCCGAGCAGGGAGAGCAGCGCGATGCCGCCGACCAGCGGCGGCAGCACCAGCGGCAGCGTGGTGAGGGTGCGCAGCACGGCCGCGAGCCACGCGGGGCTGCGGGCCATCGCGATGGCGAGCGGCACCCCGAGCAGCGCGCAGATCGCGGTGGCGATCGTGGCGGTCGCGAGCGACAGCCCGAGTGCCTGGAGCGCCGCCGGCGTCGTGATCGCCGCCGGCACGGTGGTCCAGTCGAGCCGCACCAGCAGCGCGACGAACGGCAGCACCAGCAGCAGCACGGCGATCAGCGCCGGGATCAGCAGCCAGGCCGGGAGATGCCTGCCGCGTGGGGGCGGGACGGCACCGCGCGCGGTCGTCGCCTCCGACGCCGCGCGCGGTTCCCTCCGTCCCCCCGTCCTCATTCCCCGCCGAACCCGAGATCCTTGAGGATCTTCTGGCCCTTTGCCGACAGCACGAACTCCTGGAACGCAGCCGCCGCCTCGGGGTTCTTCGACGCCTTCAGCACGGTGATGGGGTACTTGTTCACGGCCTTGTCGGCGCCCGCGATGGCGACGCCGGCCACGGCGGATCCGGCGGCCTTCACGTCGGTCGTGTAGACGAGGCCGGCATCGGCCTCACCCGCCTTGACCTTCGCGAGCACGGCGGTGACGTTCTGCTCCTCGCTGACCGGTGTGACGGTGACACCGGCCGCGTCGAACAGCGTCTTGGCCGCGTTGCCGCACGGCACGGCGGGCGCGCAGAGCACCAGTTTGACGGTGGGGTCGGCGAGCGAGGACAGATCCTTCACCTTCAGCGGGTTGCCCGGCGCGACCGCGATCTGCAGCACGTTCGTGGTGAACACCGGGGCGTCGCCGGCGAGCGAGGCCTGCGTGACCTTGTCCATGTTCTTCTGGTCGGCGGAGGCGAACACGTCGACGGGCGCGCCCTCGACGATCTGCGTCGCGAGCGTCGAGGATCCGTCGTAGGTGATCGGGTTGACGTGCACCTTCGGGTTGTCGGCCTCGAACTGCGTGCTGATCTCGTCGAACGCCTTGCTCAGCGAGGCCGCGGCGAAGACCGTCAGCTCGCCGCTCACGGACGAGGCGGCCGCGGTCGCGGTCGGAGACGACGTCGTGGCGGGGGAGGCGGCGCTCGAGCAGGCGGTGAGCGCCAGCGCCGCGGCGAGCACGGTGGCCGCGATCGCGGGCAGGCGGAGTCGGTTCGGGGTCATGCGGGTCAGGCCCTTTCGGCTTCGATGATCATCATGGTGGCCTTGGTGACGGCGACGGCCTTGCTGCCGACCTCGAGACCGAGGTCCTCGGCGGCCTCGGAGCTCATCAGCGAGACGATGCGGTGCGGGCCGCTCTGCAGCTCGATCTGAGCCATCAGCCCGTCGATCCGCACGGCGGTGACGAGCCCGACGAAGCGGTTGCGCGCGCTGCGCACGATGTCGTCGCCGGGATCCGGTTCGCTCGCGAGCGCCTGGGCGCGTTCGGCGAGCTCGGGACCGGGCACGACCTGGTGCCCTGTCGCGTCGGTGGACAGCGTCAGGATGCCGTCGGCCGCCCACCGGCGCACCGTGTCATCGCTCACGCCGAGGAGGGCCGCGGCCTCTCGGATCCGATATTGCGTCATAGAAGCGACAATAGCGCCGCGGATGCGGCGATTCAAGCGAGAATATCGCAATGTGGAATCAGGATTCCAAAAAAGTCTGGACGGCGGCGATGGGGGCTGTTACTGTCATTCCAGCCCGAGGCCTATCGACAGCCGGAGGCGGGATGACAACCTAGCGGTTCGACGTACTTATCTCGAGGAACGGCCCGACGAAGGGTCCGACCGGAAGCCGTATCACTGCGACGACAGCAAGGAAGCTCTCCATGAACAGCACCTCTGTGCCCTCCCAGAACAGTGCCCCCTCGTCCGCTGCGGGGACGACGCCGGCCGAGTATCTCGCCCAGGCGGTCGCCCTGGCCACGGACAACGTCCGAAACGCCGGAGGTCCGTTCGGCGCCCTCATCGTCTCCGCCGACGGTCGGGTGTTCGAGGGCGTCAACCGGGTCACCGCGAACCTCGATCCCTCGGCCCACGCCGAGGTGACCGCGATCCGCAACGCGTGCCAGCAGCTCGGCACGTTCGACCTCTCCGGCGCCACCCTCTACACGAGCTGCGAGCCGTGCCCGATGTGCCTCGCCACATCGCTGTGGGCGCGCATCGACCGCGTGTACTTCGCGGCGAACCGCGACGATGCGGCCGATGCCGGCTTCGACGACGCGGTGTTCTACCGCTATTTCGAAGGGGGAGACGAGGACCGGGCGATCATGCCCGTCGCCGACATCGCCCTGCCCGCCGAAGAGCGCGTCGCGCCCTTCACCGAGTGGAACCTCACCACGACCCGCATCGAGTACTGACCGACACCCGAAAGAGATCAGGAGCAGACAATGACGTCACCCACTCCCACGCCGGAAGCGGAAGGCAACCCCGAAGTGGGGCTGTTCTCCCGCAGCGAGGAGAACCTGCCGCCACTGGCGACCGGCACCAGCACCACCGTGGACGCGGAACCGAAGAACGCGTTCGACAAGTTCTTCGAGATCACCCGCCGCGGCTCCACGATCGGCCGCGAGCTCCGCGGCGGCATCGTGACCTTCGTCACGATGGCCTACATCGTGATCCTGAACCCGCTGATCCTCGGCGGGACCAAGGATGTCGCGGACCACGCGCTGCAGGCCGCGCAGATCGGCGCAGCGACCGGCCTCACCGCCGGCGTGATGACGATCCTTTTCGGTGTGATCGCCCGCCTCCCGTTCGCGCTCGCCGCGGGCCTGGGCATCAACTCGTTCCTCGCCGTCTCGGTCGTCGGCCAGGTGACCTGGCAGGAGGCCATGGGCCTCGTCGTCATCAACGGCGTGCTGATCGTGCTGTTCGGGGCCACCGGCATCCGGACGGCCATCTTCAAGGCCGTGCCTCAGGCACTCAAGGCCGCGATCACGGTCGGCATCGGCCTCTTCATCGCCTTCATCGGCTTCGTCGACTCCGGCTTCGTCAACCGCACCCCGGCCGGGCCCCCGGTGCAGCTCGGCAACGACGGATCCATCACGTCCGTGCCGACGCTGATCTTCCTGCTGGGCGTCGTCGTCATCGCGATCCTCGTCGCCCGCAAGGTTCCGGGCGGCATCCTGATCGGCATCGTGGCGACCACGATCATCGCGATCATCGCCCAGGCCGTGCTGCAGCTCGGGCCGTCCGTCAAGGACCCGAACGGCTGGCACATGACCATCCCGCAGCTGCCCAGCACGTGGGTGACCATTCCGGACTTCGGCCTCGTCGGCCAGTTCGACCTGTTCGGCGCCTTCGGCCGCATCGGCGCGCTGTCCGCGACGATGCTCGTGTTCACCCTGGTGTTCTCGAACTTCTTCGACGCGATGGGGACGATGACGGGGCTCGCGAAGAACGCCGGCCTGGCGTACAAGGACGGCACGTTCCCGCGGCTGCGCTCCGCGTTCGTCGTCGAGGGCTTCGGCGCCGTCGCCGGCGGTGTGACCTCGACCTCCTCGAACACGGTCTACGTCGACAGCGCCTCCGGCATCGGCGAGGGCGCCCGCACCGGGCTCGCCTCGCTCGTGGTCGGCGTGCTGTTCCTGCTGTCGATGTTCCTCACGCCGCTCACCCTGGTGGTGCCGATCGAGGTCGGATCCGCGGCGCTGGTGGTCGTCGGTGCGATGATGATGGGCCAGATCCGCGAGATCAAGTTCGACAAGTTCGCGGTCGCGCTGCCGGCGTTCCTGACCATCGTCACGATGCCGCTGACCTACTCGATCGCCAACGGCATCGGCGTCGGCTTCATCTCCTGGGCGCTCGTGAACGCGCTGTCCGGACGGGCCCGCAAGGTGCACTGGCTGATGTGGGTCGTCGCCGCCGGCTTCGCGCTCTACTTCGTGCGCGGCCCGGTGGAGGCCCTGCTGCCGCACTGACCTCGCGTCACCGAAGCCCCCGACCTGCACAGGGCCGGGGGCTTCGGCGTGGGGTGGGGGGGCGGGCTCGCGGGCGAGCGGAGCGAGACGAAGCGCGTGGGGATTGGGGAGGGTGGTCCCTGAGCGAGCGGAGCGAGTCGAAGGGCGTGGGGGTTGGGGGAGGGTGGTCCCTGAGCGAGCGGAGCGAGACGAAGGGCGCGGGTCCGCTGTGCTTCTCGCTCAGGAACCGGGTCAGCGGGGGAGCCGCAGCTCGGGCCAGGAGATGAGGTCCGCGGGCTCGTCGATGTCGTCGCCGCGGCCGAGATCGCCGCACTCCACGTCGTCCACGCGGTGCCGGTTCTGCGCGATCCAGGCGCGCGCGGCGGCGTCCCCGGTGGCGAGGGCCGCCGCGGAGCACAGATCCGCGGTGTCGAACACGACGGGGTTGCCCGGCACGCCGTCCCACATCGCGCGGGTCGCATGGCCCGGCACGTGCGCCTCCAGCAGCCGTCGGATCACGGGCGCGTCGACTCCCGGCTGGTCCACGAGGAGCACGACCACGACGTCCGGTGGCGCGTCGGTGACCACGAGCGGCAGCACGGCCGCGCGCAGCGAGGCGGACATCCCGAGGTGCGCCTCGCGCACCGTCACGACGCTCGCCGCGGGGCAGCGGGCGCGCAGCCAGCTCTGCACGGTGCGTCCGGCGGGTCCGACGGCGACGGTCACCGTGCAGCCGGCCTCCACCGCGGCCCGGGCCGCCCGGGTGGCGAGCACCTCGCCCCGCCAGGGCAGCAGCGCCTTGGGCCCGCGGCCGAGCCGGCTGCCCGTGCCCGCGGCGAGCACGATCGCGTGCGGATGCCGGCGGATCACGATCGTCCGGCGCCGGTCGTTGTCACACCGGTCCCTGAGCTTGTCGAAGGGACCTGCGGTCGTGGGCCGGGCGCTTCGACAAGCTCAGCGACCGGCGGCCCGGAAACTGACCGCTCGGCGACGGATGGCGCGGCGACTGAGCGCTCATCTCGGGCCAGGATCGCGGCGTGGATCCGGTCGCGCGTGAACGGCGTCTCGGTCATGCGGATGCCGGCGGCGTCACGGATCGCGGCGGCCAGCGCCGGGGCGATCGGATTGAACGGCGACTCGCTCATCGACTTCGCGCCGAGCGGCCCGAGCACGTCCGAGGTCTGAGCGAAGTGCACCTCGGAGCGCGGGATGTCGGCGAACGTGGGCACGTGGTACTGGCGCAGGATGTCCGAAACCACCGTCCCGCCCCCGTCCACCCGCACGATCTCGTGCAGCGCGGCGCCGATGCCCTGGGCGATGCCGCCCTCGACCTGGCCGCGGCACTGCTCGGGGTTCACCACGACGCCGGCGTCGGCGGCGTGGATCGACCGCAGGATCCGCAGCTCCCCCGTGCCCTCGTCGATCGCGATGCGGAATCCCTGCACGTTGAAGGCGACCGACCGCGGCGTGCCGCCCCAGTACCCCTTCTCCTCGAGCGGCTCCCCTCGACGCTCGGCATCGGCGGCGAGGTCGGCCAGGGTGATCGACTGCTCGCCGCGCAGCACACGGCCACCGGCGAGCACGCACTCGGCCACCGGGGCGTCGAGCAGCTCGGCCGCCCGGGACAGGATCCGCGCGGCCAGTGCGGTCGCCGCCGCGTGCGTCGCGCGGCCGGCCACGACGGTGCCGGTCGAGCCGAACGCGCCGGTGTCATGCGGCACCAGGTCGGAGTCGGCCTGGCGCAGCCGCACGACGCGGGTCGTGGTCTGCAGCACGGTCGCCGCGATCTGCTGGTGCACCGTGGACGTGCCGTTGCCGAACTCCGCCGTGCCGACGTCGAGCCCGAACGCGCCGTCCGGCTCGAGCCGGATCGTCACGTGCGAGTGGTGCCCGCGCGGCGGGACGGTCGCGATCATCGCCACCGCGGATCCCTCGCCGATCCGCCAGCCGGCGGCGAGGCCGGATCCGTCCTGCTCCCGCGTGCGCTCCAGCCCGTCCCGCACGATCCGCACGCACTCGTCGAGGCCGTAGCTGCCGATGACGAGGTCGGGCTCCTCGTGCGCGGCGACCATCGCGTCGTCCGGTCCGATGAGGTTCGTCGTGCGGAAGGCGAGCGGATCCTGTCCCAGTCGGCGGGCGAGCTCATCGACGGTCGACTCGATCGCGAAGATCATCTGGCTGAGACCGTAGCCGCGGAACGCGCCGGACGGCACCGTGTTCGTGTAGACGACGTCGGCGTCGATCCTCTTCGCATCGGCGCGGTACACCGCGATCGACTCGCCCACGCCGTGGAACATCACCCCGGGGCCGTGGTTGCCGTAGGCGCCGGTGTTCGAGCGCACGTCGACGCCGATGCCGGTGATCCGCCCGTCGGCGGTCGCGCCCATCCGCACGCGGATCCGGAACGGGTGCCGCACGCTCGTCGCCGTGAGCACCTCCTTGCGGGAGAACTCCACGCGCACCGGGCGGCCGGTGGCCATCGTCGCCAGCAGTGCCAGGTCCTCGGTGAACACCTCCTGCTTGCCGCCGAAACCGCCGCCGACCCGGGCGGAGTAGACGCGCAGCCTCTCCCTGTCGATGCCGAAGACGCGGGCCAGGGTGCGCCGCGCGAGGAACGGCACCTGGGTGCTGCTGCGCACGACCCAGCGTCCGTCCGGATCCTGCCAGGCGATCGAGCCGTGCGTCTCGAGGGCGGTGTGCGAGACGCGGTGCGTGTGGAAGGTGCGCTCCTCGACGACGGCGGATCCGGCGAGAGCCGCCTCCAGGTCGCCCACCTCGGAGTGAAGCTCGACGACGATGTTGTCGTCGGGGCGGGCGACGCCCTCGGGACTCTCCGTCACACGTCCGGCCTCGTGAGCGCGTCGGCCGCCGGGGGAGGCGGGGCCGTGCAGCGCGACGGTGCCTGGGGCGTCGGCGCGTTCTGGATCCGTGTTCGCCGGCAGGATCTCGTACTTGACGTCGATGAGCCGCGCGGCGCGGTCGGCCGCGCGCTGCGACTCGGCGACGACCAGGGCCACGCGCTGCCCGACGAAGCGCACGTACTCGTCGAACACGCGGGTGTCGGCGGGGTCGTCCTGCTCGATCTCGTGCTGGGCGGTGGAGAATGGCGCCGTCGGGGCGTCGTCGCGGCTGAGCACGCGCACGACGTCGTCCGCCGCGAGGGCGCGCGACGCGTCGATCCGGATCACGCGCGCGTGGGGGTGCGGGCTGCGCACCACGGCGGCGTACAGCAGCGGCGCGGGCAGCTCGGCGGGGTCGATGTCCATCGTGTACCGGACGGTGCCCGTCACGACGCCGGTCGCCGCGGGGGCGCCGGTCGCGCGGCCTACGCCGCCGGCGCGATCGTCGATGTTCATGGTGCCGCGCACGGCGTCCTCGATCGCGCGGTAGCCGGTGCACCGGCAGATGTTGCCCTTGAGCGTGCGGTCGAGGTCGGCCTCGGCGCCCTCCGGCATCGCTGCCACCGTGCACACCATGCCGGCGGTGCAGAAGCCGCACTGGAAGCCGGCCGCGCGGCGGAACCGCTCCTGCACCGGATGCGGATCCTCCGGGGTGCCGAGGCCCTGCACGGTCACGATGTCGCGCCCTGCCGCGCGGTGCGCCGGATACACGCAGCTGTGCACGGCCGCGCCGTCGACGATCACGGTGCACGCGCCGCAGTCGCCGCCGTCGCAGCCCTTCTTCACGCCGTAGGAGCCCTGGTCGCGCAGCCAGGTGCGCAGGCACTGCCCCGGC
>JAFDWP010000190.1 GCA_018268435.1 Actinomycetota bacterium
CGTCGTGCGACCCGCGCGCGGAACGACTCCCACGAGCGCTCCGGACCATTCTGCGCCGACCAGCCGATCTCCGCCTGCGCGGCGATGCGCGGGAAGGCGAGGCCGTCGGCCTCGGCGAGCGTCGTGACGGACTCCGTCCACAGCGGCGCCTCGATGCCGAGGATCGCCTCGGCCGCGACGCCGTCGACCACCTGCGCGGGATCCCAGTCGTAGGCGGTGCGCAGCGGCACGATCCCCGCCCACGCCAGCCCGCGGGGGTGGTCGGCGCGCGGTTTCATGTCGAGATAGGCGCGGTCGGACGGGGAGAGGATCAGCGCGCCGCCGCGTTCGACGAATCGGCGTGCGTGTTCGGCATGGTCGCCCTTCGGGTCGGCGGAGCCCCAGTACTGGCCGACCATGCCCGGGGTGAGCTCGTCGACCGCGCCCGCCTCGTGCCAGGCGACGGGGGTCTTCCCGGTGTCGGCGGCGAGACGGCCGGCACGGGCGAAGAACAGCGCGAAGTCGGCGGCCGGCGTGCCCAGGCACTCGTCGCCGCCGATGTGCAGATACGGGCCGGGGGTCAGCTCTGCGAGCTCGCCGAGCACATCGCGGACCAGATCGTACGTGCGCTCCTCGTGGATGCGCACCGAGGAGTGCCCGACGCCCCAGCCGGCGTACTGCTCGCCGTGCACCGGCAGCGGCTGGTTCAGCCGGGCCGCCTCCGCGATGTTCGCGTCGGTGAGCGTCGGCTGCTCGACGAGGTCGGGGTAGCCCAGCCCGATCGCGTGGGTGTGCCCGGGCAGATCGACCTCCGGCACGACCGTGATGTGGCGTGCCGCCGCATAGGCGACGATCTCGCGATAGTCGGCCTTCGTGTAGAAGCCGCCCGGGCCGCCGGTCGCGTCGCCGTCCGCACCGCGCGCGGTCAGCAGGGGCCACGCCGCGATCTCGATGCGCCAGCCCTGGTCGTCCGTGAGGTGCAGGTGCAGGTGGTTGTACTTCAGTGCCGCCGCACGGTCGATCCAGCGCTGCACGTCGGGGACGGAGAAGAAGTGCCGGGCGACGTCGAGCATGACGCCGCGATAGCCGAACCGTGGCCGGTCCTCGATGCGAACGGCGGGCACCGCTGCGCCGGCGTCGTCGTGGTCCAGCAGCTGCAGCAGGGTGCGGGTGCCGTGGAACAGGCCCGCCGCGTCCTGCCCCGCGATGCGGATGCCCTCGGCCGTGACGTCGAGCGTGTAGGACTCCGCGGGGCCGGTGCCCGGTTCGACGGCGAGGTCGATCGGGAGGCCGTCGTCGGCGAGGGCTTCGTCTCCGAGCACGGCGACGAGATCGGAGCGCAGCAGCGCCGCCGTCTCCGGGGGGCCGTCGACCCGGAGGGATCGGATCGGCACGGATCCCTCGCCGAGGTTCACGGAGGTGGGGAAGGGGATGAGCGGCAGTGCATCATGCAGGACCATGAACAAAACCTATCGCGCTTCCCCCGTCACGCCCTGCGGCCGCCTGCTCAGGGTCCGGTCGGAATGTTGACGATGCTGCCCGCCATCGGGAGCTCGTCCTTGCGGGACTGGGTCGTGGCCGTGTGGTTCTCGAAGTAGGTGCCGCTGAGGTAGAAGTCGGCATCGAGCAGACGCTGCGCGGTGACGTAGCCCGCGTAGTCGAAGTCCTTCAGCACGTACGGCACGCTGTCGCTGCCCACCAGGTTCGGTCCGTTCATGAGCTGGAAGTGCAGGTGCGCCGCGTTGGAGTTGCCGGTGTTGCCGAGCTTGGCGATCACCTGCCCCGCGTGCACCTTGTCGCCGGGCTTCACCAGGAGCGAACCCTTCTGCAGGTGCGCGTACATCGCCCACACGCCGCCGCCCAGATCCTGCACGATGTGATTGCCGTCGACGTTGTCGACGGTGATCGTCTTCGCCACCGCGGGGTCGTTGGCGGGGAGCACGCCCGGTGCGTTCGCCGGCATCTCGTCCAGCGTCGAGGAGATCGTGCCGTCCGCGACGGCATGGATCTCCTGACCGTAGGCGAAGTAGCTCTCGTTCTGGGTCTTGTCGCCCTGGAAGAACTCCCCTGCGTCATTCGTGCGGATCCAGTCGATCGCGAAGCGCTGGCTGTTCGCGAGCGCGCCGCTGAACGGTTGCAGCGCGGAGACATGGGCGAGACCGATATCGCAGCATCCGTTCATCGCGACCCAGTTCGTGCCCATGACCGGCGCGGCGATCACCCGTGCCGTGCCCGCCGAGACGTTGATCGGAGCGGCGAAGTAGGTCATCGGGGTCGCCTCCTTCGCTCCCGGATTCGCCGCGCCGGTGATCTGCAGCCGGTTCAGCACGTAGGCCGGCGCGTGCTCGAGGGAGTCGAGCACGATCTCCACGAGCAGCGCGCGCGCCTGCTGCGGCGGGATCACGGTGTCCACCGCAGGACGGGAGGGCAGGGTCCGCAGCCGGTTGCAGTCGCCGTAGGTGCACGTCGGATCCACGAACGCGGTGCCGGAGAGCGTGGCGAGCACGGTCTTCGAGTCCGCGCCGTCCACCACCTCGACCTTCTGGATGTCGGCAGGCACGGTGGCGGCGGCGTTCGTCAGCTGCAGGTCGTAGAGGATGTGGTACTTGCCGTCCGAACCCTTGAACGGCATGGTCGGGGCGCCCAGCTGCTGCACCAGGACCGGCGTGTACGCGGCGGGCACGGTCGGGCGCGGAGCCGGTTGCGCGGACGAGGCCGATGTGGTCGCGCCCCCCGGAGTCGCGGTGCACGCCGCCGTCAGCATCACCAGGACCAGTCCTGCGGTCGTCATCAGCATTCTCTTCATCGACATGCTCCTCGAACGGGCGATCATCAATGCGTCAGGGAGAATGCTGCGTCGGGCGCGGGAGCCGATCCGGGCCATCCCGCATCCGCGCCTCTCTGAACCCCTCGAGCACCTTCATACCCCTCGGGGCGCGCGTGATACAAGGGCATCCCGTCCGTCACGACCCGCGGATCCGCAGGCCGATCGGGTAGGCTCATGCTGTCGCGACTGGCGTCTGGGTGGGTCACCACCGGGGAGCGACCGTCATGGATTCGACCGCGCGCCTGGGCCGATGAGCACCCTTCTCTTCGCAACCGTCAAAGGAGCATGCCATGACCGACCGTTTCTTCAACGCGCCCCTCTCCGAGGTGGATCCCGAGATCGCCCAGGTCCTCGACCGGGAGCTGAAGCGCCAGCAGACCTTCCTCGAGATGATCGCCTCGGAGAACTTCGTCCCCGTCTCCGTGCTGCAGTCGCAGGGGTCGGTGCTGACGAACAAGTACGCCGAGGGCTACCCGGGCCGCCGCTACTACGGCGGCTGCGAGGAGGTCGACGTCGCCGAGGAGCTCGCGATCGCCCGCGCCAAGGAGCTGTTCGGCGCCGAGTTCGCCAACGTCCAGCCGCACTCGGGTGCGACCGCGAACGCGGCCGTGCTGCACGCGATCGCCCGTCCCGGCGACACCCTGCTCGGCCTGTCCCTGGACCAGGGCGGTCACCTCACGCACGGCATGAAGATCAACTTCTCCGGCCGCCTGTACGACATCGTCGCGTACGGCGTGAACCCCGAGACCTCGACCATCGACATGGACGAGGTGCGCCGTCTCGCGATCGAGCACAAGCCGAAGGTCATCATCGCCGGCTGGTCCGCCTACCCGCGCACCCTGGACTTCGCCGCGTTCCGCGCGATCGCCGATGAGGTGGGCGCGCTGCTCTGGGTCGACATGGCGCACTTCGCCGGCCTCGTCGCGGCCGGGCTGCACCCGAACCCGGTGCCGCACGCGCACGTCGTCTCGTCCACCGTGCACAAGACCATCGGCGGCCCCCGCTCCGGCTTCATCCTCACGAACGACCCCGAGATCGCGAAGAAGATCAACTCCGCCGTCTTCCCAGGCCAGCAGGGCGGCCCGCTCATGCACGTGATCGCCGCCAAGGCCACCGCGTTCAAGATCGCCGGCACCCCGGAGTTCAAGGAGCGCCAGGAGCGCGTGCTGCGCGGCGCCGCGATCATCGCGGAGCGCCTCTCGCAGCAGGACGTCAAGGACGCCGGCATCGCGGTCCGCTCGGGCGGCACCGACGTGCACCTCGTGCTCGTCGACCTGCGCGACGCCGAGATCGACGGCAAGCAGGCGGAGGACCTCCTGCACGAGATCCACATCACCGTGAACCGCAACGCCGTCCCGAACGACCCGCGCCCGCCGATGGTCACCTCGGGGCTGCGCATCGGCACCCCCGCGCTCGCCACGCGCGGCTTCGGCGACGCGGAGTTCACCGAGGTCGCCGACGTCATCGCGCTCGCGCTGCAGCCCGGCGCCGATGTCGACGCGCTGCGGGCCCGCATCGACGCGCTCGCCGGCGCCTTCCCGCTCTACCCGGACCTGCAGCAGTGACGGCTCGGATCCTCGACGGCAAGGCGGCCGCGGCCGAGATCAAGGCCGAGCTCGCCGAGCGGGTCGCCGTGCTGAAGGAGAAGGGGATCGTCCCCGGCATCGGCACGGTGCTGGTGGGGGCCGACCCGGCCTCGCAGCTGTACGTGGGGATGAAGCACAAGCAGTCCGAGGCGATCGGGATGAACTCGATCCAGCGCGAGCTGCCCGCCGACGCCACCCAGGCGGAGGTCGAGGCGCTGATCGACGAGCTCAACGCCGACCCGGCCTGCCACGGGTACATCGTTCAGCTGCCGCTGCCGAAGCACCTCGAC
>JAFDWP010000191.1 GCA_018268435.1 Actinomycetota bacterium
CTCGACGGCGCCGAGAGCGGGAACCAGATCATGCTGCCCACCACCTATCTCGGCAACCTGGGTCTCGGCTCGGCGCAGGACGCGATCGGCCGGACCGTCACCATCGGGATCAAGGACTACCTGGGAACCATGCACGAGGTCACCGCCACGGTGGTGGGGATCCAGAACGCCACACTGTTCTCCTCCGGCGCCTCGCTGAACGACCCGCTGCGCGCGGCGCTGCAGACGGCTCAGGCGACCGGCCGCCCGGCATCGGTCACCCCGGGGTACGGCAGCGCCACGGCGACGTTCGCCGCGAACGCCACGCCGCAGCAGATCTCCGCGATCAAGTCGGCGCTGACGAAGGCCGGATTCACCGGCATGACCGTCGCCGACCAGCTCGGCAGCGTACTGACCGTGGTCAACGGGATCGTCGGCGTGCTGGATGCCTTCGCCGTGATCGCCCTGATCGCCGCCGGGTTCGGCATCGTGAACACCCTGCTCATGAGCGTGCAGGAGCGCACCCGCGAGATCGGCCTGATGAAGGCGATGGGCATGGGCGGCGGCCGGGTGTTCGCGCTGTTCAGCCTGGAGGCCGTGTTCATCGGCCTCCTGGGCAGCGCGATCGGCGCTCTGGCCGCGATCGGCCTGGGCACGCTGATCAGCAACCGGCTCTCGGCGACGCTGCTCTCCGACCTGCCCGGCCTGCATCTGCTGCAGTTCTCGGCGGCGTCCGTGCTCAGCATCATGCTCGTCGTGATGCTCATCAGCTTCCTCGCCGGCACCCTGCCGGCGCGCCGCGCCTCCCGGCTGGATCCGATCGAGGCGCTCCGCTACGAGTAGCGGGCGAAGCGGCGCGGGCGGGCCGGTGCCTCCGGGTGCCAGCGGGGCGCCTGCACGGCTGTCAGGCGATCGCCCTGCGCGGCCCTTCGCCGACGAGCAGCAGCGCCACGGCGACCGCGGCGCTCACCCCGGCGAGGGCGACGAACGACAGCGTGAACGACGTCCCCGCCGCGAGCGCCCCGATCGCGAGGGCGCCGATGCCCGTGCCCGCGTCGAAGGCGACGTTCCAGGCGGTGCTCGCGACGCCGCGCGCGTGCTCCCCGGCGAGATCGAAGGCCCGCACCAGCGTGACGTTCTGCATGACCCCGAACGCCGTGCCGACGAGCACGGCACCGCCCAGGAGCAGGACCGGGGTCAGGGATCCCGCGATCCCCGAGATGCTCGCCGCGATCGCCGCGAGACCGACGGTCGCGATCCCCAGGCCCGGGAGGATGAACGGCTGCGCCCCGTGCCGGTCGGCGAGACCGCCGACGAACCAGCGGGCGAACATCGCGGCGGCGGTGTAGACGAACAGCGAGACGACGGTGAGCACGGCGTCCGGCACGTACTGCGGGGTGAAGGTCGTGATCGCGCCGCCCGCGCAGGTGACGGCGGTTAGCGCGAGGATCGGCGGCGCGAGACGCAGCAGCACGTGCCGTTCCGCGACGGCGTCGCCGGTCGTGACGTGGTGCTCGGGGGCGCCGGCGCGCGCGGCCGCCGCGGCCCGGGCGTGCCGGGTGATCGACCCGCCCGCGGAGATCGCGAACGGGATCCCGAGCAGCGGAAGGGCGGCCACCGCCAGCGCGGTCGGCATCCCCGCGGTGTCGGCGATCCACGGCGCGATCGGGGTGAGCACCAGCTGGGACCCCGCCACGGCGAGACCGTAGGCACCCACCGCGCGTCCCCGCCGGACCGGCGGGAACAGCGCACCGATCGCGGAGGAGCCGCTGACGGTGATGATCCCGAAGCCGATGCCGCGCACCGCGGCGAGCGCCAGCACCTGCCCGGGTGAGTCGGCGAGGATCTCGAGCAGCGCGGGCGCACCGAGCAGCAGGCAGGCGAGGGCGAGGCTGACCCGCCAGCCGAGGCGGGCGCGCAGGCGCTCGACGAAGATCTGCGTGAGGATCGTGGCCGTCATGAGCACCGCGTTGACCAGCCCGGCCAGGAACTCGTCGCCGCCGAGCGCCACCATGTGCATCGGAGCGACCGGCAGCAGCACCGCGAACCCGGCGAACGCGAACGTGGTCATGATCAGCAGCGCGGGCATGCCCGGCTCCCGCCACGGCGGGGCGTCCACCGAGGTCGTCCCTCGTCGCGGTCGGGTCGGATCCTGAGCCTTCGTCACCGCGTCACCCTATCGGGTGCGCGGGCTACGGCAGTCGCCTCGGTGCCTTCCCCGCGACGCGCCAGTGCGGGGGCCGCTCCTCGCTCGGGCTCAGCGGCTCGTAGGTGCGCCAGGCGGACAGGTAGCGGTAGCCGCCGTACCAGCTCGCCGCCACCGTCACAACGAGTCCGATCAGCACGCCGACGGCGACGGCGACGCCCACCGGGGCGCCGACGGCGGCGCAGAGCCCGCCGGCGAACATCCCCGTCACCACCGCGTTCACGAGGATGCTCAGCATCGTCGACGAGCCCAGCATCTGCTCGGCGGACCCGCGGTGGCGGAAGAACGAGTAGGTCACCCGCATCCCCAGCTCGTCGTCGTGCACGGAGTCCAGGAAGTAAACGCTCACGTCCCGATCGAGGTCCGCGTACGCCGCCCGGATCCGGTTCATCGCCGTCACGTACATGAAGTCCTCCTCCGAGACGGCCAGCACGCGCATCATCGTGAGCAGACCGACCGCGGCCACGAACCCGAGGATGCTGAGCGCGGCCGCAGGGAACCAGTCCGCGAAATGCGAGGCCTGACCGAGGAGACCGATCGTCACGAGCCCGGCGGACACCAGCGTGAGGTGGATGGTGATGCGGGTCAGCACCTCGCTCTGCGCGGTGCTGCGCGCGGCGAGCAGTCCCCAGTGCTCGGTCGCGAGGATCTGCAGCCGGCGCGCCAGAGCCGCGTCGGTCGGGCCGTCACCGGCGTCCGTCGCCATGATCCATGGTCCCACCGCGGCGGGGTCGGCGGAAGGGCCGCGGCGCGGCTGCCGCCGCATGCACCGCGGCCTCTGGCCGCGCATCGGCGCCGTGACCCTGCGGATACGACGATGCCCAGGCGAGAAGAGTTCTCTCACCTGGGCAGATGTCGGGCTGACAGGATTTGAACCTGCGACCCCTTGACCCCCAGTCAAGTGCGCTACCAAGCTGCGCCACAGCCCGTGGACGACCGCGCCGAAGCGCGGGCAACTCCCCCATCGTAGCCGACTCTCGAGGGGTCCGCGAAACCGCGCGCGGTCCGGGCGCGGCGGATGTCCGATGCCCCGTCTAGGGTCGGAGCATGAGCACGATCACGACGAAGGCAGCGACGCCCACGGAGTGGGAGGATGTGCAGCGCGCCCTCACCGGAGGCGGCGACGGCGCCTCCTGCCAGTGCGTCTGGCCGGTGCTGCGCAACAAGGATTGGAACGCCTCGACCAAGCAGGAGCGCGTCGGCATCCTGCGCGACGAGATCGCCGCCGGTCCTCCACCCGGCATCGTCGCGTACGTCGACGGCGAGGCGGCGGGCTGGATCCGCATCGGCCCGCGGCCGGC
>JAFDWP010000192.1 GCA_018268435.1 Actinomycetota bacterium
GTCTGACCGCGGTCAGACGTCGCGGGCGAACAGGTCGTCCCAGGTCTCGCGGCGGATGACCGCGCGGGCGGCGCCGTCGCGGACGAAGACGACCGGAGGGCGCCGGTAGCCGTTGTAGTTGTTCGCCATGGTGTGCGTGTAGGCGCCGGTGGCGGCGACCACGAGCAGGTCGCCCACCTGCACCTCGGGCAGGCGCAGCGGATCGATGAGCACGTCGCCGGACTCGCAGTGCCGGCCGACCACGAGCACATCCTCCGCGGAGTCCTCCTGCAGGCGCCCGGCGAGCGCCGCCTCGTAGCGCTGCTGGAACAGCGACACCTCGAGGTTGTCGCCCATCCCGCCGTCCACCGCGACGAAGGTGCGCGCGTCGCGCTTCACGGTCGTCACGGTGTACAGCGTCAAGGCGGAGCCGTTCACCAGGCTGCGACCGGGTTCGATGATGATCTCCGCCTCCGCAGGCAAGTGCGCATCCGCGGCGGCCAGCAGCGTCTCGACGTATTCGTCGACCGAGGCCGGGTGCTCGTCATACGTGTAGCGCGCACCGAGCCCTCCGCCCAGGTCGTACACGTCGAACGTGCCGAGTGCTGCCAGCGCGGGGACCGCGGCGGCGAGCTCGGCCGGATCCATGATCTGGGATCCGACATGGGCGTGCACGCCCCGCATCCGCAGCCGCGGACTCTCCTGGATCCGGGCGATGAGCAGGGCGGCCGCGGGCGCGGTGAGGCCGAACTTGGATCCGAGCTGGCCGGTCTGCACGTGCGGGTGCGTGGACGACTCGACCTCGGGGACGATGCGCACGAGCACGTCCTGCACGTGCCCCGCCGGCACGAGCTGCTCGAGCCGGTCCACGTCGTCGGAGTTGTCGACGACCACGAGGCCGACGCCCGCCTCCACGGCGAGGCGCAGCTCCTCCGTGGTCTTGGCGTTGCCGTGCAGGATCATGAGGGCCGGGTCGACGCCGGCACGCAGTCCGCTGAGGATCTCGCCGCCGCCGGCGACGTCCAACCCGAGGCCCTCCTCGACCATGACGCGCTGCACGGCCGTCGCGGGGAACGCCTTCGACGCGAACACCACGCGCGCACCAGGGCGGCGCGAGGTCAGGGCGGTGCGGTACTCCCTCACACGCGCCCGCAGCGCCGCCTCGTCCACGATGAGCGCCGGGGTGCCGAACTCGCGGGCGAGGTCGTCGACACGGCAGCCCGCGATCCGCAGGGTGCCGTCGGGGTCGACCGAGGCGTCGGCGGGGAGGAGCTCAAGCAGGGGGTGCGGCATGATGTCCGCCTTCCTTCGGGTCGGGTCCGCGCGGCGGCGCGGACGGGATCAGGGATCTGTCGGGCCGCCGTCACGCCGGTTCCGGGATCGCGGCGCCGCGAGGCACCACGATCACGGGCACGGGGGAGTGCCGGACGACCTTCGCGGCATTCGAGCCGAGGAACACCCGTGCGAGCGGGCCGAGGGTGCTGGAGCCGACCACGAGCACCTCCCCGGGTTCCCACTCGACGTGCTCGAGCGCATCGTCCCAGGTCGCGCCCATGCCGATGACGGTGCGCTCGACGTGCGGCGCGTTCTCCAGACGCGACACCTCCGCGAGCACGGCGGCGGCATGCCGCTCGACGTCATCCGCCCAGTCGTCGGCGATGCGCTGCTCCACGTCGAGGCCCGCCCCCGAGGTGGCGGAACCGGGCGGCACCACCGCGAACGAGGCGATGCGCAGATCGGCGCCGACTCGTGCGGCCACGTCGGCGGCGCCGAGCACCAGGTCGCGGGACGACGCGGTGCCCCGGTAGCCGGCTGTCACGCGGGTCACGCGGGCGCCGGATGCGGCGCGGAAGCCGCGGGGGGCGATCGCGACGGGGACCGGGGCGGCGTGCAGGAGCGCATCGCTCTCCGAGCCCAGGGCGATGCGGCCCACGGGCGCGGCCGAGGAGGAGCCGATCACGATGAGGGTCGCGCCGCGCTGCTCGGCGAGCTCGGCCAGACCGCGCCGGGCCGAGGCCGCCTCGTGCAGCAGGTATTCGGCGCGGACCTCGCCGCCGAGGACGGCGGCGGCGTGGTCGAGCACCAGGTTCGCGGTGTCGCGGGTGTACCCGCGCCACTCCGCGTCCGCGGTGCCCGCTGCCATGGGCCACGTCTCCGGGAGCACGACGGTCACCACGAGATCGGTGTCGGCGGAGCGGGCGAGCATCGCCGCCAGGTGCAGCACCGCCGTGGAGCGGTGCGCGGGATCCAGGCCGACGACGAAAGTCATCTCTCGTCCTCCGTCCGGCGGGTGGCGGCGGCCCGGCGCACCTCGTCGGTGGTGGGCTGTGCGAGGTTCGTCGTGTACGGCACCTCGTCGGCGGCGACGACCACGGGGTGGCCGACCTCGAGGGCCGAGTGCCGGCGGCCGTAGAACCAGTAGAAGACGAGGAAGACGGCCGTCCAGATCAGGAACACCACGATCGTGATGATGCGCAGCTGGGTGATGATCGCGATGCAGCCGAGGATCGACAGGATCGGGATGGTCCAGCCCAGGGGGAGACGGAACCCGCGCTCCAGCTCGGGCTCACGCACCCGGAGGATGATCACGCCGAGGGAGACCACGAGGAACGCGACCAGGGTGCCGATGCTCGTCATCTCGGCGAGGAAGTCGATCGGGATCACGGCGGCGAGGATGCTCGTGGCGATCATGACGATGATCGTGTTCGGGATCGGCGTCATGGTGCGCGGATTGACCTTGGCGAACACCGCGGGGATCATGCCGTCGCGCGACATCGCGAACAGGATGCGCGTCTGGCCGTAGAGCACCACGAGGGTCACCGAGAAGATCGAGATGATGGCTCCTGCGGCGACGATCGTCCCCGGCCAGCTGGATCCGATGATGTTCTGCAGGATGGCGGCGAGACCCGCGTCCTGGTTCTTGAACTTGTCCGGCGCCTGGGCGCCGAGGGCCGCGAGGCACGTGAGCACGTAGAGCGTGATGATGATGCCGAGTGCGAACATGATCGCCAGCGGCAGGTTGCGCTTCGGGTTCTTCGCCTCGTCGCCCGCGGTGGAGACCGCATCCAGTCCCACGAAGGAGAAGAAGATGATGCCCGCGCCGCCGACGATGCCGGCGAATCCCGCGGGGGCGAAGTTCTGGAAGTGATCGGCGTTCCATCCGGTGAAGGCGACGGCGCAGAAGAACAGGACGACCGCGATCTTGACGATCACCATGATGCTGTTCACAAGGGTCGACTCGCGGGCGCCGCGGATCAGGAGCAGCGAGCACAGCACGATGACGATCACGGCGGGGACGTTGACGATACCGCCCTGCTCGGGAGCCTGGGAGAGCTGGACCGGGAGCTGCCAGCCGAACAGGTTCTGCAGCAGCTGGTTGACGTACTGCGACCAGCCGACGGCGACGGCCGCGGTCGAGACGCCGTACTCCAGCAGCAGGCAGGCGCCGACGGCCATCGCGGTGCCCTCGCCGAGGGTCGCGTAGGCGTACGAGTAGGTGGATCCGGATACCGGCACCGCGCCCGCCATCTCGGCGTAGCAGAGCGCCGTGAGCCCGGCGACGACACCGCCGATGACGAAGGACCAGATCACGGCGGGGCCGGCGACCGGGACGGCCTGGGACAGGATGAAGAAGATGCCGGTGCCGAGCGTGCCGCCGACTCCGATCATCGTGAGCGAGAACAGTCCGATACTGCGTTTCAGATGCACCTCTCCGGTCGCGACCGGTGTGGTCGGCTTCCGGCGCAGCAGCTGCTGGGCGATGGTGGGCATGTACCAATCTCCTTTGAATGGTTCGGTCTGATCGCTTCGCGGAGCGGGCGGGCTGAGTGCGGGGTCAGCGCCGCGAGCGGTCGCGCGATCGGTGCGCGCTTCCATGGTCCCGCTATCGGCCGCCGCGCGGTATCCCGATGTTCGGTGCCACCCACATATGCTGTATGTCACCGCTGGGTCGCGACGTTGTCGTGCACACATAGGAGGTAGGTGCCATGGCTGATCTGCGCCAATTCGAAGCGCTCCGCGCGGTCCATGCGGAGGGATCGGTGACCGCGGCGGCGCGCCGCCTCGGTTGGGGTCAGCCGACCGTCGACTACCACCTGAAGAACCTGGAGACGCTGATCGGGGCGGCGGTGCTGGTGCGCTCGCCGCGGGGGAGCCGACTGACGCCCGTGGGCCTGCTGCTGCTCGAGCGGGCGCAGGAGATCCTCACCCTCAGCGAGCGCGCCGTCACGGATGCGCGGGAGCTGACGGAGACCGGACGGGTGCGGCTGCGCTTCGGCACATTCACCTCCGCGGCGCGGCTGCTGCCGCCGATGGTGCTGCGCCTGAACGAGCTCGGCATCGAGGTCGACGTCATCCTCGAGGAGGTGCCCTCCCTGGTGGATCGCAGCAACCGCGGGGAGGTGGACGCCGCGCTCGTGTACGCGGTGCCGGGGTACGAGCTGTCGCTGCGCCCGAACGTCGCGGCGATCGA
>JAFDWP010000193.1 GCA_018268435.1 Actinomycetota bacterium
GGGCACCGCGCAGGCCAGCGGCGTCGCCCTGCTCATCGCTGCGGAGCACGGGCTCCCCGCCGCGACGCACACGCCGAGCGAGGTGAAGGCCGCGGTCACCGGGTACGGCTCCGCCGATAAGAAACAGGTGCAGGCGATGATCGCCCGTATCCTGCGCCTGGACGCACCCCCGCAGCCGGCGGATGCCGCCGACGCGCTCGCGATCGCCCTCTGCCACGCCTGGCGAGGACAGGGGACGGCCCCGGGTGCGGACAGCGGCGCCGGCGCGCAGACCCCCGCGCAGAAGGCCTGGGCCGACGCGGAGCGTGTCGCTCGAACATACCTACGAGCGCGTGCGTAGACTGCTTCCATGATCTCCTCCCTGCGCGGCACCGTGGTGTCCGCGACCACGGACTCCGTCGTCCTCGAGGTCGGGGGAGTCGGCTTCTCCGTCGCGGTGCCCGGCGACGTCGCCCACACCGCGCGGCTCGGTCACGAGCTGCGGCTGCACACGTCGCTGATCGTGCGGGACGACGCACTGTCGCTCTACGGCTTCGCGGATTCCGCGGAGCTCGAGGTCTTCGGGCATCTGCTGTCGGTGACGGGGGTCGGCCCGAAGTCCGCACTCGGGGTGCTCTCACACCTCTCCGTCGACCAGATCGCCTCCGCGGTGGCGGCCGACGACGACGCCCCGTTCCGACGCGTCTCCGGCATCGGCCCGAAGACGGCGAAGCTCATCGTGGTGCAGCTCACCGGCAAGCTGCAGGCGCCGGTCGCCGCGGCGGCCGCGGTCTCCGTCCCCGACGAGATCGGCTCCCAGCTGATCGCCGCGCTCATCGGGCTGGGCTGGTCCGAGCGGGTCGCCGCCGAAGCCGCGGAGCGCAGCGCGGCGGATGCGAGCGAGACCGAGCGCGGATCCGTAGCGCTGCTGCTGCGGCGCACCCTCGCCACCCTCGGCCCGGCGCAGGCCGGAGGCGCCCGTGGCTGAGTTCCGCGACACCGGCGAGGCCGTCGACGACGTCGAACTCGCCATCGAGGGGGCGCTGCGCCCCACGAGCCTGGACGAGTTCGTCGGCCAGCACAAGGTGCGCGGGCAGATGAAGCTGCTGCTCGAGGCTGCCAGGATCCAGGACCGCCCGGCGGACCATATCCTGCTGTCCGGCCCGCCCGGCCTCGGCAAGACCACGCTGGCGATGATCGTGGCGCACGAGAGCGGGCGTCCGCTGCGCATGTCCAGCGGGCCCGCGATCCAGCATGCGGGCGACCTCGCGGCGCTGCTCAGCAGCCTGACCCCGGGCGAGGTGCTGTTCATCGATGAGATCCATCGGATGGCACGCTCGGCCGAGGAGATGCTGTACCTGGCGATGGAGGACTTCCGCATCGACATCATGGTCGGCAAGGGCGCCGGGGCGACCAGCATCCCGCTCGAGCTCGCGCCGTTCACGATGGTGGGCGCCACCACGCGCTCGGGACTCCTGCCGAACCCGCTGCGCGACCGCTTCGGGTTCACCGCGCATCTGGAGTACTACGAGCCGGATGAGCTCGAACGGGTCGTGGAGCGCTCGGCGAGCGTGCTCGGCGTCGGCGTGCCGGCCGTGGCACGCGCGGAGATCGCCCGGCGTTCCCGGGGCACCCCGCGCATCGCCAACCGTCTGCTGCGGCGCGTGCGCGACTACGCGCTCGTGCACGGCGCCGGATCCTCGGCGTCCGTCGAGGACGTCCGCGCCGCCCTGGAGCTTTACGACGTCGACCGCATCGGACTGGACCGCCTCGACCGGGCGGTGCTGGACGCGATCGTGCGGCGCTTCCGCGGCGGGCCCGTGGGGCTCAGCACCCTGGCCGTCTCCGTCGGCGAGGAGGCGGACACGATCGAGAGCGTCGTGGAGCCCTATCTCGTCCGGATCGGGTTCCTCGGCCGCACGCCGCGGGGTCGCATCGCGATGCCGGAGGCGTATGCGCATCTGGGCATCGCGCACCCCGAGGGGTCCGCGTTGTTCGATGACCTATAATCGCTGGAGACTTCCTCTGTCCCCACCCCTTTGCGCCCCATCGTCGGCGCGCGCCCGGAAAGGCATCTCCTCCGCATGAACTTCGGAACCTTCGTCTCCCAGTACGGCCTGTTCTTCGTCCTGGCGATCCTGCTCGTCTTCATGGTGCTCTCCACCCGCAAGCGCAACAAGCGGATGAAGGACGAGCAGGAGAAGAAGGCCAAGGAGACCGTCCCCGGCGCCAAGGTCCTGCTGCAGGGCGGGATCTACGGCACGATCGTCGACTTCGACCCGGAGAACCTGGACCGTCCCGCACGTGTCGAGGTCGCCCCCGGTGTCGTGATCGAGGTGCACTCGCAGGCGATCCTGCGCATCGTCGACGAGGAGCAGGCGGCGCCCGCCGAGGATGCCGCGCACACGCCGCTCGACGAGCAGACGCCGCTCGATGAGCGCGCCAAGGACATCCGCATCGAGTCGGCCGAGGAGACCCGCGCGCGCCTGGAGCGCGACGCCGACGACAAGAACTGACGAGCCTCCGCGCTCGCCGCACTCCCGACCCCTCAGAAAGCGAAGAACCTTCGTGGCATCGTCTTCTCCCGTCAAGCACGCCTGGCGGGTCCTGCTCGGCCTGCTCATCGCCATCGGCGTGCTGTTCGGACTGAACGCCCTCGGCGTGTACGGCTTCGGCAAGAGCTCGTGGACACCGCAGCTCGCCCTCGACCTGCAGGGCGGCACGCAGATCATCCTCAGCGCGCAGACCGCGGACGGCAAGGATCCGAACGCCGATCAGCTCACGCAGGCGGCGCAGATCATCCGCCAGCGCGTAGACGCCTCCGGCGTCGGCGAGTCCGACATCACGACCGAGGGCGGTCGCAACATCGTCGTGCAGATCGCCGGCAAGGCGGATGAGGCGACGCGCAACCGCATCCAGGCGAGCGCGAAGATGGAGCTGCGTGCGGTGCTGGCGGCGACGAGCCCGTCGACGTCGTTCGTGGGAGACGACGGCAAGTCCACCCCGTATCCGACGCCGGCCCCGGATCTCGCATCCACGCCGTCGCCGTCGCCCACCGACGGCAGCGATCTGTCCTGGATCACGCCGAAGCTGCAGGCAGAGTTCCTCGCGTACGACTGCAACACCAAGCGCGACGCGGCGAAGCAGCCCTCGGATCAGCCGCTCATCGCGTGCGACGCGAGCGGCCAGGCGAAGTACCTCCTCGGCCCCGTCGAGCTGGACGGCACGTCGATCAAGGACGCGACTGCGGGCCTGAACCAGCAGAACGGGCAGTGGGAGGTCAACCTGACCTTCGACGCCAAGGGCACGGACGCGTTCGGCAAGGTGAGCCAGCGCCTCTACGCGTTCACCCAGCAGAACCAGACGCCGCGCAACCAGTTCGCGTTCGTCCTGGACGGATCCGTCATCTCCGCGCCGTCCATGAACGGCGTGATCCTGGACGGCCGCCCCTCGATCAGCGGCTCGTTCACGCAGGAGACGGCCAAGAGCCTCGCGGACCAGCTCAAGTTCGGCGCGCTGCCGCTGAGCTTCACCGTGCAGAGCTCGGACACGATCTCTGCGACGCTCGGATCCCAGCAGCTGCAGATCGGTCTGATCGCCGGCCTCATCGGCCTCGGTCTCGTGGCGATCTACTCCCTGCTCAGCTACCGTGCGCTCGGCTTCGTCATCATCGCGTCGATCGGCGTGATGGCGGTCATCACCTACGTGCTGATCTGCATCCTGGGCTGGCGGATGGGCTTCCGCCTGTCGCTCGCCGGCGTGGCGGGTCTGATCGTGTCGATCGGATTCACCGCGGATTCGTTCATCGTGTACTTCGAACGCATCCGAGACGAATTGCGCGACGGCAAGTCGATCACCGGCGCGGTCGAGGACGGCTGGAGCCGCGCCAAGCGCACGATCTACATCTCGAAGTCGATCAACATCCTCGCCGCCGTGGTGCTGTACATCCTCGCGGACGCCACCGTGAAGGGCTTCGCGTTCACGCTCGGCCTCACGACGCTCATCGACGTGCTGATCTTCGTGGTCTTCACGCATCCGGTGATGCAGATCCTGGCGCGCACGCGGTTCTTCGGCAACGGCCACCCGCTGTCCGGCATGGACCCCGAGGCGCTCGGCGCCGTGTACCGCGGCCGCAGCGAGTACCGGGAGGTGGTGACCTCGTCCCAGGGCAAGGCCGCCAGGGCTGGCCGCTCGCGCGGCGAGGCGGAACGCCGCCAGACGATCGCCGAACGCAAGCGAGCGGAGGCCCTCTCCGCCGCAGACAAGGGCGCGAGCCGGAACGGGGAGAACGACTGATGCGCTCCATGAACGAGTTCGGCAACGACCTCTACTCCGGCAAGACCTCCTTCCCGTTCGTCGGGAGACGGCGCACCTGGTTCATCATCGCGATCCTGCTCGTGATCGGCTCGGCGCTCGTGCCGCTGTTCCGCCCCGTGCAGTTCTCGATCGAGTTCACCGGCGGATCCCAGTTCACGGTCGAGGCCCCGGCGGACCGCAACCAGGATCTCGCGACCGCGGCCGTGCGCTCCGTGCTGCCCAACGTCACGACCAAGGTCACCACGGTCAACAACCGCGACATCCGCGTGCAGACCGCGCAGCTCAAGAACGAGCAGCAGTCGCATGACGTCGCGGCGGCGCTGGCGAAGGCCTACGGGGTCTCCGTGGACAAGGTGAATACCTCCTTCATCGGCCCGAGCTGGGGCGAGGGCGTGACCCGGCAGTCGCTGTGGGGCCTCGCCATCTTCCTCGCGCTGACCTTCCTGATCCTCGCGATCTACTTCCGCACCTGGAAGATGTCGGCGGCGTCGATTCTGGGCCTGCTGGACGTGCTCGTGATCACGGTCGGCGTGTATGCGCTGGCCGGCTTCGAGATCTCACCGGCGGCGGTGATCGGGTTCCTGACGATCCTCGCGTACTCGCTCTACGACACCACGGTCGTCTTCGACAAGATCCGTGAGAACACCACCGAGGAGGGGGCGAAGTCGTCCCGTACTTTCGGGGAGTCGGTCAACCTCGCCGTCAACCAGACGCTGGTGCGCTCGATCAACACCGCGATCATCGCCGCCCTTCCGGTCGGTGCGATCCTGTTCATCGGCGCGTTCTGGCTCGGTGCGCAGACGCTGACCGACATCTCGCTGTCGATCTTCGTCGGCATCATCGTCGCGGCATACTCCACGCTGTTCGTCGCCGCGCCGCTGTACTCGCTGTTCCGCGAGAACGAGCCGGCGATCCGCGAGCACGACAAGCGGGTGCTGGCCGCGCGCGAGCGTGCGACCGTGAGCGCGGTGGAGGTCTGACCGCCCGATGCGTCCTGCCGTCTCAGGCGCTTGTAGGATGATCTGCCTGGAGGTCGGATGAGCGAGGTCGGGACGACGCCCGGGGCGCCGACGCAGGGATCGAGCCTGCGCCGGCTCGTGCCCCGCATCTTCTCGCGCGCCCCGCGCATCAACGATCTCGACAACCTCATCCGTACGGTGCGGCAGAACCACCCCCGGGGCGATCTCGCGATCATCGAACGCGCCTACGCGGTCGCGGCGGAGAAGCACCAGGGGCAGAAGCGCCAGAGCGGCGAGCCGTACATCACGCATCCGCTCGCGGTCGCCCAGATCCTCGCCGACCTCGGCCTCGGCCCGCGCGCGATCGCGGCCGCCCTCCTGCATGACACGGTCGAGGACACCGGCTACGCGCTCACCGAGCTGACTGCCACCTTCGGCGACGAGGTCGCGATGCTGGTCGACGGCGTCACCAAGCTCGACAAGGTCAAGTACGGTGACAGCGCCCAGGCGGAGACGGTCCGCAAGATGATCGTCGCGATGTCGAAGGATATCCGGGTGCTCATCATCAAGCTCGCCGACCGGCTGCACAACGCGCGCACCTGGGGCTTCGTGCCCCCCGAGAAGGCTGCCAAGAAGGCGACTGAGACCCTCGAGATCTACGCCCCTCTGGCGCACCGGCTCGGCATCCAGGCGATCAAGTCGGAGCTCGAGGACCTGTCCTTCGCGGTGCTCCACCCGAAGATCTACGCCGAGATCGACAGCCTCATCAAGCAGCGCACCCCGCAGCGGGAGAAGTACATCCGCGAGGTGGTCGACGCCGTCGAGAGCGACCTGCGCGATCTGCGTGTGCGCGGCAAGGTCGCCGGGCGTCCGAAGCAGCTCTATTCCGTCTACCAGAAGATGGTGGTGCGCGGACGCGAGTTCGACGACATCTACGACCTCATCGGCATCCGCGTGCTGGTGGGCACGGTGCGCGATTGCTATGCGGTGCTCGGTGCGATCCACGCCCGGTGGACGCCGCTGCCCGGGCGGTTCAAGGACTACATCGCGACCCCGAAGTTCAACCTGTACCAGTCGCTGCACACCACGGTGATCGGCCCCGGCGGACGCACCGTCGAGATCCAGATCCGGACGCACGAGATGCATCAGCAGGCGGAATTCGGCGTCGCGGCGCACTGGATGTACAAGGAGCGGATGAACGGCGGCGGCAAGGGCTCGACCGCCGACGCCGACATGACGTGGCTCGCGCACATCTCCGACTGGCAGGCGGAGACCGCCGACCCCAGCGAGTTCCTCGACTCGCTGCGCTTCGAGATCGGCGCGAAGGAGGTCTACGTCTTCACGCCGAAGGGGCGCGTGATCGGGCTGCCCTCGGGGGCGACGCCCGTCGACTTCGCGTACGCGGTGCACACCGAGATCGGCCACCGCACCATGGGCGCCAAGGTGAACGGGCGCCTCGTGCCGCTGGAGACGACGCTCAACAGTGGCGACGTGGTCGAGGTGTTCACCTCGAAGAACCCCGATGCCGGTCCCAGCCAGGACTGGCTGACCTTCGTGAAGAGCACCCGCGCGCGCAACAAGATCCGCGGGTGGTTCACGAAGGAGCGCCGCGAGGAGGCCATCGAGCAGGGCAAGGAGGCGATCGCCCGTGCGATGCGCCGGCAGAACTTGCCGCTGCAGCGCCTGATGAGCCAGGAGTCCTTCACCGAGGTTGCGCACCAGCTGCGCTATGAGGACGTCTCCGCCCTGTACGCCGCCGTCGGTGAGGGGCATGTCTCCACCCAGTCGGTGCTGGAGAAGGTCACCGCGCTGATCTCCACCGCGGAGGACACCTCCACGGGCGTGATCGACATCCCCGCGCGGGGACGCAGCAGGGCTCCGCGCGAGGGCGACTCCGGGGTGCTGGTGCGCGGAGCAGCCGACATCCTGGTCAAGCTCGCGAAGTGCTGCACGCCGGTGCCCGGGGACGAGATCGTCGGTTTCGTGACGCGGGGGAGCGGCGTTTCCGTGCACCGCTCCGACTGCGTGAACGTGAAAGCCCTGTCCGCCGAGAAGGACCGCATGGTCGACGTGGAATGGGCGCCGACCACGCGCAGCGTGTTCCTGGTGCAGATCCAGGTCGAGGCGCTGGACCGGTCCGGACTGCTGTCGGACGTCACGCGGGTGCTCAGCGAGCATCACGTGAACATCCTCTCCGCCACCGTGCAGACGACCAATGACCGGCTGGCGCTCAGCCGCTTCGTGTTCGAGATGGGCGACACCGTGCACCTGGACCGGGTGCTGAACGCCGTGCGCCGCATCGACGCCGTCTACGACGTGTACCGCGTCACCTCGTCCTGACCCCGCGCGTCACGGCCTGCCGCCGTCAGCGGCCTCGGTAGCGTGCGCGGCGAGGAACTGCGCGACGCGGTGCGAGCCGGGTCCGCGGTGCAGCGCGGACAGGCGGGTCGCCGCCCTGGGCACGACGCCGGGATCGGCCAGCACGAGCAGGCGCGCCCACTCGTGCCGTTCGGGATGGGTCACGGGCCAGCGCAGCAGGTCGATGAGCGTGCGCTCCGGGGTCGTCACGGCGATCCCGCCGAGGAGGTGCACATCGGCGGGCTCGAGAACCGGGTCGTGCACGAGGAGACGGCGGCTCGCGGAGGCGCGCAGGCGCCGTCCCGTGGCGCTCTGCAGCTCATGCACCTCGGGCGGGGCGTCGCCCGCGCCGTGGATCCAGGCGGCGCTCATCCCCGCGAAGGCAGCCCCCTGGATCCCGTGCGTGAGCGGCGCGAGGGAGGCGGCGCGCAGGACCGCGGTCTCGACGAGGTCAGCCGGCGCGTAGGCCTCGCCGAGCTCGACGACGTCGCCGTCCAGCCGCGCCGCGCTGAGCTCCGTCAGGGAGAGGCGTTCGCCGGGGAGGTGCAGGAAGGGGCCGCGCATGCGTCCAGTGTGCGCCAGGACGCCACAGGGCGGGGATCCGTGGACCCCCGCCCTGTGGACAACTCGCCTTCGTGCTCAGCCGTCGAGCGCGCTCAGCCAGGCGCGACGCGCCTCGAGCGCATCGGTCGCCTCCTTGAGCGCTTTCGCGTTCCCCGACTTCTCGGCGGCGTCGCGCTCGGACTCGAGCTTGGCGATCGCCTGCAGGAGCTGCTCGCTCATCGCTCCGGCGCGGGCCTTCGTCTCGGGGTTGTTGCGCTTCCAGTCGAC
>JAFDWP010000194.1 GCA_018268435.1 Actinomycetota bacterium
GTCGGCGACGTCGCCCTCACGGCGTCGACCCGAGCGGGCAGCACCGAGGTCGCGTTCACCAGCGTCGAGCCTGTCGTGCGGGAACTGGATCCTGACGTCCTCGCCCGCCTACTCGACCTGCTCTCGCTCAGAGCCGAGGATCTGGATCCGGCCCATCCGCCGCGCGAGGCGTTCGCGGGCAACTGGCATCCAATGCTCGTGTTGCGGGATCCCGAGATCTTCCATCAGTTCCGCTTCGCTCCGGATCCGGTCGCCGTGCTGATGCGTGAGCAGGGCTGGACCGGCACCATCACCGTGCTGCACGCGCTGTCGGACGACACGTTCCTCGCACGCAACCTCTTCCCGGTCGGCCGGATCACCGAAGACCCGGCGACCGGATCCGCCGCCGCGGCGACCGGCGCCTACCTCCGGGCGATCGACCGCGTCCCGGAGGGCCGCGTCGTGCGGATCCACCAGGGCGCGCACGTGGGCCGCCCGAGCCTGCTGACGGTCACGATCCCCGAATCTGGCGGGATCGTCGTGACCGGCGGCGCGAACCCGATCCCAGGATGAGCATGAATCGCGACGCCCGCCGTCGTGCGGACCGGGCCGACGAAGCCCGAGATCGATCAGGCCATCTGACTCAGGCCTCCAGGAAGGCACCCTCCAGGAACGACTCCAGCTCGTCCACGCCGCCGAGCGGCAGGATCGCGGCGACGTACTGGTCCGGGCGCACCACGACCACGACGCCGTCGCGGGAGAGCTCGCGCTCGGCGAAGATGTCACCCTTCGACCAGTGCGAGGGCGCTGCGGCGTAGAGCTTCTCCCAGTCGGTGAGGTGCAGCGGGCCCGTCTTCGGCTGGAAAAGCGCGGGAGCGGTCGTGACGTCCAGGTCCTCGTAGGACTGCTGGTAGATCGCCTTGACGTCGAACACCGCATCCGAGTCGCCCTCGGCCGGCGTGAACCGGGCGAACACGGGCGCCGCGGCCTCGGCCCAGGCGTCCAGCCCGGAGCCGGTCGCGTCGCCGAACGCGTAGACCCGCCAGCGCCCGTCGGCCCGGGCGTGGTGGCCGAGGTGCACGACATTGCCGTCGCCGACCCGCACGACCTCCGCGCTCTTGAAGCGCTTGCCCAGGGGGAAGCCCGCGGCGAGCGCCTGGTGCGCGTCGGATCCGGTGATCATCGACGACGTGTACTGCGTCATGAATCCGGACGGGAACTCCGCCGTGGCCAGGTAGTAGTTCGCGAGCTCCTGCGGGTCGGAGATCTCCTCGGGCTTGCGCGCCATGAGCGAGGACCACTCGCGGTCGAAGTCGATGAGCTGCTGCGCGACGGGCCTGCGCTCGGAGCCGTACGTCGTCAGCAGCGCGGCGGGAGCGCGGCCGGTGAGCACCGCACCGAGCTTCCAGCCGAGGTTGAACCCGTCCTGCATGGACACGTTCATGCCCTGCCCCGCCTTCGCGCTGTGCGTGTGGCAGGCGTCGCCGGTGAGGAACACGCGCGGCGTCGCGGCGGAGCCGGGATCCACGTCGTCGAAGCCGTCGGTGATGCGGTGGCCGACCTCGTACACGCTGTGCCAGGCGATCTGCTTCACGTCGATCGTGTAGGGGTGCAGGATCTCGTTGGCCGTGGCGATGATCTCCTCGATCGGCGTCGCGCGCACGGCGTGGTTGTCGTCGGAGGCGACCTCGCCGAGATCGATGTACATCCGGCTGAGGTATCCGCCCTCGCGCGGGATGTGCAGGATGTTGCCAGCCTCGGCGTTGATCGCGCACTTGGTGCGCCAGTCCGGGAAGTCGGTGTTGACCAGCACGTCCATGACGCCCCAGGCGTGCGCCGAGATGCCGCCGACGTGCTTGCGTCCGATCGCCTCGCGCACGCCGCTGCGGGCGCCGTCGCAGCCGACGACGTACTTCGCCCGGACGGTGCGCTCCGCGCCGTCGGCCACGGTGCGCACCCGCACCTCGACGGGGTGCTCGCCCTCGTCGTGCACGGTGAGGCCGAGGAACTCCACGCCGTAGTCGGGCACGATCCGGCCCGGGCCGTCGGCGGCGGCCTCGGCGAAGTAGTCCAGCACACGGGCCTGGTTCACGATGAGGTGCGGGAACTCGCAGATCTCCAGCCCGTAGTCGGCGGTGCGCGCCGTGCGCACGATGTTCTGCGGGTTCTCCGGGTCCGGCCCCCAGAAGTTCATCCAGCCGATGTTGTAGGCCTCGGCGATGATCCGCTCGGCGAAGCCGAACGCCTGGAAGGTCTCCACGCTGCGCGGCTGGATCCCGTCAGCCTGACCGAGCACCAGCCGGCCGTCCCGCTTCTCGATGATGCGGGTGGTGAGCTCCGGATACTGCGACATCTGCGCGGACAGCAGCATGCCGGCCGGACCGGATCCGACGATGAGCACGTCCATGGTGTCGGGCAGCTCGTCCGGGCGGTCGAGGCCGGTGCCGGCCGCGGGCAGCACCCGAGGGTCCTGAGAGACGTATCCGTAGTGGTGGAACTGCATCGTCGTCGATTCCTTCCTGACGGCGCCGTCGGGCTTCGCTCTGAATCACGGGCGGCTCTTGCTCACCCGAGGCATCATGTTCTATATTCGAACACAACGTTCTACTATTGAACACAGAATAGCCGAGGTCGCGGCAGCGATCAACACCGGAGGATCCATGGCCGAAGCCCCCGCCCCATCCGCCGCGAAGCCTGCCGCCGCGTCACAGACGCTCAGCCGCGGAATCCGGATCCTGGAGATCCTCGGCGATGAGCGCGGCCCGCTGTCGATCGACGAGATCTCCGCGCGACTGGGCGTGCATCGCTCGATCGCCTATCGCCTGCTGCGCACACTCGAGGACCACCGCCTGGTGGTGCGGGACGCCGCGGGCCTCGTCGCCCTGGGGCCGCGCATGGCCGCACTCGCGGCCGGCGTCGCGCACGACCTGCAGGCCGAGGCGCTGCCCGAGCTGACGGCGGTGGCGAACGGGCTCGGCATGACGTGCTTCCTCGCCGTGCTCGACGGCGCCGAGTGCATCACCCTGGTCAGCGTCGAACCCCGGCACAGCGTGGCGAGCGTCGCGCAGCACCCGGGCGCGCGGCATCCGGTCACCGTGGGCGCCCCGGGGAAGGCGATCCTGACGCAGCTGCCGGAGGCGGACTGGCCCTCCGACGTCGCCCCCGCCCTGCACGAGGCGGTCGCGCAGTGCCGGCGCGCCGGGTACGCGACGAGCCACGACGAGGTCATCCCCACCGTGCAGTCGGTCGCGGTGCCGCTCGCCCTGCGCGGGCAGCGGCCGGCCGCGATCGCGGTGCTGCATGTGGCGACCGACCAGACCGACGCCGAGATCGCGGCGCGCCTGCAGCGCTCTGCCACGACGATCCGCGAGGCGCTCGGCGCCTGAGCCGACCCGCCGCGGCGGTCCCGCCGGCGCCGCGCTCAGGCCAGGTCGTAGGCGGGGATGCTGTCGTCGGTGGCGAACGCGTCGGTCATCCAGAGCATCGTGCGGCGCATCAGCGCGTTGGAGAACGTCCAGTCCCGCATCCGGATCCGCGCCGCCGAGGGTGGAGCCAGGAACGGCCCGGCGCTGCCGGTGCGGGCGACCTTCGTGGGCTTGCGCATCCGCCGGTCGTATGCGGCGAACGCCGCGACGTGGTCGCCGTCTGCGGCGACCAGCTCCCCCGCCAGCACGAAGGCGCCGAGGAGGGCGAGCCCCGTTCCGAAGCCGCCGAGGGTGTTGGCGTACCCGGCATCGCCGACCAGCGCCGTGCGCCCGCGCGTGAACGACGACATCCTCGTGCGCGCGAGGGCGTCGAGGTAGAAGTCCGGGGCGCGCAGCGCCGCCTCGAGCGCGGCCGGGGTGCGCCATCCCGCCCCCGCGAACGCCGCGGCGAGGAACGCTCGCTGGGAGTCGACGTCACGGCGGTCGTAGTCGGCGGAGTCGCTGCGGAACACGAACAGGGCGGGCGCCTTCTGCCCGCCGAGCAGCACGAGCCGGTCCGGCGTGTTGTGCCCGTAGGCGATTGCCCGGCCGCTCGGCAGCATCGTCGGCATGCCGCCCAGCGACACGTGCCCGCCGGCGACCGCGTAGTAGTAGCCCCGCTGCTCGACGAACTCGTGCTCGGGCCCGAATGCCAGTCGGCGCACCGCGGAGTGCACCCCGTCCGCGCCGATCACCAGATCGAAGCGCTCGGACGCGCGCCCGGCGAAGGACACGTCGACCCCGTCCGCTCGCTCGCGGAGGGCCGTGATCTCGTCACCGAACACGACGTCCGCGGCGCCCGCGCAGCGGTGGTGCAGGATCCCGGCCAGGTCGCCGCGGAGGATCTCGATGTCGCCCCCGATGAACTCCCCCGGAACGACGACGCGCAGCCGATCGGCGTCGTCGACCAGGTGCCAGTCCGTCTTGGCGGTCTGCTGCGCGCGCACCTCGTCGAGGATCCCCATGCGGCCCAGGAGCTCGAGATGGGTGCGCCCCTTGAAATCGACCGCCTGTCCCCCCGGCCGCTGCCCGGGCGACTTCTCGACGACCGTGACATCGAACCCGTTGCGCCCGAGCCAGCCGGCCAGCGCGGGACCGGCGATGCTCGCCCCGGAGATGAGGATCTTCCGCACCGTCATGATCTGCTCCTTCGTCCGCGTGAAATAACTGTGTCTTTAAGACACAGTAATAATCGCGTACCTTGGACGCAATAGGCGCGAGGAGATCCCCATGACATCCGCGGATCCGGAGACCCCCGAACGATCCGGAGCCGGCGTGCTCTGGGCCCCGGCACCCCGCGGACGGCGGGGACCGAAGCCCCGGCACAGCCTGGACGGCATCGCCGCTGCGGCCATCGCGATCGCCGATGCGGAGGGCCTCGACGCCGTCACGATGCAGCGCGTCGCGGAGAGCCTGGGCACGACGAAGATGGCCCTGTACCGGTATCTGCCGGCACGCGCGGACCTCGACGCGGTGATGCTCGATCAGGCCTTCGGCGCGGCGCCGTCGCTCGCCGGCTCCTCCTGGGATGAGGCCCTCGCGACGTGGACGGCGCAGCTGTTCGCCCGGGCGCTCGAGCGGCCGTGGTCGGTCGAGCTCGCCCAGCGTCCGCACACCCCCGGCCCGGAGGAGCTCGCCTGGTACGAGTGCGGCCTCACGGCGACGCACGGCCTGCCGCTGTCGGGCGGCGAACGGCTCGACCTGCTGGCGCTGCTCGCGGGGCACGCGCTGTCACTGGTGCGCCAGCAGACGGCCTCGCGCACCGCCGAGGACGACCTCGCGGCCGGCCTGGCGTCCGTGTTCGCCGCGCACGCGGAGCACTATCCGCAGACCTTGGCCGCGTTCGCGGACGCCGGCCGCGCGCAGGAGCGGGACGACGCGCTCGGCTTCGGCGTGCGCCGGGTGCTCGCCGGCGTGGCCGCGCTGGTCGCGGAACGCGGCGCCTGAGGGGATTGCTCAGACGCCGCGTCGGCTCAGGCCCGGGACAGTCCGCGGATCGGGCTGATGGCCTGCTCGGCCTCCGCCTCCGGCCCGAGCGGGATGCCGCTGCGGTCGCGCAGCAGCAGCGTCGCGATCAGACCGATCATGGTCATGCCCGCGAGGTACCAGGTGACCGCCTGCGTCGAGCCGGTCGCCTGCACGAGCGCCTGGGCGATCGTGGGCGCGAAGGCACCGCCGAGGATGGCGCCGATCGCGTACGAGATCGACACCCCCGAGAAGCGGATGGACGCCGGGAACAACTCGGTGTACAGCGCCGCCTGCGGGCCGTAGGTGAGCCCCAGTCCGATCGTGAGGATCACGAGGGCGAGCGCGAGCATCCCCACGCTGCCGGTGTTCACCAGCGGGAACAGCAAGAACACGCCCAGGAGCTGCAGGATCCAGCCCACGATGTACGTCGTGCGCCGCCCGATGCGGTCGGCGAGCAGACCTGCGATCCAGGTGAACAGCAGCCAGGTCAGGCCCGACAGCGTGACCGCCCACAGCACGTCCGAGGTGGTGAGTCCGATCGGGCCCTTCGGATCCGTCGCGTAGCGCTGGATGTAGCCGCCCGTGGTCATGTAGCCCACCGCGTTGTTTCCGGCGAAGACCAGGGCGGCGATGATCACGAGCAGCGCGTGCTTGCGGAACAGCTGCACGATCGGCATGCGGGAATCGACCTTGCGCTCGGCGAGCTCGACGAAGACCGGGCTCTCCTCGACCCGGCGGCGCACGTAGTAGCCGATGAGGATCAGCACCACGCTGAGCCAGAACGCGACGCGCCAGCCCCAGGCGAGGAACCAGGCCTGGCCCGGCAGCGCGAGCAGCGCCAGCACGGCCGAGGCGAGCAGCAGACCGAGCGGCACGCCCATCTGCGGCGAGGCGCCGAAGATGCCGCGCTTGTTCTTGGGGGCGTGCTCGACGGCCATGAGCACCGCGCCGCCCCATTCGCCGCCGGCGGAGATGCCCTGCAGGATCCGCAGCAGCACGAGCAGGATCGGCGCAGCCATGCCGATCTGGGCGAAGGTCGGCAGGAAGCCGACGAGCGTCGTGGCGACGCCCATCAGCACGAGGGTGAGCATGAGCACGAAGCGGCGTCCGTGCTTGTCGCCGAGGTGCCCGGCCAGGAACGCGCCGAGCGGGCGGAACAGGAAGCTGATCCCGACGGTGATGAACGACAGGATCTGCGCGAAGCCCTCTCCCGCCGGGGCGAAGAACAGCTGCCCGAACACGAGGCCGGCCGCCGAGGCGTAGATGAAGAAGTCGTACCACTCGACCGTGGTGCCGATGATCGTGGCGAACACCACGCGGCGGCGGTCGCGCGCCGAGGCGATGGTGCCGGTGGGCGTGAAGCCCGGGGATTCTGCGGACATTGCGTGCTCCTTTGCGTGGGACATCGTCGTCTGGGGGCGACTTCTTCGTCAGGCCCGAGCGGCTCCGCTCCGCATCCGGACTCCGATCTCTCGGAGCGGCGGACGGATCCGGATCTGATGCTTGCCGGGCTCGACACGATGATATACGATTTCGAATACGACGCCAAGGGGTCCTTCCCTGGCACCCCATCCGCGCGAGGAGGCGCCCATGTCCGTACCGATCGATCGGCCCGGCAAGATCATCGCGATCCACCTCAACTACCGCTCCCGCGCGGACCAGCGCGGCCGCACCCCCGCGGCCCCCTCCTACTTCTTCAAGCCGTCCTCGTCGCTGGCCGGCACCGACGGCGTCGTCGAGCGCCCCGCCGGCACCGAGCTGCTCGCCTTCGAGGGCGAGATCGCGCTCGTGATCGGCGCCGCCGCCCGCCGGGTGAGCGCGGCGGACGCCTGGGCGCACGTCGCCTGGGTGACCGCCTCGAACGACCTCGGCCTGTACGACCTGCGCGCGAACGACAAGGGCTCCAACGTCCGCTCCAAGGGCGGCGACGGCTACACGCCGATCGGTCCCGACCTCATCCCGGCGGCCGAGGTCGATCCCGCCGAGCTCCGCGTGCGCACCTGGGTGAACGGCGACCTGCGCCAGGACGACGACTCCTCCGGTCTGCTGTTCCCGCTCCCCCAGCTCGTCGCCGACCTGTCGCAGCACTTCACGCTCGAGCCCGGCGACGTGATCCTCACCGGCACCCCGGCCGGTTCCAGCGTGATCGTGCCCGGCGACGTGGTCGTGGTCGAGGTCGACACCCCGCACTCCGCGAAGACCTTCACCTCCGGCGGGCTGCGCACCACGGTCACCCAGGGCACCGTCGCCTTCGACGGCACCCTCGGCTCCCTGCCCGCGGTCGACGACCTGCAGCGCGCCGAGGCCTGGGGCTCCCGGGAGGAGGCCGGCCTGCCGGCGGAGCCCGCCGCGGAAGCCGCGCCGACCCTCGACCCCGAGCTCCGCGCGAAGCTCCTCGCCGCCCCGACCGCAGGCCTCAGCGCCCAGTTGCGCAAGCGCGGCCTGAACGCGTGCTTCATCGACGGCGTCTCGGCGAACCTGCCCGGGACGAAGATCGCCGGCACCGCGAAGACGCTGCGCTTCGTCCCCGCCCGCGAGGACCTCTTCGCCAGTCACGGCGGAGGCTACAACGCGCAGAAGCGCGCCTTCGACGCGGTGGCGGAGGGCGAGATCATCGTGATCGAGGCCCGCGGCGACGCGACCACGGGCACGCTCGGCGACATCCTCGCGCTGCGCGCCAAGGCGCGTCGGGCCGCGGGCGTCATCACCGACGGCGGCGTGCGCGACTTCGACGCGGTCGCCGAGATCGGCCTGCCGGTGTTCTCGCAGGGTGCGCACCCCTCCGTGCTCGGCCGCAAGCACGTCCCCTGGGACGTCGACGTGACCATCGCGTGCGGCGGGGCGGCCGTGCAGCCGGGCGACATCATCGTCGGCGACAGCGACGGCGTGCTCGTGATCCCGCCCGCGCTCGCCGAGGAGGTCGTCGACGCGACCCTCGCCCAGGAGGACGAGGACGCCTGGATCGCCGAGCAGGTCGCGGCGGGCCACCCCGTCGACGGGCTGTTCCCGATGAACGCCGCGTGGCGCGCGAAGTACGACGCCGCGAAGCGGGGCGCTCCCGACGACGCCTCGAGGGGCGCAGGGAGCGGAACCGGCTCATGACCCCCGTCCTCGCCGCGAGCAAGTCGGAGCAGGCCTATGTCTGGATCCGCTCCCGCATCGCCTCGCACGCGTTCGGCCCCGGGTTCCGCCTGGTGCTCGGCACGATCGCGGATGAGCTGGGCATGAGCGTGGTGCCGGTGCGCGAGGCGATCCGGCGGCTCGAGGCCGAGGGCCTGGTCACCTTCGAGCGCAACGTCGGGGCGCGCGTCACGCTCGTCGACGAGAGCGAGTACGCGCACACCATGCAGACGCTCGGCCTGGTCGAGGGCGCGGCGACGTCGCTGTCCGCGCCCCTGCTCGACGCGGCGGCGCTGGATCGGGCACTCGAGGTGAACGACCGCATGATGCACCTGCTCGGCAACTTCGACGCGCACCGGTTCACCGAGCTGAACCGGCAGTTCCACTCCGTGCTCTACGAGCCCTGCCCCAACCCGCACATCCTCGACCTCGTGCACCGCGGCTGGGCCCGGCTCAGCGGCATCCGCGACTCGACGTTCGCGTTCGTCCCCGGACGCGCCGAGCACTCCGTCGAGGAGCACGCGCAGATCGTCGACCTGATCCGCACCGGCGCCGACCCGCTCGAGATCGAGCTCGCCGCCCGCAACCACCGCTGGCGCACCCGTGACGCATTCCTCGCCGCGCTGCATCCCGAGAACCTCTGAACCGCACATGAACCACCCGGAAGGACGATGATGACCGACGCCTACGCCCCGGCAGATCTGCCGGAGAAGATCCAGCACTACATCGACGGCGAGTTCGTCGACTCCCTCGACGGCGACACCTTCGAAGTGCTCAACCCCGTCACCAACGAGACCTATGTGCACGCCGCAGCCGGCAAGAAGGCCGACATCGAGCGCGCCGTCGCCGCCGCCAAGCGCGCCTTCGACGAGGGCCCGTGGCCGCGCATGCTCCCCCGCGAGCGCTCGCGCGTGCTGCACCGCATCGCCGACATCGTGGAGTCCCGCGACGCGCGTCTCGCGGAGCTCGAGTCCTACGACTCGGGTCTTCCGATCACGCAGGCCCTCGGCCAGGCCCGCCGTGCCGCCGAGAACTTCCGCTTCTTCGCCGACCTGATCGTCGCGCAGGCGGACGACGCCTTCAAGGTCCCCGGCAAGCAGATGAACTACGTCAACCGCAAGCCGATCGGCGTCGCGGGCCTGATCACGCCGTGGAACACGCCGTTCATGCTCGAGTCGTGGAAGCTCGGCCCCGCGCTCGCGACCGGCAACACGGTCGTGCTGAAGCCCGCCGAGTTCACCCCGCTGTCGGCGTCGCTGTGGGCGGGCATCTTCGAGGAGGCCGGCCTGCCGAAGGGCGTGTTCAACCTCGTCAACGGCCTCGGCGAGGACGCGGGCGACGCGCTCGTCAAGCACCCCGACGTGCCGCTGATCTCCTTCACCGGAGAGAGCCGCACCGGCCAGATCATCTTCGGCAACGCCGCCCCGTTCCTGAAGGGCCTGTCGATGGAGCTGGGCGGCAAGAGCCCCGCGGTCGTGTTCGCCGACGCGGACCTCGACACCGCGATCGACGCCTGCGTGTTCGGCGTCTTCTCGCTGAACGGCGAGCGGTGCACGGCCGGATCCCGGATCCTGGTGCAGCGCGACGTCTACGACGAGTTCGTGGAGCGCTACGCCGCGCAGGCCAAGCGCGTCAAGGTCGGTCTGCCGCACGACCCCCTCACCGAGGTCGGCGCGCTCGTGCACCCCGAGCACTACGACAAGGTCATGAGCTACGTCGAGATCGGCAAGAGCGAGGGTCGCCTCGTCGCCGGCGGCGGACGCCCGGAGGGCTTCCCCACGGGCAACTACGTCGCCCCGACCGTGTTCGCCGACGTCTCCCCCGACGCGCGGATCTTCCAGGAGGAGATCTTCGGCCCCGTCGTCGCGATCACCCCCTTCGACACGGACGAGGAGGCGCTGGCCCTCGCGAACAACACGCGGTACGGCCTCGCCGCCTACATCTGGACCAACGACCTCAAGCGCGCACACAACTTCGCGGGCGCCGTCGAGGCCGGCATGGTGTGGCTGAACTCGAACAACGTGCGAGACCTGCGCACCCCGTTCGGCGGTGTGAAGGCGTCCGGCCTCGGCCACGAGGGCGGCTACCGCTCGATCGACTTCTACACCGACCAGCAGAGCGTGCACATCACGCTCGGCGCCCCGCACAACCCCGTGTTCGGCAAGCAGGAGCCGCCCGTCGAGCAGGACCTCGACGACCCGGACCCCCGCTGACCAGATCCCGACCCCCCTCATCACGCAAGGACGCTGACATGACCAATCGTGCAGACATGACGCTCACCTCCTCCGGCTTCTACACCAGCCAGGAGGCGCCCATCACGACCGACAACCCGATCCCCACCCCGCAGTCCAGCCCGCCGGACGTGCTGCGCTGCGCGTACATGGAGCTCGTCGTCACCGACCTGGCGGCCTCGCGCCAGTTCTACGTCGACGTGCTCGGGCTGTACGTCACCGAGGAGGATGCGGACACGATCTACCTCCGCTCCACCGAGGAGTTCATCCACCACAACCTCGTGCTGCGCAAGGGCGAGACCGCTGCGGTGGCCGCGTTCTCGTACCGGGTGCGCACCCCCGAGGACCTCGACCTCGCCGTCGCGTTCTACACCGAGCTCGGCTGCGAGGTGCGCCGCAACCCGGAGGGGTTCGTCAAGGGCATCGGCGACTCGGTGCGCGTCGTGGATCCGCTGGGCTTCCCGTACGAGTTCTTCTTCCAGACCGAGCACGTCGAGCGGCTGTCGTGGCGGTACGACCTGCACACGCCGGGCGAGCTCGTGCGCCTCGACCACTTCAACCAGGTCACCCCGGACGTGCCGCGCGCGGTGAAGTACATGCAGGACCTGGGCTTCCGCGTCACCGAGGACATCCAGGACGACGAGGGCACCGTGTACGCCGCGTGGATGCGCCGCAAGCCGACCGTGCACGACACGGCGATGACCGGCGGCGACGGACCGCGCATGCACCACGTCGCCTTCGCCACGCACGAGAAGCACAACATCCTCGCGATCTGCGACAAGCTCGGCGCCCTGCGCCGCTCGGACGCCATCGAGCGCGGCCCCGGCCGGCACGGCGTGTCCAACGCGTTCTACCTGTACCTGCGCGACCCCGATGGCCACCGCGTCGAGATCTACACGCAGGACTACTACACGGGCGACCCGGACAACCCCGTCGTCACCTGGGACGTGCACGACAACCAGCGCCGCGACTGGTGGGGCAACCCCGTCGTGCCCAGCTGGTACACCGACGCCTCGCTCGTGCTCGACCTGGACGGCAACCCGCAGCCGGTCGTCGCCCGCACCGACGCGTCCGAGATGGCCGTCACGATCGGTGCCGACGGGTTCAGCTACACGCGCCCCGACGACACCGAGGCCATGCCCGAGTACAAGCAGGGCGAGTACAAGCTCGGCCACCAGCTGTAACCGGATCCGGATCGGTTCCTCGGTCCCTGAGGCTCTCGAAGGGCCTCAGGAACCGATCCACCACTCGGTCCCTGAGGCTCTCGAAGGGCCCGAGGAACCGATCCACCCCCACGCACGAGAGGACGTCCCATGCTCCCCACCGAGACGATCGCGGCGCTGGCCGCGGAGCTCGCCGAGGCCGACCGCACGCACGGCGTGATCCCGCGCATCACCGCGCGCCACCCGGAGGCGACCGTCGAGGACTCGTACGCGATCCAGGGCGTCTGGCGCGATGCGCAGATCGCCGCGGGACGCACCCTCGTGGGGCGCAAGATCGGCCTCACGTCGAAGGCCATGCAGCAGGCCACCGGCATCACCGAGCCCGACTACGGCGTGATGTTCGACGACACCGTGTACCCCTCGGGATCCGACATCCCGGTCGACCACTTCTCGAACGTGCGCATCGAGGTCGAGCTGGCGTTCGTGCTGAAGACGCCGCTCGAGGGCCCGGACTGCACGCTCGAGGACGCCCTCGCCGCGATCGACTACGCGGTGCCCGCGCTCGAGGTGCTGAACTCGCACATCGAGCTCGAGGGCCGCACGATCGTCGACACCATCAGCGACAACGCCGCCTACGGCGCGATGGTGCTCGGCACCGTGCACAAGCGCCCCGACGAGATCGACCTGCGCTGGGTGCCCGGCGTGCTCAGCCGCAACGGCGAGATCGAGGAGACCGGCGTCGCCGCGGGCGTGCTCGGCCACCCGGCTACGGGCGTCGCCTGGCTCGCGAACAAGTTCCACCAGCACGGCGCGCGCCTCGAGGCCGGCGAGATCATCCTGGCCGGATCCTTCACCCGGCCGATGTGGGTCTCGCGCGGCGACGAGGTGCGCTGCGACTATGGGCCCATGGGAGTCATCGAATGCCGCTTCATCTGAGCCCGACCTTCCGCGACCGCCTGGCGGAGCAGTCCGCCGACGCCGCCGGAGGGCGCACCCTGATCGGCATGTGGGCGTGCACCGGCAGCCCGCTCGTGACCGAGATCGCGGCCGGATCCGGTCTGGACTGGCTGCTGATCGACGGCGAGCACTCCGCGAACACCCTGGACACGCTGCAGGTGCAGCTGCAGGTCGTCGCGGCGTACCCGATCACGCCGCTCGTGCGGGTGCCCTGGAACGACCCGGTGATCATCAAGCAGGTGCTCGACCTCGGCGCGCAGAACATCCTCGTGCCCATGGTGTCCTCCGCCGCCGAGGCGCGCGCCGCGGTCGCCGCGACCCGCTATCCCCCGGCCGGGGTGCGCGGCGTGGGATCCGCCCTGGCGCGCAGCGCCCGCTGGAACCGCGTCGACGGGTACCTCGGCGACGCCGCGCAGCACGTGTCGCTGACGGTGCAGATCGAGACCGCCGCCGGCGTCGAGGCCGCGGCCGAGATCGCGGCCGTCGACGGCGTGGACGCGGTGTTCGTCGGCCCGTCCGACCTCGCGGCGTCCCTGGGCCTGCTCGGCCGGCAGACCCACCCCGACGTGGTCGCCGCCGTGGAGCGGGTGTTCGCCGCGGTGACCGCCGCGGGCACGCCGGTGGGAGTGAACGCGTTCGACCCGGCGACCGCCGACGCGTACATCGCAGCCGGCGCGTCCTTCGTCGCGGTCGGCGCCGACGTGGCGCTGCTCGCCCGCGCGTCCGAGGGCCTCGCGATCCGCTTCCTCCCCGCCGCCGACGCCGGCCCCGCCTCCAGCTACTGACCGGGGCGGCGGACGTCGAACTCAGGGGGTCCGCGCTGGCGCATTCATAGGCGGGGACGGCAGGATGAATCCATGACCTTCCCCGCCCTCGCGCCCCTCGCCGACCGTGCAGCGCTGTTCGCCGCCCTCCGCCAGGACCAGCTCGTCGCCGCGACCGCCGCACTGGGCGAGCACCGGTGGGACGCCGACCTCGCGGCCGGCACGCTCACCTTCACCTCCGAGACCGATCCGAGCCGCCGACTCGTCGCGCGCGCCTCGCTCGTCGCGACCATCGCGCCCGGCCCGCGCTCGCTGATGTGGGCGTGGGCGCACCCGCAGGGCGGATCCGACCCGTCGATCGCCGGGCTCCGCGACTACGGCACGACCTACGCGATCACCGAGCTCTCGCAGCCCGAGCTGCCCTTCCCGGCCGACACCGGCGCCGACCTCGACGAGTGGATCGCCGGAGTCGCGCACCAGGTCGGCGCGATCGCCGAGGAGATCACCGGCCGCTCGCCGTACTACTCCGCGCCGGTCGGCAGCGGCACGCGCGCGGTGTTCCTGCTGGACGCTCCCCTGCCCGCGCTCACCGTCGCGGACGCCATCGTCGCCCTGCCGCGGATCCTTCCCGAGCTGGGGCTGTCGGACGCCCGCTCCTCGGTGTGGGATCTGGCGCGCCTCGCGGGGTGGAGCATGGAATGGACCGACGAGGCCTATTCGGGTGCCGTGGTGCGCGACGCCAGCGGCAGCGCCACCTTCCGCTTCGACGAGTACGCTCGGATCTCCGGGGTGGAGTCGCAGCTCTCGCAGGTGCCCCAGGCCTGACGCGCCTCTACCCGTCCGCTCCCCCCGCATGACAGGGTGGAGCCATGAAGAAACTGATCGTGCGGTTCGCGTCGCTCTACGTGTTCAACGTCGTGGTGCTGCTCGTCATCGGGTGGCTCACTCCCGCGCGCGTCGGCCTGCACGCGCTCTGGGCCTCGGTGATCCTCACCCTGGCCGCGCTGCTGATCAAGCCGCTGCTCAACCGGGCCGCGACCTCGATGTCGGCGAGCTCCACGAAGTTCGTGCAGTACCTCGCCGTCTTCGCCGTCGAGCTGATCGTGTGGATCCTGACGGTCTGGCTCAGCGGCGTGACCGCGGGGAACTTCTGGGGCTGGATCATCCCGCCCGTGATCCTGCTGATCGGCTGGGTCGTGTACGACCAGATCGACGACGCCGTGACGCACAAGGCCGGCGAGCTCTACGACGCGGCGGAGGCGAAGATCTCCGGATCCCCCGCGAGCGCGGACACCGCCGCCCCGCCGGCACCGTCCCCCGAGTCCTCCGCGGCGACCGCCGCGGGCCGGGACGAGCTCAAGGACGGACTCACGCCCGAGCAGCGGCGCATGCTCGACGAGCTCGGCTGAGCCGCAGATACAGGCGCTGAGCGCGCGGAGGGCGGATCCGACCAGTCGGATCCGCCCTCCGCACGTCTGCGGCGGTCAGCCCGCGACGCGCTCCGCGGCCTCGACCACGTTCGTCATGAGCAGGGCGACCGTCATCGGACCGACGCCCCCGGGGTTCGGCGAGATCCAGCCCGCGACCTCGGCGACCGCGGGATCCACGTCTCCGTAGACCTTGCTCTTGCCGGTCTCGGGATCGTGCTCGCGCGTCACGCCCACATCCAGCACCGCGGCGCCGGGCTTCACGTCGGCGGCCGTGATGAGGTGCTTGACGCCGGCGCCGGCGACGATCACGTCGGCCTCCCGGAGGTACGGCGACATGTCCGGCGTCCCGGTGTGCACCTGGGTGACGGTGGCGTTGATGTCGCGGCGCGTGAGCAGCAGCCCCATCGGGCGTCCGATCGTGACACCGCGGCCGACGACCACCACGTGCTTGCCGGCGAGGTCGTAGCCGTTGCGCTGCAGCAGCTCGATCACTCCGCGCGGCGTGCACGGCAGCGGGGTGCGGATCGGGCTGTTCACGTTCAGCACCAGCCGGCCGAGGTTGGTCGGGTGCAGTCCGTCGGCGTCCTTGGCCGGGTCGATCCGCTCCAGGATCGCATCCGTGTCGAGGTGCTTCGGCAGCGGCAGCTGAACGATGTACCCGTGGCAGGCCGGGTCGGCGTTGAGCTCGTCGATCAGCGCCTCGACCTCCGCCTGGGTGGCGTCGGCGGGCAGTTCGCGCTGGATCGAGTTCATCCCGATCGCCTCGGACTGCTTGTGCTTCATCCCCACATACAGCTGCGAGGCCGGGTCGGCCCCGACCAGCACCGTGCCGATGCCGGGGACGATCCCCTTCTCCTTCAGCACGGCGACCCGCTCGGCGAGCTCGGTCTTGATCTCGGCCGCGGCCGCCTTGCCGTCGAGGATCCGAGCCGTCACTGCTGCAGGTCCGGGTAGAGCGGGAAGGCGCCGGCGAGCGCGTCGATGCGGGCCCGCAGCGCGTCGACA
>JAFDWP010000195.1 GCA_018268435.1 Actinomycetota bacterium
GGCCTCCGCTGCATGTCGGCACCCCCAAGCCCATCTCGGGGGATGATCCACGAATCTGCACCGTGAGGCCCTGGGCCTACAACACCAACATCAGAACCCCACACTCATAGGGTCTGACGCCCGCCGGCGGGACTCCTCCCGCGTCCGCGCGATGAGCGCCCCCGGCCCCGCGCCCTGCACGCGCCCTGCACGCGCCCTGCCCGCGCCCTGCACGCCGATACCCCCTCAGCGCGCCGAAACCCCCCTCCGCCAGCGCGGCGAGAGGGGGGTTTCGGCGTTCCGAGGGGGTCTCGGCGCAGCCGGATGCGGGTTACTTCTTGCCCTGGTTCGCCACGGCGGCGGCGCCGGCGGCGGCGGCCTCCGGGTCGAGGTAGCGGCCCGGTCCGGTGGGCACGTTGTTCTCGTCGAGCTCGTAGACCAGCGGGATGCCGGTGGGGATGTTCAGCTCGGCGATATCGTCGTCGCTGATGCCCTCGAGGTGCTTCACGAGGCCGCGCAGCGAGTTGCCGTGCGCCGTCACGAGCACGGTCCTGCCGGCCTCGAGGTCGGGGACGATCGCGGACTCCCAGTACGGCAGCAGCCGGTCGATCACGAGCTTCAGGGACTCGGTGCGCGGCACGTCGCCGTCGATACCGACGTAGCGCGGGTCGTTCACCTGGCTGAACTCGCTCGCGTCATCGAGCGGGGGCGGCGGCACATCGAAGGAGCGGCGCCACAGCTGGAACTGCTCGGGACCGAACTCCTCGAGCGTCTGCGCCTTGTCCTTGCCCTGCAGGGCGCCGTAGTGGCGCTCGTTGAGGCGCCAGGAGCGGGTCACCGGGATCCACAGCCGGTCGGCCGCGTCGAGCGCGATGTTCGCGGTCTGGATCGCGCGGCTGAGCAGCGAGGTGTGCAGCACGTCGGGCAGGATCCCCGACTCGGCGAGCAGCTCGCCGCCGCGCCGGGCCTCGGCGCGGCCCTGCTCGGTCAGGCGGACGTCCACCCAGCCGGTGAACAGATTCAGTTCGTTCCATTCGCTCTGGCCGTGGCGGAGCAGGATGAGGGTGCGCGTCATGGTTCCAGCCTACGGCGTGGGCGATGCCGCCCCGACGCCGGGGTCGCTGCATGACAGCCCCGCCTTAGGAGACGCATAGCAGACGCAGAGGCGGGCTTCCGGCACGGCCGGGAGGATCCTCGTACCCGCCCACGAGAGGATCCCGACATGAGCACCTTCCCCGACCCGACCCGCACCCCGCACGGACCGGCCTACGAGGGCCGCCTGCTCGACCGCCCCGAGGAGGAGGTCGTCGACCAGGGCGCTCCGTTCGACATCCGCACCCTGATGTCGCGCCGCATGGTGCTGAGCCTGGTCGGGCTGGGCGCGGGCGGTGCCGTGCTCGCCGCCTGCGCGCCGTCGACCTCGAGTGCGGCATCCACTCCGACCGTCACCGCGACGGCGCCCGCGACCGCCACGCCGAGCCCGTCCGCCACGACGACGCCGACGACGGCCGTCCCCGCCGCGGAGATCCCCGACGAGACCGCGGGTCCCTACCCCGGCGACGGCTCGAACGGCCCGGACGCGCTGGCGGATTCCGGCATCGTGCGGCAGGACATCCGCTCGTCGATCGGCGGCGGCAGCACCGCGCCCGGCGTACCGCTGACGTTCGCGCTGAACATCCTCGACATGGCGAACGGCGATGCCCCGTTCGCGGGCGTGGCCGTCTACGCCTGGCACTGCAACGCCGCCGGCGGCTACTCGATGTACTCCTCGGGGATCGAGGACGAGACGTATCTGCGCGGCGTGCAGGTCGCCGATGCCGACGGGAGGGTGTCGTTCACCTCGATCTTCCCCGGCTGCTACTCGGGGCGCTGGCCGCACATCCATTTCGAGGTGTATCCGACCGCCGCCGACGTCACCGACTCCGCGAACGCGATCGCCACCTCGCAGATCGCCCTGCCGCAGGCCGCCTGCGAGGCGGTCTATGCGACCAGCGGCTACGACGGCTCGGCGCGGAATCTGGCGCAGACCTCGCTCACCGCGGACACCGTGTTCGGCGACGACGGCGGAGCGCTGCAGATCGCGGCGGTGACCGGCGACACGACGAAGGGCTACACGGCGACGCTCACGGTGCGCGTGGACACCCGCACGGCTCCGACGGGCGGATCGATGGGCGGCGGGCCGCGCTGACCCGCCGTCGGACCGGGAAGAATGGACCCATGGCGTCCTCACCGCTCGGCCGACCCACCCGGGGTACGACCGGCACCAACCGGCTGCGGCGCAACGACCGCTGGATCGCCGCGACGGCGGCGTTCCGGCGCGCGGCGGACCCGCTCGTGGTCGACCTCGGGTTCGGCGCGAGCGGCGTGACCGCGTTCGAGCTGGCTGCCCGGCTCGTGCGGGTGCGCGCGGACGCCGAGGTGCTCGGACTCGAGCTGGATCCCGCCCGCGTCGCCACCGCGCAGGCCCAGCTCGCCGAGCTCCGCCGCGGAGACGGGCACTTCGCCGCCGACCTGCCGGTGACCTTCGCCCGGGGCGGGTTCGAGGTGCCGCTGCCGGGCGGCCGCCGGCCCGCCGTGATCCGCGCCATGAACGTGCTGCGGCAGTACGACGAGACCGACGTGCCCGACGCCTGGGCGCGGATGTCCTCTCGCCTCGCGCCCGGCGGGCTGCTCGTGGAGGGCACGTGCGACGAGATCGGCCGCGTGGCGAGCTTCATCGACGTGGATCCCGGCGCCGTGCCGCAGCGCTTCACGCTCTCGCTCCGGCTCGCGGATCTGGAACGGCCGTCGATCGTCGCCGAGCGCCTGCCCAAGGCCCTCATCCACCACAACGTCCCGGGCGAGCGGATCCACACGCTGCTCGCGGATCTCGACCGGGAGTGGGAGCGCGCCGCGCCGCTGTCGACGTTCGGGGCGACGCAGCGGTTCCTCGCCGCAGTCACCGCACTGCGCGACACCGGGCACCCGGTGCTCGGCACCCGCGCCCGCTGGCGCCTCGGCGAGCTCACCGTGCCGTGGAGCGCCGTCGCCCCGGACTGAGCCGGCTCAGGCGCCGGGGAACGCCGCGCCGGTCAGCCGCAGCAGCGGCCGGGCCTTGACGACCGTCTCGGCGTACTCCTCCTCCGGGTCGGAGAGCGAGACGATCGCCCCGCCGACGCCGTAGTCCAGGCCGCCGTCATGCGCGATGAGCGTGCGGATGACGACGCTGAGATCCACGGCGCCGTCGAAGGAGAAGTAGCCCAGGGCCCCGCTGTACAGCCCGCGCGGGCCGCCCTCGAGGCGGTCCAGGATGTCCATGGTGCGCAGCTTGGGCGCCCCCGTCATGGATCCGGGTGGGAACGCGGCCCGGACGCAGGCGACCGGCGTGTCGGCGAGCCGGGAGCGCACGGTCGAGACCAGCTGGTGCACGGTCGCGTAGCTCTCCACCTGGAACAGCCCGTCCACGTGCACGGATCCGAGCTCGGCGGTGCGGCCGAGGTCGTGCCGGACCAGGTCGACGATCATCAGGTTCTCGGCGCGGTCCTTCTCGGAGCCGGCGAGCTCGGCGCGGATCCGCTCGTCCTCCGCGGCGGTGGCGCCCCGTGGGCGGGTGCCCTTGATCGGGCGCGACTCGACGACGCCGTCCGCGGTGATCTGCAGGAACCGCTCCGGCGACGTGCTCAGCACGCTCACCCCCGCGATGCGCAGGAAGGCGCCGAACGGGGCCGGATTCTGCCGACGCAGCGTGCGATAGGCCTCGAGGGGGTCGATCGCGGCGTCCGAGTGCAGCAGGTTGGTCAGGCAGGCCTCGTACGTCTCCCCCGCGGCGATCTCCTCCTGTGCGACGGCGATGAGCCGCAGGTACTCGGCGCGGGAGTGCCGGGCGGTGAGCGCGAGCGCGGCGGGGACGACGACCGGATCCGGATCGGCGAGCGCGGCGGATCCGGTCCCGAGCGCGGCGATCCGCGCGGCGGTGCGCTCGATCCACTCCGCATCCTCGAGCGCGACGAGGTGGATCCGCCCCTCCTGGTGATCGACGACCAGGGCGCGGTCGAGGCGCACCAGGGCCGCGTCGGGCGTCGCGGCGCGGCGCTCGTGCGGGGATCCGCACTCGGCGCGCAGCTCGTAGCCGAGGGCGCCGACCCAGCCCAGCGCGAACGGCAGGTCCGCGATCTCGGTCCTGGTGCCGGCGAGCTCGGCGTCGAGCCAGTCGAACAGTCCCGTGCGCAGCACGCGCTCCGTCCCGCCGTCGCGCACGGTCACGGTGCCCGCGTGCACGTCGGCGACCGCGGTGGGCAGCGCGTCACCGCCGCCCAGGATCGAGTACCGCGCGCGGTCGTCGCCGTCGCGCCCGCCGTCGAGCCAGACCGCCTGCGCGGCGTCGCCGAAGAGCTCGGCGAACAGGACCGCGGTGTCCAGGCGCAGCGGCAGTTCGCCCCGGAGCACCGGGCGGGCGGCGGCCCGCAGCGCGCCCGGGGAACGCCCCTCCGGGGCGCCCTGCCGCGACGGCTGCCCCGAAGCCGACCGCGAGGCGAGCGTCTCCCGCACGAGCGCGACGAAGTCCGCCATCATCCGGGCGCCGTCGACGGTGCCGATCGATTCGGGGTGGAACTGCACACCCCACAGCGGCAACTCACGGTGCCGGATACCCATGATCACGCCGTCGTCCGCGGCACGCGCGGTCACCACGAGCTCCTCCGGGACGTCCTCGATCATGAGCGAGTGGTAGCGCACCACGTCCACGGGCGAGGGCAGACCGCGGAACGGACCGCTGCCGTCGTGCGCGACCGGGGAGGGGCGGCCGTGCCGGGGTTCCGGGGCGCGGCGCACGACGGCGCCGAACGCATGGCCGAGCCCCTGGTGCCCCAGGCACACCCCGAGCAGCGGGATGCGGCGCTCGGCCGCGACCCGGATCGCGTCCGCGCAGATCCCGAAGTCCGCGGGCACCCGGGGATCGCCGGGTCCGGGCGAGAGCACGACGGCGTCGAAGGCGTCGAGGACCGACGGATCCCACTCCGCCCAGTCGTTGTGCACGACGACGGGCGCCTGTCCCGCGGTCGCCGCGATCTGGTGCACGAGGTTGTACGTGAACGAGTCGTAGTTGTCGATCAGCAGGATGCGCAGCGGCGAGGTCACCGTGGGATCCGCGTTCCCCGCCTCGACGACCCCCGCGTTCCCGTCCTCCGAGCCCACGACAGGCACCGGGGTCAGCGCGCGTCGCGCGGATCCGGCGCGGCCGGCCGGCGCGACAGCCGGGTCAGCCGCGGCACGTCGGCCGTGGCGCCTGCGTCGGCGGGGACGATGATCTCCTGCGCGGCCGCGATGTCGCCGTCCGGGGTGCGCACCACGAGGTCGCCGACGGGGGCGCGCCGGGACAGGATCGCCAGGGCGATCGGTCCGAGCTCGTGGTGCCGCGCGGCGGACGTGACGTGTCCGACCTCGTCCTCCGCGGAGCCGTCGGCCGAGCGCGCGAGCACCGGGGCGCCGGCGGCGGGCAGCAGGCTCTCGCTGCCGTCCAGGTGGAGTGCGGCGAGGCGGCGCGGCGGGTGGCCGAGGTTGTGCACCTTCGCCACGGTCTCCTGCCCGCGGTAGCAGCCCTTGTTCAGGTGCACCGCGCTGCGGATCCAGTCCGTCTCGTGCGGCAGCGAGCGGTCGTCCACCTCGGCAGCCCAGCGCGGACGCCAGGCGGCGATGCGCAGCGCCTCCGCGGCGAGCGTGCCGGCCCAGACGGTCCCCGAATCGGCGACGAGCGCCTCGGCCGCGGGCTCGTCGAGCACGGCGGTGCGCCAGTGGTAGTCGGCGCCGGGGTGCGCACCCGCGTGGTACTGGTGTCCGCCGGGCTGCACGGTCGGCCACGGGTCGGTCCAGACCACCGCGACGCCGTGCGGGGCGAGCGCGGCGTGCTCCGCCCGCTGCTCGGCCGCCCCGCCGGCAAAGAATCCGACGACCGTCAGGTCCGGCCGCACGGCGACGGTCACGTCGGCGCGGAAGACCATGCGCTGCAGCCAGCCGGCCAGCGGCTCGGCGTCCGCGGCATCCGCGAGCAGCCACGTGGAGGCGCCGTCGTCGACGACCGCGGCGACATGCTCGACCCGGCCCTGCGGATCCAGCACCAGCATCTCGGCGCTGTCGCCGGCGTTCATCCGCGCGACCGACTGCGAGGTGATCGAGTCGAGCCAGGTGAGTCGCTCGGATCCGGTCAGCTCGAGCACGGTCCGATCGGCGAGCGGGGCAAGCGCCTCCCCGTTCTCGAGCGCGCGCTGCTCACGCACCGGGTCCCCGAAGTGCGTGACGACGCCGTCGTCCGCGATCGCCCCGGGCAGAGAGGGGAATCCGGCCATGCTCAGACCTTCGCCAGCCGCGCCGATGCGTGCGACCCCAGGCTCGCGCCGAGGGCGGCGATGTCCCAGGCCCAGAGCAGGTGGCCGTCGACGAGTCCGTACATCCGGCTCGCCGCACCGTAGTTCTTGGCGCCGGCGCCGCGGACGATCGCATCGGTCGCGATGTCGATGCGCGGGCCGTCGATGCGGCCGAGGTAGAGCTCGAGCGTGCCGTCGGAGTGCGCGATCGACACCTCGATCGGGAAGCCGCCCTCCGGCAGGCGCAGCGTCTCGACGTCGTCGACCGTGCGCGCGGTGGTGCGGGTCTCGCGAGGTGGCAGCAGCGCCGGTCCCGCGTCCTGCGCGTCCGCCGGGCGCGCCAGCCGCCAGAAGCCGGACTCCGCCACGAGGGCGACGGGATCGCCCCCCTCGGGTGTGAACGTCGCGGTCGCCGCGTAGTTCAGGAACGGACCCCCGTCGTGGCTGAAGCTCACACGATGCGCGAACTCGCCCTGGAAGCGGTGCGCGTCGCCGCCGTCGGGATCGGGCACCTCGTAGTCGATGACGCCGGTGCCCTCCCAGACGCCGAGCAGCCACGAGAGCGGCACGATGTCGGCGGGCAGGTCAGCGGGGAGGTCGAGCATGCAGAGCCTTCTGAGTCAGCGGACGTCGCGGCGAGCGCGGGTCAGCGCTGGCCGCGGAACAGGTTGACCAGCACGGCCCCTGCGCAGAAGGCGATCGCAAGCCCCGCCAGGACCAGCAGGCCGACGAAGAAGAGTTCGAGCGCGACGATGTCCATGCCCCTACTCTAATGCCGTCCGCGCCGCCCTCGGAGCGGACGTGACGTCAGATGCCGAACAGCACGGCGATGCCGAAGCCCGCCGAGACGATGCCCATGATCAGCAGGGCGCCGAGGCACCCGGCCGCCACGCGCAGGATGAAGCCTCGGGTCTCGCCGCGGAACAGCTGCACGACGAACGCCAGCAGCACGCACAGTCCGAATCCGATCACGTACCACGTCATCAGCAGCGGGGCCGGGGCGAAGATCCCGATCAGGATCGCCGCGACCGCCGTCACGGCCCAGGTGACGACCAGCCCGACGAAGGGGCTGCGCGGAGCGAGGACGGGTTCGGCCATGGCCCCATTGTTGCGCATTCCGCCGTGCGCGCGCCGGAGCCGTGTGCGGGCGCTGAGTAGAGTGTCCCCCAGGAAAGGATCCGAGTGGCGCAACTTCTGGTGCTGACGTCGTCTCCCGGTGAGGGGCCCGTGCTCCCCGCCCTGGAGCTGCTCGGTCACCGCGTCCGGGTCATCCCCGCGCAGCCGGCGGAGCTCGTCACCGCACCCGACGCTGACGCCGTGATCGTCGATGCGCGCACCGACCTGGTCGCCGCGAAGTCGCTGTGCACGCTGATCCGCACCACCGGGCTGCGCGGACCGCTGCTGCTCGTCGTCACCGAGGGCGGCATGACCGCCGTGAACGGCGAGTGGCGCATCGACGACGTCCTGCTCACCGGCGCCGGTCCCGCGGAGATCGACGCCCGGATCCGCCTCGCCCTGTCCCGCGAGGCGCCGGCGGCCGAACCGGTGCGGGTGCAGACCTCGGGGCTCACGATCGACGAGCAGTCCTATTCGGCGAAGCTGCGCGGCACGCCCCTGGATCTCACCTACAAGGAGTTCCAGCTGCTGCACTTCCTCGCCACGCACCCCTCCCGGGTGTTCACGCGCGAACAGCTGCTCAGCGAGGTGTGGGGCTACGACTACTTCGGCGGCACGCGCACGGTCGACGTGCACGTGCGCAGGCTCCGCGCGAAGCTCGGTGATCAGGAGCACGTCATCGGAACGGTGCGCAACGTCGGCTATCGCTTCGCCGTCGACGAGGACGATGCCCGCCCCGTGGCACCGGGCTCGCACTGACGCGGATCCCGCCGCGTTCACCGCGTCGTCACATCCTCCTGCAATGATGGGCGCATGATCGATCCCGCACTGGCAGATTCCGGTCTCGGCGACGCCGAGGACGACGACTTCGACGAACTCGTGGCCCCGGACGACTCCCTCCTCCCCGAGGGCCGGTACCTGGACCGCGAGCTGAGCTGGCTGGCGTTCAACCAGCGCGTGCTCGAACTCGCCGAAGACGAGACGCTCCCCGTGCTGGAGCGCGCGAACTTCCTCGCGATCTTCGCCAGCAACCTGGACGAGTTCTTCATGGTGCGCGTCGCGGGCCTGAAGCGCCGCATCGTCACCGGACTCGCCGTGCCGACCAACGTCGGTCGCGCGCCCGCCGACGTGCTCGCCGACATCTCCGCCGAGGCGCACCGGCTGCAGCTGCGTCATGCCGAGGCGTGGACCGGCCTGGTTCGCCCGGCACTGGCCGACGAGGGCATCACGATCGTGGACTGGGACGACCTGGACGGCGAGGCCAAGGCCGAGCTGACCGACTACTTCCAGACGAACGTCTTCCCGGTGCTGATGCCGCTGGCGGTCGACCCCGCGCACCCGTTCCCGTACATCTCGGGCCTCTCGCTGAACCTCGCGATCCGGATCCGCAACGCGCGCACGGGGCGGCAGGAGTTCGCGCGCCTCAAGGTGCCGCCCATGCTCCCCCGCTTCATCGAGGTGCCCACCGAGGAGGGGCGGCTGCGCTTCATCCGCCTCGAAGAGCTCATCGCCAACCACCTCGACGACCTCTTCCCGGGGATGGAGGTGCTCGACCACCACGCGTTCCGACTCACTCGCAACGAGGACGTGGAGATCGAGGAGGACGAGTCGGAGAACCTGATCCAGGCGCTCGAGGCCGAGCTGCTGCGTCGCCGCTTCGGCCCGCCGATCCGCCTCGAGATCACCGACGACATGGACGACGTGACGCTCGAGCTGCTCATCAGCGAACTCGACATCACCGATCAGGAGGTCTACCGCCTGCCCGGCCCACTGGACCTGCGCGGCCTGTTCGGGCTGGGCCGGATCGACCGTCCCGACCTGCGCTACACCCCGCACCTGCCCACGACGGCGCTCGCGTTCAAGCCGGGCGCGAACGAGCGCATCGATATCTTCAAGGCCATCCGCAAGGCCGACGTGCTGGTGCACCACCCCTACGAGTCGTTCACCACGAGCGTCGTGGCGTTCCTGGAGCAGGCGGCGCGGGATCCGCACGTGCTGGCGATCAAGCAGACCCTGTACCGCACCTCGGGCGACAGCCCGATCGTGCAGGCGCTCATCGACGCGGCCGAGTCGGGCAAGCAGGTGCTCGCGCTCGTCGAGGTCAAGGCCCGCTTCGACGAGGCCAACAACATCGTGTGGGCGCGCAAGCTCGAGAAGGCAGGAGTCCACGTCGTGTACGGCCTGGTGGGGCTGAAGACGCACTGCAAGCTCGTCAACGTCATCCGCGAGGAGGACGGCGTGCTGCGCAGCTACAGTCACATCGGCACGGGCAACTACAACCCGAAGACCAGTCGCATCTACGAGGACTACGGCCTGTTCACGGCCGACCCGCAGGTCGGCAAAGACCTGAACCGACTGTTCAACGAGCTCAGCGGCTACGCGATCGAGAAGAAGTTCAAGCGCCTCCTCGTCGCCCCGCTGCACCTGCGCAAGGGGCTGCTCCGGCTCATCGAGAAGGAGCGCCAGCACGCGCTGGACGGCAAGCCCGCGCACATCCGGATCAAGGTGAACTCGATGGTCGACGAGCAGATCATCGACGCGCTGTACCGTGCGAGCGCGGCGGGCGTCCCGGTGGACGTGTGGGTGCGCGGCATCTGCAGCCTGCGCACGGATCTCCCCGGCATCACGGACAACATCACGGTGCGCTCGATCCTCGGCCGCTACCTCGAGCACTCCCGGATCTTCGCCTTCCACAACGACGGCGACCCCCAGGTCTACATCGGCAGCGCCGACATGATGCACCGCAACCTGGACCGCCGCGTCGAGGCGCTGGTGCGGGTCACCGACCCCGCGCACATCGACGAGCTGGTCGGCTTCTTCGACCTCGCGCTCTCCCCCGAGACGTCGTCGTGGCATCTGGGGGCGGACGGGGAATGGACCCGGTTCGCGTTCTCCGAGGTTGGCACCGCGCTCGTCGACCTGCAGGATAGGACCATGTCGCAGATCCAGAAGCGTCGCAGGGCACGGGCGGTGCGATGACCCCCACCCCCTCCGGACCCGCGGCTGAAGCGGACACCACGGGGGTGACCGTCGTCGCCGACCGGCCCGACCGTGCGGTCTACGCCGCCGGCGGCCTCGTCTGGCGCGTCGTGGAGGACAAGCTGCGGATCCTGCTGATCCACCGCACCAAGTACCGCGACGTCACCCTGCCCAAGGGCAAGGTGGATCCGGGCGAGATGCTCGCGGAGACGGCGGTGCGGGAGATCCTCGAGGAGACCGGGATCCGCGTCTCGCTCGGAGCCCCCGTCGGCGTGTCCCGCTACACGATGGCCAACCGCAAGCAGAAGGTCGTGCACTACTGGGCGGCGGAGGCCACCGACGAGGCCGTGCGCGCGTCGGTGTTCGTGCCGAACCGCGAGATCGCCGCGATCGAGTGGGTGAGCCTGAAGAAGGCGCGCACGCGGCTCAGCTATCCCGTCGACGTCGAGATCCTGGATGCGTTCGCCACGCTCGTCGCGGACGGAGCGCTGCGCACCTTCCCGATCATCGTGCTGCGGCACGCGAAGGCGGCGAGCCGCGGCGTCTGGCGTGGACCCGACGCCGCGCGCCCGCTCACCCCGCGGGGGCGCGCGCAGGCTCAGGCGATCGTGGGCCCCCTGCGGGCGTTCGGCGTGGAGCGGATCATCTCGAGCGACGCCCGCCGCTGCGTCGAGACCGTCGAGCCGCTGTCGCGGGCCTCGGGGCGCAAGATCCGCACCACGGAGCTGCTCAGCCAGGACGCCTGGGACGAGGGACGATCGGATCCGCGCACCGTCATCGGCAAGCGCGTGCGCGCCCGACGGCCCGCCGTGCTCTGCAGCCACGGGCCGGTGCTGCCCGACATCCTGCGCGAGATCGCGCTCGCGACCGGCACCATGCACGGCTCGTATCTCGGCAGCGCCTCCGCGCTCGAGGTCGGCGCCTTCAGCGTCGTGCACCTCAGCGCGACCAACCCGGGCTCCGGGATCATCTCGATCGAGACGCACCTGCCGAAGATCTGAGCCGGCGCCGATCCTGAGCGGGCACCGCCGGACGGGGCGTCCGCCGGCGCGCGGCGCTCCGCCCGTTTCCGTTCACCTTCCGTTCACCCCCAGGGACGAGTCTCGTTAACCGGCCGCCCTAGCGTCACTGTGTGCCCCGCACCGGGCTGCACCCTGACCCACGATCGAACGGATCCACAGTGAAGATCTCCCGCATCGCTCGCATCAGCGCCATCGGCGCCGTCGCAGCGCTCTCCCTCGCCGGCTGCGCCGCGAACGAGAGCGCGACCCCCGCCGGCTCCGCCGCCGCGACGTCGTCGGCCTCGGCCGTCACGGGCAGCCTGGTCGGCTCGGGCTCCTCCGCGCAGCAGGTCGCGATCCAGTCCTGGACCAAGCTGTTCACCGATGCCAACCCCGACGCGCAGGTGCAGTACGACCCGCAGGGATCCGGCGCGGGCCGCCAGGCCTTCCAGCAGGGCGGCGTGCAGTTCGCCGGATCCGACTCCGCGTTCAAGACCGACGAGATCAAGGCCGGCGGCTTCGCGGCGTGCGCCAAGGACTCCGAGATCGTCGAGATCCCGGCCTACGTGTCCCCCATCGCCATCGTCTTCACGCTCAAGGGCGTGGATTCGCTGAACCTCGACCCGAAGACGGTCGCGGGCATCTTCGCCGGCAAGATCACCAAGTGGAACGACCCGGCGATCGCCGCGACCAACCCCGACGCGAAGCTCCCGGACGAGACGATCTCGCCGGTGCACCGCTCGGACAAGTCTGGCACCACCGCGAACTTCACCGACTACCTCGCCCAGACCGCGCCCGACGTGTGGACCGCCGGCTCGGTCGACACCTGGCCGGCCGACCTCGGCGGCGAGGCCGCCGAGAAGACCTCGGGCGTCGCCAAGGCCGTCTCCGGCGGCGAGGGCCTGATCGGCTACATCGACTCGTCGCAGGCGAAGGACTTCTCCTCCGTCAAGGTCAAGGTCGGCAGCGACTGGGTGGAGCACTCCGCCGCCGGTGCCGCCGCGACGCTCGACGCGTCGAAGGTCGACGAGGGCCGCTCCGCCGGCGACCTCGCCATCAAGGTCGACCGCACCACCACGGCCAAGGGCGCCTACCCGGTGCTCCTGGTCAGCTACCTGATCGGCTGCACACAGTACGAGAAGCCCGAGGTCGCGGCGCTCGCGAAGTCGTTCTTCTCGACCGCGATCTCGGCGGACGGCCAGAAGGAGGCCGCGACCAACGCCGGCAGCGCGCCGATCTCCGACGAGCTGCGCACCAAGGCCCAGGCCGCGATCGACCTGATCAAGTGAGCCCGCAGGCGGTTCCCGGGATGGGCGTCCATCCGGGGAACCGCCTCCGCACGTCCCGCACCCGCCCGCATCCGAGGCTCCCGCCCGAGAGGAAGCAGCACCCATGACAGCCACCACGGCGCCGGCCCCGAAGCCGACCGTCGCCAAGCGCCGCGCCGGTGACATCTGGTTCTCGGGCGCCGCGGTCGCGGCCGGATCCATGATCCTGATCACGCTCGCGGCCGTCGCGATCTTCCTGATCGTGCAGTCGATCCCCGCGTTCGGGGCGGATCCGAAGAGCGCATCGCTGCTGACCAGCACCTTCTGGGCCTACGTCGGGCCGCTCCTGTTCGGCACCGTCTGGGTCGCCTTCCTCGCGATGCTGATCGGCGTGCCGCTCTCGCTGGGCGTCGCCCTGTTCATCACGCACTACGCGCCTCGCCGCCTCGCCCAGCTGCTCGGCTACGTCATCGATCTGCTCGCCGCGGTGCCCTCGGTGGTGTTCGGCCTCTGGGGCTTCGCCGTGCTGGCGCCGGCCGTGCAGCCGGTGTACGCCTGGCTGAACACCTACGTCGGCTGGTTCCCGCTGTTCGCCGGAGAGCTCTCCAAGACCGGCCGCACGATCCTCACCGCCGCCATCGTGCTCGCGGTCATGGTCGTGCCGATCATCACCGCGATCTGCCGCGAGATCTTCCTGCAGACGCCCCGGCTGAACGAGGAGGCCGCGCTCGCGCTCGGCGCCACCCGCTGGGAGATGATCCGGATGGCGGTGCTCCCCTACGGCCGCAGCGGCATCGTGTCCGCATCGATGCTGGGCCTCGGGCGCGCGCTCGGCGAGACGATGGCCGTCACGATGGTGCTCTCGGTGAGCAGCAAGATCACCTGGGAGCTGTTCACCTCGACCAACCCGTCCACGATCGCGGCGAACATCGCCCTGACCTTCCCGGAGGCGTTCCAGACGAACATCAACGTGCTGATCGCCACGGGCCTGATCCTGTTCATCGTCACCTTCGTGGTGAACGCACTCGCCCGCTGGATCGTCAGCCGTCGCGGCCTGGGAGCCTGACATGACCGCCCTCACCTCCGAAGCGCCGAAGCTGCCCGGATCCCCGAAGCCGCCCGGCGCGCACGTCTCGCCCTCGCTGAGCTCCGGACGCCTGCCGCGCTGGGCGCCGTGGGCGCTGCTGGCCGCGTCGCTGCTGATCGTCGCCGCGCCGTTCGCCATCACGTCGATGAGCGAGCAGAGCGAGTTCAACGTCGCCGGCACCCTCATCGTCGGCGCGCTCGTCTACCTCGTGCTGATCTACGTGCTGTCGCGGATCGTCGAGGGCGGCCGCAAGGCGCTGGACCGCCTGGTCACCGGCGTGGTGACCTGCGCCTTCGCGATCGCGCTGGTGCCGCTCATCTCCGTCGCCTGGACCGTGATCGGCGACGGCGTCGCCCGCTTCGACCCGACGTTCTTCAGCTCCTCGATGAAGGGCACGCTGGGCGAGGGCGGTGGCGCGCTGCACGCGATCATGGGCACGCTCACGGTCACCCTCGCGACCGCGATCATCTCGGTGCCGATCGGCGTGATGACGGCGGTCTACCTGGTCGAGTACGGGCAGGGCAACAAGCTCTCCAAGGCCATCACCTTCCTCGTGGACGTGATGACGGGCATCCCGTCCATCGTCGCGGGCCTGTTCGCCTACGCCCTGTTCGCGCTGATCTTCGGACCCGGCGTGCGCATGGGCATCGCCGGCGCGGTCGCGCTGTCGGTGCTGATGATCCCGGTCGTGGTGCGCTCCAGCGAGGAGATGCTGCGCCTGGTCCCGAACGACCTGCGCGAGGCGTCGTACGCGCTCGGCGTGCCCCGCTGGCTCACGATCACCAAGGTGGTGCTGCCCACGTCGATCGCTGGCATCACGACCGGCGTGATGCTCGCCGTCTCCCGCGTCATCGGCGAGACCGCCCCGCTGCTGATCACCGCCGGATTCACCGACCAGATGAACTACAACCTGTTCAGCGGCCGCGTGCAGACCCTCCCGGTGTTCGTGTACTCGCAGTACGCCTATCAGGGCATCCCCGCGGAGGCCTACATCGAGCGCGCCTGGGCCGGTGCGCTCACCCTGATCATCATCGTGATGGTGCTGAACCTCATCGCCCGACTCGTCGCGAAGCTGTTCGCGCCCAAGACCGGCCGCTGAGCCGACCCGAAGGAACCCCTGTGTCCAAGAGCATCGAAGTCAACGACCTCAACGTCTACTACGGCGACTTCCTCGCCGTGGAGGGCGTCTCCCTCGAGATCCAGCCGCGCAGCGTCACCGCCTTCATCGGCCCCTCCGGCTGCGGCAAGTCGACGTTCCTGCGCACCCTGAACCGCATGCACGAGGTCATCCCCGGCGCGCGCGTGCAGGGCGAGGTGCTGCTGGACGGCGAGGACCTGTACGCCAGCGGCGTCGACCCCGTGGCGGTGCGCCGCCAGGTCGGCATGGTGTTCCAGCGGGCGAACCCGTTCCCCACCATGTCGATCCGGGACAACGTGCTCGCCGGCGTGCGGCTGAACAACAAGCGCATCTCCAAGTCGGACGCGGACGCCCTCGTGGAGAAGTCCCTGCAGGGCGCGAACCTCTGGAACGAGGTCAAGGACCGTCTCGAGAAGCCCGGATCCGGCCTCTCGGGCGGTCAGCAGCAGCGTCTGTGCATCGCGCGCGCGATCGCCGTGTCGCCCGACGTGCTCCTCATGGACGAGCCCTGCTCGGCGCTGGATCCGATCTCGACCTACGCGATCGAGGAGCTGATCGAGGAGCTCAAGCAGGAGTACACGATCGTCATCGTCACGCACAACATGCAGCAGGCCTCGCGCGTGAGCGACAAGACGGCGTTCTTCAACATCGCCGGCACCGGCAAGCCCGGCAAGCTCATCGAGTACGCCGACACCACGACCATCTTCACCACCCCGTCCGTGCAGGCGACCGAGGACTACGTCTCCGGCCGCTTCGGGTGAGATCGGCGGATCCCGGCCCGACCGGATCCCTCCCCTGACCCATCTCGATCGGCCCCTCGCCTGCCCCACCTCGCCTGGCCCCTCGCTCGGCCCGCCTCGCCTGCCCCATCTCCCCTGGCCATCTGCCGGAAAACCGAGGCGGATCCGGCGTGTCGGGCCCCTAACTTGCCTGCGCAGACGCGACGCGCCGTGCACCTCCTCGGTTTTCCGACAGGGACGCAGGATCCACGACCGTCCTCCACAATCGGGGATCCGACCGGTCTCCGCACCGGTAGCGCATCGCGGCGCCCACGGGCCCTCCGGCTCCGCGACGATCAGGGGATGTTCGCCGCCGCCACGATGCTCGCCTCGCTCGGCCGCATGGCCCGCACCGCCGAGCTGCGGCGTCTGGGCGTCGGCGAGCGCGAGCTGACGCGCGCGGTCCGCACCGGCGAGGTGGTCCGGGTCAGGCAGGGCGTGTACGCGCTGCCGGATGAGCCTCCGGAGCAGGTGCACGCGGCCATGCACGGCGGCGCCGTCGGCTGTGCGCACGCCGCGGCGCGGCACGGGCTCTGGATCCTCCGCCTCCCCGATGAGCTCCACATCTGGCTGGGCCAGAACGGCACCCCGCGTGGGCGTGCGGATTCGTGCCGGATCCACTGGGACGGTGGGCATGTCGAGGTCGGCGCGCTGCCGCCCGTGCGCAATGTGCTCCTGCAGCTCGGCATCTGCGCCGACGAGGAGACCTTCTTCGCCGCACTCGAATCCGCGTTGCGGCAGTCGCTGGTGCACGCCGTCGATCTCCGGTGGCTGCGGCCCCGGCTGCCGCGGCCCCGGCGCCGGCTGGTGGACCTCGCCCGCTCCGACGCGGACAGCGGCCTGGAGTCGCTGATCCGGCTGCGGCTGCACCGCCTCGGCATCGCCGTTCGCACGCAGGTGCAGATCGAGGGCGTCGGCGAAGTGGATCTGCTGATCGGCGGCCGGCTCATCGTCGAGGCCGACGGCGAGGAGAATCACGCGGGCGCGGACAAGCGGCACAAGGATCTCCGTCGGGACGCGGCGGCCA
>JAFDWP010000196.1 GCA_018268435.1 Actinomycetota bacterium
AGGTCGCCGTTCTGGGCGACCTGGAACGCGCCGAGCACGCACACGTCGAGGTGCCCGCCGCGCATCATCGCGAAGGAGTCGGCGTGGTGGAAGTACGCCGCTCCGGCCACGGCGGTGACCGCCTGCTTGCCGGCGTTGATGAGATCGGGGTCGACCTCGCCGGACGCCGGTGCGGATCCCATCCCGAGCAGGCCGTTCTCGGTGTGCAGGATGATCTCGAGGTCGGCGGGGAGGTGGTTGGCGACCAGCGTCGGGGCGCCGATGCCCAGGTTCACGAAGGCCCCCTCCGGGATGTCCTCGGCGATCCGGGCCGCGAGCTCGTCGCGGGTGATGCGGGTGCTCATGCGGCGCTCCCCTCGGCGGCGACGGCCAGCGGACGGCCCTCGAGGTCGACGCCGCCGACGAACCCGCCGTCGCGCAGCCACCTCCGCTCGCCGACGGTGACGACGCGGTCGACGAAGATGCCCGGCGTGACCACGGCTTCGGGGTCGAGGGATCCGAGCGGGACGATCTCGTCGACCTGCGCGATGGTCGTGGTCGCCGCGGTCGCCATGACCGGGCCGAAGTTGCGCGCGGTCTCGCGGAAGACGAGGTTGCCCCAGCGATCGGCGCGCAGCGCGCTGATCAGTGCGAAGTCGGCCCTGATCGGGTACTCCAGCACGTAGCGCCGCCCGTCGATGACGCGCTCCTCCTTGCCCTCGGCGAGCTCGGTGCCCACGCCGGTCGGCGAGAAGAAGGCCCCGATCCCGGCGCCGGCGGCGCGGATGCGCTCGGCGAGGTTGCCCTGCGGGACGAGCTCGAGCTCGATCCGGCCGGACCGGTAGAGGTCGTCGAAGACCCAGGAGTCGCTCTGCCGCGGGAAGGAGCACACGATCCTGCGCACCCGCCCCTCGGCCAGGAGCGCCGCGAGGCCGGTGTCGCCGTTGCCCGCGTTGTTGTTCACGATCGTGAGGTCCGAGGCGCCGTGGGCGATGAGCGCGTCGATGAGCTCGACCGGCTGGCCGGCGCGACCGAACCCGCCGATCATCACGGTCGCGCCGTCGGGGATGTCGGCGACGGCGGATGCCGCGTCCGGAACGGTCTTGTCGATCACCGCGACTCCTCGAGAGTGTTCGCTCTGCGAACGTCTGTTCGCTGCATGAACAGGCTAGCGCAGATCCCGGGACCCGTCGAGGCCGCCGGGATCCGCTCCCCTGACTCACGGCTCCCTCACCGCACGCCGTCACCCGTGCGGGTCGGTCCCCCGCGCGCGGGCCCGGGCGACGACGATGCCGCGCTGGGACGTCGGGAAGCCCTCGAACATGCTCCGCAGCTCGGCCGCGTCGACGTCGGCGCCGAAGGCCTCCGCTCCCGGCTCGAGCATGATGCCGGCCGCGAGGCCTCCGGCGATGACCGGATCGAAGCCGAGGTCGTCGATGAGCCGGGACACCGCGGCGAGGTCGAGGGGATCGTCCCCCGCGAGCCCGATCGCCTTGCGTCCCGGCGCACCGGCCGGCCTGGCCTCGTCCTCGAGATCCTGATAGCCCATGTGGTTGAGCGCCTTCACGACGTGCGATCCGGCCAGGAACCGCTGCACGATCTCGCTCGTCGAGGTGCGCGGGTCGCTGAGCTCGTCGCGCAGCCCGTCCGCGCCCCACCAGTAGTTCATCGCGTCGATCACCAGCCTGCCGCGCAGCCGCTCGGCGGGCAGCGCGGTGTGCCTGCTCAGCGGTAGCGCCAGGAGCACGGCGTCCGCGCGCTCGGCGAGCTCCGCCACGTCCACCGCCGTGGCGCCCAGCGCGCGCACGGTCGGCGCGATGCGGGCGGGCGTCGAGGAGCCGGCGACCAGCACCCGATACCCGGCCTGCACCGCGAGCCGGGCAAGCACGCGGCCGACGCGGCCGGCGCCGATGATGCCGAGCGTCTGGATCCGGGGAGCCGTTTCCGCCACGCCGCCATCGTAGCCAGCCCGGTGCGCGGCGGACGCCGCGGGGCTCAGCCCGCGGTCGGGATCGCGCCGAAGCTGTGCCGCACGATGATCGGCCGCGCCGGGGCGGAGGCGAGGAAGGCGAGCACCTCGGCCGCGGCCGAGGGATCCTCGGCGGCCGTGGCGACCGCCCCCGCGAAGACGGTGTCGATCGCGCAGTCCTCGGGCAGCACGCCGAGGATGCGGATGCCCGACTGGCCCACGAGCTCGCTGAGCTGCTGGAAGCCCAGGTCGACCTCGCCGGCCGCGAGCGACGCCGCCACCGGGACGCCGGGGCGTGCCTGCACCAGGCGGTCGCCGAGTTCGGCGTCGAGCCCCCAGTCCGCGATCATGCGCACCAGGGCAGTGCCGCTCGGCCCGGTCGAGTACCCGATCCGCGCCGCCGCACGTAGGGCCGCCCGCAGCTCCGCCGCATCGGCGAAGGCCGCACCCTGCGGAGGCGACGCCGGCTCGGCGTCCTCCGCGGGCACCGCCACGGCGACCTGCGACCGCACGAGCGGCGTCACGGTCGCCGGATCCACCCGCCCGGATTCGGCGAGCGCGGCCAGGGCGTCCTCGGCGAGGACCACGAGGTCGAAGGGCTCGCCGGCGGCCACCCGCGCCGCCGCATCCACGCCACCGACCGACTCCAACCGCACGGCGGGGAGCCCGGCCGCGGTCGCCGCGGCGGTCAGCTCGGTCAGCACGTGCCGGGTCGCCATCGACGAGACCGCCCTCATGCTGCGTCCTCGAAGCTCTCCGCGTCGACCTCGCGGGTCGCCTGCGCCGCATAGCGCGGCCCCGACACGCTGTGCGTGCCGATGAGCGCTCCGGCGCGGGCGAGCAGGGCGGGATCCACGCGCAGCGATGCCGCCGCGAGGTTCGCGCGCGCGTGCTCGAGCGCGGTGGTGCCGGGGATCGGCACCACGTGGTCGCCGCGCGAGAGCAGCCAGGCCAGGGCCAGCTGCGCCGGAGTGCACTCCGCCTCGGCGGCGAGGGCGCGCCAAGCCGGCAGCAGTGCGGCGTTGGCGGGCCAGTGCTCGGGCTGGAACCGCGGCATGGGCCGACGGATGTCCTTCTCGGCGAGTGCGGCGGGGTCCCCGACGCTGTCGCTGAGGAACCCGCGCGCGAGCGGCGAGAACGCGACCAGGGCGACCCCCGCGGCCCGGGTCGCCTCGAGCATCGCGATCTCGGTGTTGCGCGTCCACAGCGAGTACTCGTTCTGCACCGCGGCGATGGGCGCCACGGCCTGCGCCTCGCGCAGCCGGTCGACCGACACCTCGGACAGGCCGATGGCGCCGATCTTGCCGGCCTGCACGGCCTCGGCGAGTGCGCCGACGCTGTCCGCGATCGGCACGGACTTGTCCCAGCGGTGCAGGTAGTACAGGTCGATGAGCTCGACCCCGAGTCGCTCCAGCGACGCGTCGATCTGCGCGCGCAGCGTCTCGGGACGCCCGTCGATCACGCGCACGCCGTCGACGATCGCCATGCCGCCCTTACTGGCGAGCACGACCTCGTCGCGCCGCCCGGCGATCGCGCGCCCGACCAGCCGCTCGTTGCGCCCGCCGCCGTACAGCGTCGCGGTGTCGAGGTGCGTCACCCCCGCGTCGAGCGCTCCGCGCAGCATCGCGAGGCCGTCATCCTCGGACGGCGGCACGCCATAGGCGTGGCTGAGGTTCATGCACCCGAGGCCGATGCGAGGCAGGATCACGCGAGCTGCTCCTCCAGCCGGCCCAGCACGCGGTAGCAGTCGATGACCTGACGCAGCGAGGAGTTGGGCTCGCGCCCCTCGCGGATCGCAGCGAGGAACTCGCGGTCCTGCAGCTCGATGCCGTTCATGCTGACCGCGACCTGCGAGACGTCGATCGGCTGGTCCCGGCCGTCGTACAGGTCGTCGTAGCGGGCGATGTAGGTCGCCGTGTCGCCGATGTAGCGGAAGAACGTGCCGAAGGGGCCGTCGTTGTTGAAGGACAGCGACAGCGTGCAGATCGCGCCGGTCTCGCTCTTCAGCTGGATCGACATGTCCATCGCGATGCCGAGCTCGGGGTGGATCGGCCCCTGGATGGCGTTCGCCTGCACGATCCTGCCCGCCTGGTAGGCGAACAGATCCACCGTGTGCGCGGCGTGGTGCCAGAGCAGGTGGTCGGTCCAGGAGCGCGCCTCGCCCTGGGCGTTCGTGTTGGTGCGGCGGAAGAAGTAGGTCTGCACGTCCATCTGCTGCACCGCGAACTCGCCGCGGGCGATGCGGTCGTGCACGAGCTGGTGGGACGGGTTGAACCGGCGGGTGTGCCCGACCATCGCGACCAGCCCCGTGCCCTCGGCCACGGCGAGCGCGGCCTCGGCGTCGGCCGCCGAATCCGCGAGCGGGATCTCGACCTGCACATGCTTGCCCGCGGCCAGCACGGCCTCGGTCTGCGCGGCGTGCAGCCCGGTCGGGGTGGCGAGGATCACGGCGTCGACGTCGTCGCGCGCGAGCACGGCGTCGAGTCCGACCACGGCCGTGGGCACCCCGTACTGCTGGGCGATCGCCTGCGCCTTCTCCGGGGTGGTGCCGCTGACGACGGTGACCTCGGCGTCCTCGATCTCGGCCAGGGCGTCGAGGTGCTTCCGGCCGAAGGCCCCGGTGGCCCCGACGACGGCGATGCGGATCCGGTCGCTCATGCGTTCTCCTTCTCGGATGCGGGTGCGGCCCCGGGGTTGCTCAGCACCAGGTGTCCGACGGCGGTGTTGGATGCCGGCACGTGGTAGAACCGGTGGTCGACGACGGGGGCGTCCCCGCCGAACTGGTCGTCCATCGCGCCGCGGGCGATCAGCCAGTCCACGAGCTCGATGCCCTCGGATCCGGCCTCGTCCACGTACTCCATGTGCTGCCACTCCGTCAGGCCCAGCGGGTCGGCGATGAGGTGGTCGAGGAACGCGTTGTCCCACTCCTTGTTGATGAGCCCGGCGCGCGGCCCCTGCAGCTGGTGGCTCATGCCGCCGGTGCCCCAGATCTGCACGTTGAGCTCCGGGCCGTCCCACTTGTCCAGGGCGCGGCGCAGCGCGCGGCCCAGCTCGTAGCAGCGCCGACCCGACGGGACCGGGTACTGCACGACGTTCACGGCGAGCGGGATGACCCGCACCGGCCACTCCTCGACCTCGCCGTACACGAGCGACAGCGGCACGGTCAGGCCGTGGTCGACGACCATCTCGTTGACCAGGGTGAGGTCGAAGTCGTCCTGGATGATCGACTGCGCGAGGTGCGCGGCCAGCTCGGGGTAGCCCTGCACATCCGGCACCGGGCGCGGCCCGTAGCCCTCGTCCGCCACCGGGTACTCGGCGCCCGTGCCGAGCACGAACGTCGGGATGATCGAGGCGTCGAAGGCGGTCGCGTGGTCGTTGTAGACGAGGATCACGACGTCGGGGGTGTTCTCCTTCGCCCAGCTCCGGGTCCACTGATAGCCGTCGAAGACCTTCTTCCAGTACGGCTCCTCGGTCTTGCCGAGATCCATCGCGGCCCCGATCGCGGGCACGTGCGAGGTGAACAGCGCCGAGGTGTACCGCGCCGGCGCGTTCGGCCGGAACACGTCGGCCTTCTCGCCGGCCGCCGGGGGCGTCCAGCCGTCCAGGTCCTTGAGACGATTGCCCTCGGGGCGGCGTCCGCCGCCGACCATCATGTCGCGGTACGCGGCCTCGCTCATGCCGGTCATGGAGCCGGCCATCTGCTGGAAGCTCAGCCCGTGCGTCGCGCCGATCTTGCTGAGGAAGTAGATGTTGCCGCCCTCGGCGATCATCGTGTTGAGATCCATGTCGAGCACGGCCTGGCGCTGTACTGGGCTCAGCGGCCACTCGTCGAGGTACGCGGCCTGATCGGCGAGGAAGCGCTCACGGTTCTCCGGCTTCATCAGCGACATCGAGAACTGGTTGAGGTGGTAGCCCTTGCGGGCCTGCTCGGCATCGTAGATCGTCGTGCCGGGGATGTCCTTGTACGGCTTGTCGAGGGCCATGGTCGTTCTCCTTCGGTCTTCTCAGTCCGCCCAGTACAGGCGCCGCGGGTTGTCGACCAGCAGCTTCCGCTGCTGCTCGGCGGTGGGGGCGATCTGCGGGATGTAGTCGACCAGCAGCCCGTCGTCGGGCATGTGGTCCTTGAGGTTGGGGTGGGGCCAGTCGGTGCCCCAGAGCACGCGGTCGCCGAACTCCTCGACCACGCGGCGCGCGAACGGCACGACGTCGGTGTACGCGTGCTGCTCGCCGTCGAGCGCGCGCGGACCGGTGACGCTCAGCCGCTCGGGGCAGGAGACCTTGGTCCACACGTGGGGATTCTCCCGCAGGAAGCGCAGGAACAGCCCGAACTCCTCCCCGTCGGGGTCCTTCGTGACGTCGGGACGACCCATGTGGTCGACGACGACGTCCGTGGGGATCCGGGAGAAGAAGTCGTACAGCTCGGGGAGGTCGGCGGCCTCGAAGTAGATGACAACGTGCCATCCGAGCGGCGCGATCCTGGCGACGATCTCGTCCAGGGCGTCGGTGGGCACGCGGTCGACCAGCCGCTTGACGAAGTTGAACCGCACCCCGCGCACACCGGCGGCGTGCAGCTCGGCGAGCTGCTCGTCGGTCACGTCGCGGCGCACCGTGGCCACGCCGCGGGCGCGGCCCTCGCTGCGCCGCAGGGCGTCGACGAGGGCGCGGTTGTCGGCGCCGTGACAGGTCGCCTGCACGATCACGTTGCCGGCGAAGCCGAGGTGGTCGCGCAGCGCGAACAGCTGCTCGGCGGACGCGTCGCACGGGGTGTACTTGCGCTCGGGCGCGTACGGGAACTCGGCGCCGGGGCCGAAGACGTGGCAGTGCGCGTCGATCGCGCCCTCGGGCAGTCGGAACGCGGGCGCCGACGGGCCGTCATACCAGTCCAGCCAGCCCGGGGTCTTCTCGAACGCGCCGGTGGTCTCGCCGTGCGTCATGTCAGTCCTCCACGTATTCCAGGCCGGCCGCCGCCAGGGGCGCGCGCATGCCGTACAGGTCGAGGCCCAGCACGCCCTCGCGGAACTGCGCGCGCTTGGACTCCTCGTTGTCCTCGCGCTTCCGGCTCGCCTCGGCGACGGCCCGCACGAGCTCGCGCGGCACGACCACGACGCCGTCCACGTCGGCGACCACGACGTCGCCCGGGTTCACCAGGGCGTTCGCGACCACGACCGGGACGTTCACGGAGCCGAGCGTGGCCTTGACCGTCCCCTTGGCGTTGATCGCGCGGGAGAAGACGGGGAAGTCCATCCGCTCCAGGTCCGCCACGTCGCGCACGCCGCCGTCGATCACCAGCCCCGTGCAGCCGCGGGCCGTGAGGGAGGTCGCCAGCAGCTCGCCGAAGAAGCCGTCCTCGCTCTCGGTCGTGCAGCCGGCGACGAGCACGTCGCCCGCCTGCACCTGCTCTGCGGCGACGTGCAGCATCCAGTTGTCTCCCGGCTGCAGCAGCACCGTGACGGCGGGCCCGCACATCTTCGCGCCGGGATAGGCGGGGCGGATGTAGGGGCGCATGAGCCCGACCCGGCCCATCGCCTCGTGGATGGTCGCGACGCCGAACTGCGACAGCAGCGCCACATCGTCGGGGTCGGGGCGTGCGATGTCGGTGCGCACGATGCCGAGGTTGTTCAGTCTCATGATGCTCCCCTCAGAGCCCGCGGGCGGCGAGCGCCCGGTCCAGCCGCGGATAGACCCGGCGCGCGTTGCCCTCGAAGACCTGGCGCCGGGCGTCATCGGTCAGATTCGCGGTGGCGTCCACGTACCGCCGGGTGTCGTCGAAGTAGTGCCCGGTGCGCGGATCCACGTCGCGGACGGCGCCGATCATCTCGCTCGCGAACAGGATGTTCTCGGTCGGGATGACCTCGGTCAGCAGGTCGATGCCCGGCTGGTGATAGACGCAGGTGTCGAAGAAGACGTTGCCGAGCAGGTGCTCCTCGAGCTCGGGCTTGCCGAGCGCCATCGCGAGACCGCGGAACCGGCCCCAGTGATAGGGCACCGCCCCGCCGCCGTGCGGGATCACGAGCTTCAGGTCGGGGAAGTCGGCGAACAGGTCGCCGCGGATCAGCTGCATGACGGCCGTGGTGTCGGCGCCGAGGTAGTGATCGCCGGTGGTGTGGAAGACATCCGGACGGCAGGTGGTGCTCACGTGCACCATGGCGGGGATCTCGTACTCGACGAGCTTCTCGTAGATCGGGTACCACGAGCGGTCGGTGAGCGGCGGCGCGGACCACCGGCCGCCGGACGGGTCGGGGTTGAGGTTCACGGCGACGGCGCCGAGCTCCTCGACGGCGCGGGTGAGCTCCTCGACCGCTGTGGCCGGCTCCGCACCCGGAGACTGCGGGAGCATCGCGCCCATCAGGAAGCGGTCCGGATACAGGGCGCTGACCCGTGCGACCAGATCGTTGCAGATCCGCGCCCAGGTGCGGCTGACCTCGAGGTCGCCGATGTGGTGCGCCATGAACGAGGCGCGCGGGCTGAACACCGTGACGTCGCTGCCGCGGTCGTCCATCAGGCGCAGCTGGTTGGCCTCGATGGTCTCGCGGATCTCGTCGTCGCCGATCGTCAGCGTCGCCGGGTCCGGCGCCTCGCCCTGGCCCTTCGTGAAGGCGATCTGCAGATCACGCCACTCGCCCAGCTGCGCGGGGGCGGTGGTGTAGTGGCCGTGGATGTCGATGATCAACGGGTGTCGTCCTTGTCACTCGGTGGCGGTTGCCCCGACTCTAGGTCGGCCTCGCGTATATAGTCCAATAGATATCGAGCGCTGTTCGAATAGATGGGATCTATGAGTGTCGCTGGTCGATCTGAATCAGCTCCGCACCTTCGTCGTGCTCTACGAGCTGCGTGGCGTCACCGCGGCGGCCGAGCGCCTGCACGTGACCCAGCCGACGGTGAGCTACACGCTGCGGCGCCTGCGCGAGCGGTTCGGCGACGAGCTGTTCCGGCGTGAGGGCCACGACATGGTGCCCACGGCCAAGGCCACGGCGCTGTTCGGCCCGCTGCACGAGGCGCTCGCGGCCATCGACGCCGCCGTCGACGTGCCGGACGACTTCGAGCCGGCGGGCTTCAGCGGCGAGCTCTCGCTCGGTCTCACCTCGATCGGCGAGCAGACGTTCCTGCCGCCGATCATGGCGGCGCTGTCCCGCGAGGGATCCACCCCGCACCTGCAGGTGGAGCGCCTCGACTCCGATCAGGTCGAGGAGGGCCTGATCCGCGGGACGATCGACCTGGCGATGACCGTGTCGATGATCGGCAGCCCGCGACTGTGGCGCTCGCACGTGCGCGCCGTGGAGTACGTCGCGCTGACCTCCGAGCGGCATCCGCTGCCCGAGACCGCGCCCGACATGTTCACGGGCCGTCGCTTCGTGCGGGTGTCCGGCCGCGGAGGGCACGTGTTCCCGCTGCAGGTGCTCACCGAGCACGGGCTGATGGGGCAGGTCGCGCTGACCGTGGAGGAGTACGCGACCGTGCCCGCGGTCGTGCAGACCACCGACCTCGTCGTGCTCGTCCCGCGCCACGTGGCGGAGGTCTTCAGCGGCTGGTTCTCGGGACTGCGCATCGCCGACCTGCCCTGGCCGGGCCACAGCACGCCGGTCTCGCTGTACACCCGCCGCGAGGCGAGCCTGTCGCCCGTGCAGCGGTGGTTCCGCTCGATCGTGCTGGGCGCCGTCGCCGCCGGCGATCAGCCGACCCCGCCCGCCTAGCGCCGACCGCGGTTCCAGCTGGCCTTGGCCGGCGCGAACGGGCTGCGCACGTGGATCGACCAGGTGGAGTGCGGGTGGATCGAGAGGATCGCCCGCTCGTACCAGGCGCGCGCCTCGTCGGAGAGCTCCGGGAGCACCGCGTCCTTGTCGATGTCGTCGTCGGGCCGGGGGCGAAGCGCCTTCCAGACCAGCTGCACCTCGGGCGCCCCGGTGGGGATGCCGTCCAGGTCGAGCACGGCGCGGTCCCACGGCAGCTGCAGCCGGGGATCGCGCTTGTACACCCAGGCGCGCGGAGCGCCGTCCTCCGCATCGATCTGCAGCACCCACGCGCCGCGGGCGTCGTCGTGCACGAGCACGGGCTGCAGATCCGCGTCCTCCGGCGCCTCCGCGAACGGCACGAGCGCCTCGTCCTCCCCCGCCGGCGCCCACGCGCTGTACCCCGCGGGCAGGGCCGTGACGAGCGCACCGAGGTCGGCCGCGACGACGCTCACATCGGTGTTCACCCTGGGGCGGATGGCACGGCCCAGCCACCGGTCGAGCGCGGCGCCGCCGGAGAGCCACCAGCGCACCGGGGACGCGGCCAGGAGCCTCGCCGCCCCCGCCGCGTCGACCGGCTGCCACGGCGTCGTCGGGCCGGGATCGGGTGAGTGCATGGCTCGAGGCTACCGCCGCTGCGCGAGCCGCTTCGCCGCCTCCCGGATGTCGTCGACGACGGTGGGCTCCTCGATCGTGGGCGGGATCTTCACATCCGGCTTGCCGTCGACGATCTCGCGGATCGTCTTGCGCAGCACCTTGCCCGAACGGGTCTTCGGCAGCCGCGGCACCACCACGACGTCCCGGAACGCCGCCACGGCGCCGATGTCGTCGCGCACCCGCTGCACGAGCTCGCGGGTGAGGACGTCCTCGTCGATGTCGACGTGCGCCTGCAGCACCACGAAGCCCACCGGCACCTGGCCCTTGAGGTCATCCGCGGCGCCGACGACCGCGCACTCGGCGAGCGCGGGGTGCTCGAGCAGCGCCTGCTCCATCGTTCCGGTGGAGAGCCGGTGCCCGGCGACGTTGATCACGTCGTCGGCCCGCCCCATCACGAAGAGGTAGCCGTCGTCGTCGACGTAGCCGGAGTCGCCCGTGGCGTAGTACCCGGGGAAGGCGTCCAGGTACGAGGAGTGGAAGCGCTCGTCGCCGCCCCACAGCGTCGACAGCGCGCCGGGCGGCAGCGGCAGCCGGATCGCGATGTTGCCCTCCTCACCGGCCGCGACCGGCGTGCCGTGCTCATCCAGGATGTCGACGCGATAGCCCGGCATCGGCACCGAGGGGGAGCCCGGCTTGATCGGCATCGGATCCATCCCGCGCGGGTTGGCAGTGATCGACCAGCCGGTCTCGGTCTGCCACCAGTGATCGATCACGGGCTTGCCGAGCAGCTGCTGCGCCCAGTGCTGCGTCTCGGTGTCGAGCCGCTCGCCGGCGAGGAAGAAGGTCTCCAGCTTCGACAGGTCGCGCCCCTCGGCGAACTCGCCCTGCGGATCCACGCGCCGGATGGCCCGCAGCGCCGTGGGCGCCGTGAACAGCGCCTTCACGCCGTGCTGCTCCGCGACCCGCCAGAACGCCCCGGCGTCCGGGGTGCCGACGGGCTTGCCCTCGTACAGCACCGTGGTCGCACCGACCAGCAGCGGCGCGTAGACGATGTAGCTGTGCCCGACGACCCAGCCGATGTCGCTCGCCGAGAAGAACACGTCCCCGCGGCCGATGTCGTAGATGTTCTTCATCGACCACGCCAGCGCCACCGCGTGCCCGCCGTTGTCGCGCACCACGCCCTTCGGCGTGCCCGTGGTCCCCGAGGTGTAGAGGATGTACAGCGGGTCGGTGGCGCGCACCGGGATCGCCGGGTACGGGGTGTGCGGGATCGACCTGCTCGCCCAGTCCCACCAGCGGGTGCCCTCGGTGGTGCCGTCGAAATCCGCCGCCGATCCGGGGATCTCCGGCCGGTCCTTGACGATGACGGTCTCGACCGTGTGCGCGGCGATGCCGAGCGCGTCGCGGATCGTCGGCAGGTACTCCACGACACGGCTGGGCTCGATGCCGCCGGAGGCCGTGATGATGACCTTGGGCTTGGCGTCGTCGATGCGCACCGCGAGCTCCTTCGCGGCGAAGCCGCCGAACACCACGGAGTGCACGGCGCCGAGTCGGGCGCACGCGAGCATGGCGACGATGGCCTGCGGCATCATCGGCATGTAGATGACGACCCGGTCGCCCTTGCCGACCCCGGCATCCGCCAGCACGTGCGCGAAGCGCGCGACGCGGCTGAGCAGCTTCGCGTAGGTGTAGGTGCGCACCTTGCCGACCATGGGCGAGTCGTAGATGAGGGCCAGATCGTCGCCGTGGCCGGCCAGGACGTGCCGGTCGAGGGCGTTGTAGCTGGTGTTCAGCTCGCCGTCGGGGAACCATCGGCCGTACGGCCCCGCATCCGGATCGAACGCGCGCTTCGGCGCCCGGTACCAGTCGATCATCCCGGCGGCTTCGAGCCAGAACCGCTCCGGATCCTCGATGCTGCGTCGCTGGGTCTCGCGGTAGATCTCGCCTGCGTTGTTCATCCTCGAACTCCTCTGTGCGTGCGGCGATTCTGACACACCTTCCCGGGAATTGTGTATGCATAAAGCGGGCTGCTACCGACTTTCGGGGGGAACCCGCCGCCCGAATGTACACAACCGCCGCGGCGGGCGCGGCATGTCAGGCTAGCTCCGTGGCGAACTCACGCTCCGGCGACTCGATGACGGACCGGATCGTGCGCGTGCTCGACACGTTCACGACCGAGCGCACCACGCAGAGCGCCGCCGACATCGCCCGCCGCACCGGGCTGCCGGCCACGACCGCGCACCGGATCACCGGGGATCTCGTCGAGGCCGGGCTGCTCGAACGCGACGACGAGGGCCGGCTCCGGCTGGGCCTGCGCCTGTGGGAGCTCGCGCTGCGCGGCTCGCGGGCGCTGCGGCTGCGCCAGGCGGCGCTGCCGCACATGGAGCGCGTGCAGGCCCGGATCCGGGAGCACACCCAGCTCGCGGTGCTCGAGCACGAGGAGGCGCTGTTCCTGGAGCGGTTGTCGCATCCGGACGCGGGCGCCAACATCACCCGCATCGCCGGGCGCCTGCCGCTGCACGCGTCCTCCTCGGGCCTCGTGCTCCTGGCGTTCGCCGACCCCGCGGTGCGGGAGCGCGTGCTCGCCGGCCCCCTGCGTGCGGTGTCGGGCGAGACCGTGACGGATCCGGCCGCCCTGCGCGCGCTGCTCGCCTCGATCCGCAGGCGCGGCCACGTCGTCGCGCCGGGATCCATCGAGTCGGTCTCCACGGGCGTCGCGGTGCCGGTGCGCGACCGGGGCGAGGTCGCCGCCGCGCTGTCGGTCGTGCTGCCGCGCGAGGCCCCGGTGGACCCGGCGCTCGCGGTGCTCCGCGAGGCCGCCGCCGCGATCGAGGCCGACCTGCGCCGCGCGCATTGACTTCCATTGAACGGGATTCTTCCGGGGCGCAGTCGGCGCGGCGGTCACACTGGTGACCGTTCCGCACACCCCGCCCGTCGCACGTCGAAGGAGACGCCATGAGCACATCGGTCCGCACCCGGGTCGCGATCGTCGGAGCAGGCCCGGCCGGCCTGATCCTCTCGCAGCTGCTGGCGGACGCCGGCATCGAGTCCGTCGTGATCGACCAGCGCTCCCGCACCGAGATCGAGTCCACGATCCGTGCCGGGATCCTCGAGCAGGGCACGGTCGACCTGCTCACCGCGATCGACCCGCACACGCGGGTGCACACCGTGGGCCACCGCCATGACGGCATCGAGCTGCGGTTCGGCGGCGAGGGGCACCGCATCGACTTCCGCGACCTCGTCGACCGCAGCGTGTGGCTCTACCCCCAGCACGAGGTGCTCACCGATCTGCTCGCGCTGCGCCTCGCGGCCGGCCAGGACCTGCGGTTCGGCGTCACCGCCACCCGCGTCGAGGACGTCGACACCGACCGCCCGCGCGTGATCGCGACCGACGCCGACGGCGCGCCGCTCACGATCGACGCGGACTTCGTGGTGGGCGCGGACGGCTCCCGCTCCGTGGTGCGTCCCGCCGTCACCGGAACCTCGCAGGGCGGCTGGTTCCGCGAGTACCCGTTCGCCTGGCTCGGCATCCTGTGCGAGGCACCCCCGAGCGCCGACGAGCTCATCTACAGCAACTCGGACAACGGCTTCGCGCTGATCAGCCAGCGCAGCCCCGACGTGCAGCGCATGTACCTGCAGTGCGATCCCGTCGCGGATCCCGATGCGCTCACCGAGGAGGAGATCTGGGCGGATCTGCAGTCCCGTGTCCCCGGCACGACGCTGCACCAGGGGCGCATCTTCCAGCGCGACGTGCTCCGGTTCCGCAGCTTCGTGGCCCACGAGCTGCGGCGCGGACGGGCGGCGCTGGTCGGCGACGCCGCGCACACGGTGCCCCCGACCGGCGCCAAGGGGATGAACCTCGCGATCGCCGACGTGGTGATCCTCGCCGCCGCCCTGCGCGCCCTGCTGGCCGAGGACGACGCCCGCCTCATCGACGGGTACGCGCAGACCGCGTCCCGCCGCATCTGGAAGGCGCAGCACTTCTCCTGGTGGATGACGAGCATGCTGCACGTCGCGCCCGACGCCGGCGAGTTCGATCGCCGGCGTCAGATCGGCGAGCTGCGCTCGGTCGTGGACTCGCGGGCCGGGCGGACGTACCTCGCGGAGGCGTACACGGGCTGGCCGGCCGGCGTCTGAGCCGGCCGGACCGGAGCTCCGCGGAGTCGGCCGGACCGGCGCCGACCGGTGCGGGGCGCCGCCCTGACCGGCGCCGCCGCGACCGGAGCTCAGGACTCGGGTCGGTTCGCGCGCAGCACCTCGAGCCGGGCGCGATACTCGGTCTCGTCGACGTCGCCCTTCGCGAAGCGGTCGGCCAGGATCTGCTCCGCGCTGCGGCTCTGCGCCGTGCCCGACGACGGCAGCTGCGCACCGGGCGCACCGGTCGCTCCGGGAGCTCCGGGAGCGGCCTGCCAGGCGGCGGGCCCCGAGGGACCGTCTCCGCCACGACGGCGGACGAGCAGCGCGATGAGCAGACCCACGATGATCAGGAACATCAGCGGGCCGATGATGACGAGCGGCCAGAACGGGGCGATGCCCCAGTGCCGGGGCTGCGCGGCGAGCGCCGCGACTGTTGCGATCATGGGTGACCATCCTTGGATCTGTGCGGCCGCATCTGGACCGATGGATCCAGCCTCGCCGTCGCCGTCCGCCGGCGAATCCGGCCCCGGGAGTGATTCCCCCTGCTCCCCCGGGAGTACCCCTCCCACTTCCCGGTCGTCCCCCTGAGCGCGACCCATGGGCCGCGCTCAGGGGGACGACCCGAGGTGGGGGGCTACTGCCAGCCGGGGGCGACGAGCCCGGTCTCGTAGGCGAGCACCACGAGGTGCACCCGGTCGCGGGCGTGCAGCTTCGCCATGATCCGCGACACGTGCGTCTTCGCGGTGAGCGGGCTGAGGAAGAGCCGTGCCGCGATCTCGTCGTTCGTGAGGCCCTGCCCCACCAGACGCAGCACCTCGCGCTCCCGCTCCGTGATGCCGTCGAGCAGGCCCGGATCCGGCGCATCCCGCAGTCCGACAGTGAGCCGCTCCAGCAGCCTGCGGGTCACACCGGGGGAGAGCAGCGCCTCGCCCGCCGCGACGACCCGCACGGCGCGCACGAGATCGGCGGGCTCGGTGTCCTTCACGAGGAAGCCGGCGGCCCCGGCGCGCACCGCGCGCACCACGTACTCGTCGAGCTCGAACGTCGTCACGATCACGACGTGCACTGCGGCGAGGGCCGGATCCGCCGCGATCTGCTCGGTCGCCCACAGCCCATCGCCGTCCGGCATGCGGATGTCCATCAGCACCACGTCCACGGGCGTGCGGCGGATCGCGTCCAGGAGCTCGCGTCCGCCCGCGGCCTCCACGGCCACCTCGATGCCGTCCTCCGCGTCCAGCAGCGCACGGAAGCCCGCCCGCACCAGGAGCTGGTCGTCGGCCAGCGCGACCCGGATCATGCGACCCTCCCCCACGGCAGCGTCGCGACCACGCACGCGCCGCCGTCTGCGCCGTCGCGGATCTCGACGGTCCCGCCGAGCAGCGCCGCGCGCTCCCGCATGCCGAGCACGCCGCCGTGCCCGGATGCGACGGGATCCGCCCCGCCGAGCCCACGCCCATCATCCGCCACGGTCACGACGAGCATCGGATCCGGCTCGTCGCGCCGCTCCAGGACCACGCGCACGTGGCCGGCCTGCGCATGGCGCACCGCGTTGGTGAGCGCCTCCTGCACGATCCGGTAGGCGGCGAACTGCGCGGCGCGGCTGGGCGCCACACCGGGCAGGCGGTCGTCCAGCACGATGTCCAGGTCGGGGCTGGTGAGGCCCGCAACGAGGCGGGGCAGCTCCGCGAGCTCGGCCTGCGGCACGAGCGGCGCCTCGCCGTCGCGGAGCACGCCGAGCACGCCGCGCACCTCCTCCAGCGCGAGCTTGGAGGTGTCCTTCACGTTCTGCAGCGCCGCGCGCGCCTGCTCGGGGTCGCGGTCGAACAGGTGCAGCCCGACGCTCGCCTGCACGTTCATCTGCGACAGGGCGTGCCCGAGCACGTCGTGCAGCTCGCGGGCGATGCGCACCCGCTCGTGCTCCTCGGCGCTGCGCCGACGGCGCTGGGCATCGGCCCGCACGGCGGCCGACCGCGCACTGCGCGTCCGCACGAAGGCGCCGACGGCGAAGCTCGCCGCGAGGGCCGCCGTGGCGGCCACGATGAGGCCCGGATGCCACACCCGGCCGATACTCACGCCGATCAGGATCGCCGCGGCCCAGCCGGTCGCGACGGAGACGGCCGCCCAGATCATGGCGCCGCGCGCGACGGCGATCGCGATCGCGAAGGCCAGCGCGAGGTACGGCGGCCCGTAGACCGGTGCGGTGAGCACGTCCAGCAGCGCCAGCGCGGAGACGACGGCCACCGTCGGACCGGGGAAGCGGCGGGCGGCGAACAGCGCCAGCGGACCGGCGACGGCCAGCACGAGGTGCAGGCCGATCCGCCAGTGCTGCCCGTGCAGCCCGGCGTGCGCGGCGATCCAGGCGTTCGCCGGCAGCTGCACGAGCAGGCTCAGCACGACCGGCACGATCAGCAGCATGCGCTGCGGCGATCCGACCGGGATCCGGCCGGTGTCCGGGCCGAACCAGGCCGTCGACATCCCCTCGGCGCTGTCGTGCGGCTGTTCCGACATCCTTCGATGCTAATCTCGTCCGCCCTGCGCCGGATCCTCCTCCGGGGGACGTGCGGCGTACTCCGCCGGGTGCAGGACGCGCCGCGGATGTCGCACCCGTAGGCGGTCGTGGCGCGGCGTGCCCGTGGATACGCTGACCGGCATGTCCGCTCGCCGTGTCGTGATCGTGCTCGCCGCCATCGCCGTCGTCGTTGCCCTCGGCGGTGCCGCGGCGGTCGCCGTGCTCGTGCGCCCCGTCGGCGCCGGGGCCTCCCCGACGCCGTTCCCGGCCGGGTCCTCCGCCCCGGCTACCCCGCCCGGCTCGACCGGCTCCCAGGAGTTCACGCTCACCTCCGGCGGCGTGCAGCGCACCTACCGCGTGCACACCCCCACGGGCCTTCCGGCGCAGGCGCCGCTCGTGGTCATGCTGCACGGCGGCGGCGGCAGCGGCGCGGTCGCGGAGCAGTACTACGGCTGGGACCAGGAGGCCGACCGGGAGGGGTTCGTCGTCGCCTACCCCGACGGGCTCGGCGATGCCGTGCCGGCCTGGAACACCGAGGGCGGATGCTGCGGCTATCCGGCCCGCGAGGACATCGACGACGTCGGTTTCATCCAGGACATGGTCGCCGCGATCGGATCCCGAACCCCCCTCGACCCCCGGCGCATCTACGCCGCCGGCATCAGCAACGGCGGGATGATGGCGTACACCCTGGCCTGCCGCACCGATCTGTTCGCGGCGATCGGCCCCGACTCGGCCACGCAGCTCGGCTCCTGCGACGACCCCGAGCCGGCCTCGGTCATCCACATCCACGGATTGCAGGACACGACGATCCCCTTCGCCGGAGGCACGGGAACGGGGCCTGCCGCGATCGACGGCCCTCCGGTGCCCACGGTGATCGATCAGTGGCGCGCGACGGATCGATGCGCCCCCGCGACCGAGACGACGGCCGGCGTGGTCACGACCTCGGTCAGCGCCTGCGCGGACGGTCGCGCCGTCGAACTCATCACCATCGCCGACGGAGGCCACGGCTGGCCCGGGTCACCCGTCAAGGCGGGGCGCTCCACGGTCGGCGGCAATCAGCCGTCGCAGGCGCTCGACGCGACCGACACGATGTGGCGGTTCTTCGCCGCGCACCCGAAGCCGTGAGGTCGGGGCGAGGACGACCTGGGGACTCAGTTCTCCCAGGAGCGGCTGCGCTTGGTGGCGCCGCCCGGCTCGCGCATCATGTACGCGAGGGCGAGGCTGATCGCCAGGATGCCCGCGACGAAGACGGGACCCTGCCATGCGGGCAGGCCGGGAGCGATGCCCAGCAGCACGAATCCGCCGAGGAACAGAATTCCGAACACGATGTAGTGAAGGATCACCGGGCAACCTCCTGTTGAGCCTCTCGAGTCTATCGCGCCCCGCCGCGCGCCCTCGACCCGACCTTCCGCAGCCCCCTGACCGATGTCGGCCCCCGCGGCTACGCTCCGACCATGAGCATCTCCTATCCCTCCGTGCCGGGGCTGGTGCACAGCCCGGGCTTCAGCCACGTCGCCGTGATCCCGCCCGGATCCACGCTGATCCACGTGGGCGGCCAGAACGGCGTGGACGCCTCGGGGGCGATCGTCTCCGACGACGTGGCCGCGCAGTCCGCCCGGGCGCTGGAGAACGCCGAGGCCGCCCTCGCGGCGGCGGGGGCGACCCTCGCCGACGTCGTCGGGTGGACCGTGCTGATCCACCAGGACGCGGATCTCCGCGCCGCCTACGGGGCGGTCGGCCCGCGGCTGGCCCGGGAGGGGGCGCCGCCCCTCGTCACCGCGGCCCGTGTCGTGGGCCTGGGCGTGCCCGGGGCGCTCATCGAGATCGGCGCGATCGCGGCCCTCACGCCCTGACCCGCACGCATGACGGATGTCATGGCCGATCCATGACATCGTTCATCGCGCACGGCGCGCGGTGCGGAGCAGACTGGACGACATGAACGAGGCGACATCATGAGCGAAATCCGGACGGCTCCGTCCGTCTCCCGCAGCCCCTCCGGGTCACCGGCCGCGATCGCCGCACACGGTCTCACGAAGCGCTTCCGCGGCTTCACCGCCGTCGACGGCGTGGACATCGAGGTCGCGCAGGGCGAGGTGGTCGCGTTCCTCGGCCCGAACGGCGCCGGCAAGACCACCACGATCGACATGCTGCTCGGGCTCTCCCAGCCCGACGGCGGCGAGGTGTCGCTGTTCGGGCTCTCCCCCCGGCAGGCGATCGGACGCGGCCTGGTCTCGGCGGTCATGCAGACCGGCGGCCTGCTCAGCGATGTCACGGTCCGCGACACCATGAAGCTCACCGCATCGCTGTTCACGCACACCACGAGCATCGACGCGGCCCTGGAGCGCGCCGGCATCGCTGACATCGCAGACCGCAAGGTGCAGAAGTGCTCCGGCGGCCAGCAGCAGCGCCTGCGCTTCGCCATGGCGCTGGTATCGGATCCGGGGCTCATCGTGCTGGACGAGCCGACCACCGGCATGGACGTGGAGGGCCGGCACTCGTTCTGGCAGGCGATCCACGCCGACGCGCAGCGCGGACGCACGGTGCTGTTCGCCACGCACTATCTCGAAGAGGCCGACCAGTACGCCGACCGGATCGTCCTGATCCGCAAGGGGCAGATCGTCGCCGACGGCACCACCGCCGAGATCAAGGCGATGGCCACCGGCCGCACCGTCGAGGCCGACTGGGACGAGGCGAGCGGATCCGCACAGGCCGAGATCGCCGCGCTCCCCGGCGTCGAATCCGTCGAGGTGCGCGGCCCGCGCATCATCATCCGCGCGAACGACTCCGACGCGGTCGCGCGCCACCTGTTCACCCGCACGAGCGCGCACGACGTCACCATCACCAGCCAGAACCTGGAGCAGGCGTTCCTGCGGCTCACGGGCGACGACACGGAAGGGGAATGACCATGACCACCGCCGCTGAGCGCCTGGACCGGATCGATCCGAGCTCCCGTCGCGTGCCGCCGATGGGCGGTTTCAGCCTCACCTTCCTCGGCGTCGAGCTGAAGCGCCTGTTCCGCAACTCCAGCGTGGTCGTGTTCACGCTGATCTTCCCCATCGCGATGCTCGTGATGATCGGACTGCCCAACAAGGGCACATCGATCTCGAACGTGCCGGTGAGCCAGGGCGGCATGTCGGCCGCCGTCCCGATCATGATCTCGATGGCCGTGTACGGCGCGATGGTCGCGAGCACCATGACCGGAGTCTCGGTGGCCGCCGAGCGCGCGCAGGGCTGGAGCCGCCAGCTGCGCCTGACGCCGCTGAACCCGGTCGTCTACATCCTGGTCAAGATCGTCTGCGGCCTCGTGCTCGGCGGGATCGCCGTGCTCGTGACGCTGCTCGTCGGCGCCGCCCTCGGCATCACCGCCCCGCTCGGGAACCTGATCCCCGCCGGTGTGCTCGCCTGGCTGAGCTCGCTCATGCTGACCAGCCTCGGTCTCGCCGTCGGCTACGCCTTCCCCGCGCAGAACGCGATGCGCTACCTCGGTCCGATCCTGCCGATCCTGAGCTTCATGGGCGGACTGTTCATCCCGCTCGCGATCATGCCCGAGGCCGTGCAGATCGGAGCCCGGTTCACGCCGCTCTGGGGCATCGCGGAGCTCTCCCAGGCGGCGGTCATCGGCGCCGAGCCGAACGGCTGGGCCGTGCCCAACCTGATCGTGTGGTTCCTCGTCTTCACGGGGCTCGCGGTGCTCATGTTCCGCCGGGACACCAAGCGCGTCTGACGTGACGGACGACCTCGGCGACGCGCAGGGCATGACGGCCTCGGCCGGACGCCCTGCGCGTCGCGCCGGCGTCCGCGCCTTCCTGTCCCGGGTCGGCATCCGCGAGGGCGGCTTCCTGGACGCGCCCTCGCTGGACGGCGTCACCGGCTGGCCGCGGCTCCGGCTCACGCTGGGGGCGCCCGGCGCGAAGCGCTGGTATCCGGGCGCGCTGATCAGCCAGGCGTTCATCATCGGCTTCATCCTGGTGCCGATCCTCACCGAGCTGCCGCCGCCGGGATCCTGGTTCTGGGGCCTCGGCGTGGTCGTGTACGGCGCGCTGTTCACGATCGCCTTCCCCGTGGCGATGGCGCTGCCCGCACGCTGGCGCTGGGCTCCCCCGGCCGGGCTCCTGCTGCTGTCGCTGCCGTTCATCGTCGTGCTCGGCCCCGATCTCTCCGGCCTGTGGACGTACGTGGCCGTGTCTGCGGCGCTGTGCTTCGGCGGCGACCGCCGCGCTCTGCTCGCGGTCGTCGGACTGGCGGCGGTCGCGTTCGTGATCAACATCATCGACGGCGGACTGCAGCCGACCAGCACCCCGCCGTGGACGATGCCGCTGATCATCCTCTCCATCGGCACGCTGATGGCCGCGTTCACCCGCAACCTGGAGACCCTCGCCGAGCTCCGGCGCACGCAGAAGGAGCTCGCCGTCGTGGCCGTCGAGGAGGAGCGCAACCGGGTCGCGCGCGACATGCACGACATCCTCGGGCACTCCCTCTCGGCGATCGCCCTGAAGGCGGACCTCGCGGCGAAGCTGTCCGAACGGGATCCGGCCGCGGCCTCGGCCGAGATCCACGAGGTGCAGACCCTGGCCCGCGCCACGCTCAGCGACATGCGCGCCGTCGTCTCCGGCTATCGCCAGGTGCGCATCGCGAGCGAGCTCGCCTCGCTGCGCACCCTGCTGCCCGCCGCGGGGATCACCGCCCACCTGCCCCCCACCACCGACGAGGTGCCGGAGCGCAACCGCGAGCTGTTCGGCTGGGCCCTGCGCGAGGCCGCCACGAACGTGGTCCGGCACTCCCGGGCGACGAACTGCTGGGTGGCGCTCTCCCCGGGCCGCATCACGGTCGAGGACGACGGCGTCGGGCCCGCCGCACCACCCGCCCAGGAGCCGACCGGCACGGGTCTGCACGGGCTCGCCGAACGGGCCGCCGACGCCGGCGGCGCGCTCACGATCGGCCGCTCCCGTCACGGCGGGTTCCTGCTGGAGGTCACCGCATGACGATCGACGCCTCGGCCTCCGCGTCGGCCTCGGCCGAGCGGATCCGGATCCTGCTCGCCGACGACCAGGCGCTCGTGCGCGGAGCGCTCGCGACGCTGCTCGGACTCGAGGACGACCTCGCCGTGATCGCGCAGGTCGGCCGCGGGGACGAGGTGCTGCCCGCCGCGGAGCAGCACCGCCCGGACATCGCGCTGCTCGACGTGGAGATGCCCGGCATCGACGGGCTCACCGCCGCCGCTCGGCTGCGCCAGGCCCTGCCCGGAGTACGCATCGTGATCGTGACGACGTTCGGCCGGGCCGGCTATCTGTCCCGCGCCCTCGCCGCGGGCGTGACCGGGTACGTGGTGAAGGACACCCCGGCCTCCGAACTCGCCGACGTCGTGCGTCGGGTGATGCGCGGCGAGACGGTGATCGACGCCGCTCTCGCGACCGATGCGCTGACGGCCGGCCCGTCGCCGCTGACCCCCCGCGAGACCGAGGTGCTCCTCGCCGCGCGCGACGGCGGCACGATCGCGGATGTGGCCCGCGCCCTGCACCTCTCCGAGGGGACCACGAGGAACCACCTGTCCTCGGCGATGCAGAAGCTCGAGGCCCGGACCCGCGCCGATGCGGCGCGGATCGCCCAGGAGCGCGGCTGGCTGCTGTGACCCGGACCGGCCGGTGTTCAGGTGCGGGGCGCAGGCATCCCCTACACTCGGCACCATGACCGGAGGATCATCCGCATCGTCGCGCGCCCGAAGACCCTCGCCCGCGGTGATCCGCCGCCGCAGGCTCGTGGTGGGGCTGATCGCGGTGCTCGCCGTGGCCCTGATCGTGGTCGTCTCGATGATCGTCGTGCGCGCCCTCTCCGGCGGCGACCCGAAGGCGGTCGCGGCGGGCTCCTCCGGCACGCCCACCCCCACGCCGACCTCGACGCCGCTGACGCCCGCGCAGCAGCTGCTGAAGACCGCCGCCGACCCCGGCGCCGCCTGCGCGGTCTCGTTCTCCGGCGAAGGCATCACGCAGGCGCCGATGCTGCAGACCGAGGGCGTCCTGTACACCGGGCTGCCGATCCCGGAGCGCGCCGGCGCCGTGTTCGCCGGCTGGTATCCGTCGCCGGAGCAGGCGCAGACCCAGACCCAGACCGACCGCGTGAACGGCTCGCAGCTGACCGCGTGCACCGACCACGAGCGCACCCTGTACGCGGCGTGGACCACGCCGGAGCAGAACGTCGCGACCGCCGCGAAGATCCCGATCCTGATGTACCACCAGTTCACGACCAAGCCCGAGGGCGAGGACAACTGGCTGCGCAACAACTACGTGTACATCGAGGACTTCAGGGCGCAGATGGACTACGTCGCGTCGCAGAAGTTCTACCTGCCCACCTGGGACGAGCTGAACGCCTTCATCGACGGCAAGCTGTTCCTGCCGCAGCACTCGCTGATCATCACCGACGACGACGCGGATCCGACCTGGCTCTCGCTCGCCGTGCCGGTCGTGACGGAGCGCAAGCTGCTCACCACGTCCTTCGTGATCACGAAGGATCGGCAGGCGCCGTCCCCCTCCCCCTTCGTGCTGCAGCGCTCGCACACCGACTCGATGCATACCGCGGGCGCCAACGGCAAGGGCCAGATGGTCAACCTGTCCGCCGACGAGATCGCCGCCGACCTGGACAGGTCGGCGCAGATCCTCGGCGCCAAGGAGGTCGTCGCCTACCCCTACGGCCACTACAACGCGACCTCGGAGGAGGGTGTGGCCAAGGCCGGGTTCCTGCTCGCGCGCACGATCGACTTCGGCTACGTGAAGATCGGCACGAACAAGTTCGCGCTGCCGGTCGTCCGCATCAACTACGGCGACACGGTGGACGGTCTGAAGAACAACATCGGCTGAGCGCGGCGCCCGAGCGGGCCGTCACTCCGCGGCGGCGGTCTCCGTCTCGAGGCGCATGCCCACGCGCTCGGCGGCCTTGCGGGTGCGCACCGCGCGGCGCGGTGCGTAGACCACGAGGGAGTGGAACAGGAAGCGCACGAAGAACGCGGCGACCAGCGAGATGGCTGCGGCGAGGATGCTGGAGATGTGCCAGGTCTCGACCATGAGGGCGAGGATCGGGATGCGCAGCGCCGCCTCGACGTTGTTGAAGGTGAACGACTGCGCGAACCGCACGGCCAGGGCCGAGGCGTCGCCGCGCATGTCGTTGAAGACGTAGCGCTCCTGTAGGACGAAGTTGCCGATGATGGTGACCTCGGCCGCGATGATGGCAGCCCAGACGTACTCCATGCCCAGGTGCGTGAGCGCCCACATGATGACGAGGTTCGCTAGCGCGCCCACGGCGCCGATGATGGCGAACAGCGACATCTTGCCGAACCGCAGCCGTGCGAGGTGCTTGAGGAACTGCATGCCCTGCAGGAACGACGCCTTGGACTGCCCATGCAGCCGTTCGCCGAACTCCATCGGCACCTCGGCGATGCGCACATCCGAGCGCACCAGGATCTCCAGCAGGATCTTGAAGCCATTGGGCCGCAGCGCGTCGCGGTCGAGCGCGCGGCGGTTCACGAGGAAGTATCCGGTCATCGGATCCGAGGCGCCGGAGAGCCGGATCGGGAACATCGCCTTGGTGAGCAGGGTGGCTCCGCGGGAGACGCCGATCCGCATCGCGCCGGCGAGGCCGCCGCTGTCGCCGCCGCCGATGTAGCGCGAGGCGATGACGACATCCGCGTCGCCCTGCTCGTAGCGGCCGATCATGTCCGGCAGCAGCTCCGGGGGGTGCTGCAGGTCGCCGTCCATGACGATGCACACGTCGTGGGTTGCGGCCGCGATGCCCTCGACCACGGCCCCGCCGAGGCCGGCGACCGGCTTGTCGCGATGCAGCAGCCGCACGGGCAGCGGTGCGTCGGCGGCGATCCGCCGGATCACCTCGGGGGTGTCGTCCGAGCTGTCGTCCACGAACAGGATCTCGACGTCACGACCGGACACTGCGGCCGCGACCCGCGAGACGAGGTCCGCGATGTTGTCGCGCTCGTTGAAGGTCGGAATGATGACCGTGGCGCCGGGAATGGATTCCCCCGCCGACATGTCTTCCATGCCCCCTCCTCCGTTCGCCGGACTCGACATGGTCCCACGAGAAACCATGCGAAACCTGCGCGTTTCCCGTCAGACAGCCGCCAGGGCCAGGCTACCGGGCGCCCCCGCGCGGGTGGGCGGGCTCCGGAACGGATCCTCCCGCTCCGGATCCGCGTACCCTGGAGGCATGACCTCCCCCGCCTCTGACACCATCACCATGTTCGGCGCCGACTGGTGCGGCGACTGCCGCCGCACCAAGAAGCAGCTCGACGAGCTCGGCGTCGAGTACACCTACATCGACCTCGTCCAGGATCCCGCCGCCGCCGACGTGGCCAAGGAGATCTCCGGTCGCATGAACATCCCGGTGGTCCTCTACCCCGACGCCTCGCACCATGTCGAGCCGTCGAATGCCGACGTCGAGGCCAAGCTGCGCGAACTGTCGCTGATCTGACGCGGACCGGTTCCTGAGCGAGCCGCAGGCCATCCGCCACCGGTTCCTGAGCGAGCCGCAGGCGAGACGAAGGACGCCGATACACTGGCGCGCATGAGCACCGCCGCTCGCGCCGAACGAGCATCCACGCGCCTTCCCGCCCGCACCGTCGCCCGCTATGCGGCCGGATCCCTCGGCACCGGCGGTTTCGCGACGCTGCCCGGCCTGGTCCTCGCGTACTTCCTCACCGACAACCTCGGGGTCGCCGCGATCCTCGCGGGCACGATCGTCACCCTCGCGAAGATCTGGGACGTCCTGATCGACCCCGTGATCGGCGCCTGGTCGGATCGCAGCCTGATCCGCACCGGGAGCCGCAAGCGGTTCATGCTGATCGGGGCATCCACGCTCCCGGTGTTCTTCGCGCTCACGTTCGCGGTCCCGCCCGTGTTCGGTCCCGTCGCCGGCGTGATCTGCGTGCTGATCGCCTTCCTGGCCACGGCGACCGCCTTCAGCCTGTTCCAGGTGCCCTACATCGCCCTGCCCGCCGAGCTCACGCCGAGCTACGACGAGCGCACGCGGCTGCTCAGCTGGCGGGTGATCGTGCTCACGGTCACGATCCTGCTGTTCGGCGGCGGCGGTCCGGAGCTGCGCCGCCTCACCGGTGATCCTGTCACCGGCTATCTCGTCATGGGCGTGGTGGCCGGGGTCGTGATCGGGATCGGGATGCTCATCGCCGCGCGCACCGCCGACGACGCGGTGGCGGCCCCCGCCGACGTCGAGCACATCGGCATCCGCGCCCAGTACGCCGCGGGGTTCGCCGCCGTGCGCCGCTCCCTGCCGTTCCGCGCCCTGCTGGGCACCTACCTGCTGCAGGCGCTCGCCACCGGCACCATGCTCGCCGGCGCGCAGTACGTGGCGACCTGGGTGATGCGCTCCGAAAGCGCGGTGACGCTGCTCTTCGTCGCGCTGGTGGCGCCCGCCGTCATCGCGACGCCGGTGTGGGAGCGGCTGTCCCGGCGGATCGGCAAGGAGCGTGCGTTCCGGATCGCCTCGCTGATGTTCCTCGTCGCCTCGGCCTCGATCGTGCTCGCGCTGTGGGCTCCCGGATCCTGGATCTACGCCTCGGTGGCCGTCGCGGGCGTCGCGTACGCGGGCATGCAGGCCCTGCCGATGGCGATGCTGCCGGACGTCATCTCGTACGACGAGCGCACCAGCGGCCCCGGCCAGGCGGGGACGTTCACCGGGATGTGGACCGCCTCGGAGACCGTCGGGTTCGCCCTTGGCACCACGATCGTCGCGGTCGTGCTGGCGATCACCGGCTACGTGTCCCGCACCGCCGGCGACGCGAGCACGCAGCCGGCCAGCGCCGTGTCGGGCATCGTGCTGATCTTCAGCGTCGTGCCCGCCGCGCTCATGCTGCTGAGCCTGCTCACCCTGGCCCGCTACCGCCTGCGCCGCACTGACATCGACGGCACCGCCCCCTGACCCGGGCTCGGATCCGCGCGGGGCTCCGATCCGCGCCGGGCCTCCGATCCGCGCCGGGCCAGATCCGCGAGACTCCATGTTTGGAGTGAGACTTCACGTCCGTCGTGGAGTCTCACCCGGAAAATGGAGTCTCGCGAGCGCGTAACCTGAGAACAGACTGCGCCGAAGGAGACCCCGATGCCCGACACCCTCGCCGACGACGTCCGCGCCCCGATCGAGAGCGACATCGCCGTCCTGCGGAAGGGATCCGCCGCGTGGTCCGCGCTGACGGTCGGGCAGCGCGTCACGCTGCTGCGCGGCGTGCGGCGCACGGTCGCGGCGAACGCACGCGCCTGGGCGCGCACCGCGGTGCGGTCGAAGCAGCTGAGCGACGACCACCCGCTGCGCGGCGAGGAGTGGCTGAGCGGCCCCTACGCGACGCTCGGCGCCCTGGACGCCTACATCGAGACGCTGGACCGGATCGCGAACGGGCGGAACCCGCTCGACGGGATCACGATCGACCGCACCGCGAGCGGGCAGACGCGCGTGCACGCCTTCCCGCTCGGCGGCATCGACGAGCTGCTGCTGTCCGGCTTCACCGGCGAGGTGTGGCTCACCCCCGGCGTGACCCCGGGGGACGCGCGGGCACGTGCCGGCCTGGCGCAGCGCACCCCCGCCCCCGGTGACGGCGGCATCGGCCTCGTGCTCGGCGCCGGCAACGTCACGTCGATCCCGGTGCTCGACGTGCTCTACGAACTGCTCGCGCACGACCGGGTCGCGCTGCTCAAGGTCAACCCGACGCAGGACGCCCTGGTGCCGGTGTTCGAGAGGGCGCTCGCGCCGCTGATCGCCCCCGGCTTCCTGCGGATCGTCCGCGGCGGCGCCGACGTCGGCGCGTACCTCACCGCGCACGACGCGTTCGCACACGTGCACATCACCGGATCCGCGGCCACCTTCGACGCGATCGTGTGGGGCCCCGCGACCGGCCCCGGCTCCGCCCAGACCAAGCGCCGCAAGCGCGAGAACCGACCCCGGCTGAAGACGCCGATCACCGCCGAGCTCGGCGGGGTGTCGCCGATCATCATCGTCCCGGGCGACTGGAGCGATGAGGATCTGCGCTTCCAGGCCGAGCACGTCGCGACCATGCGGCTGCAGAACGCGGGCCACAACTGCATCGCCGGCCAGGTCGTGATCCTCTCCCGCGACTGGACGCAGAAGGACCAGTTCCTCACCGAGCTGCGCCGCGCGTACGCTATCGCGCCGGAGCGCCCCGTCTGGTATCCCCGCTCGGACGAGCGGATCGCGCAGGCCTCCGCCGCGTACCCGGACGCGCTCGTGCTCGCGGACCGGCTGCTCGTCGAGATCGGCGACGGCGACGACGCCACGGCCCTGGAGCAGACCGAGTACTTCGCCCCCGTGCTGGGAGTGGAGCAGCTGCCCGGCACCGGGCAGGCGTTCCTGGACGCCGCCGTGGCGCATGCGAACGAGCGGCTGCAGGGCACGCTGGGCGCCAACGTGCTCATCGACCCGGCCACGGAGGCGTCGCTCGGGGCGGGCTTCGAGCGGGCCGTCACCGCGCTGCACTACGGATCCATCGCGGTCAACACGTGGACGGCGTTCGGCTTCATCACCCCGACCGTCACCTGGGGCGCGTTCCCCGGCAACACGATCGCCGAGGTGGGCAGCGGTCTCGGCGTGGTGCACAACGCCCTGCTGCTCGCCGACGTCGAGCGTTCCGTGGTGCGCGGTCCGTTCCGTCCGTTCCCGCGATCGACCTCGATCGTGCGCGACGGCGGCCGGTTCACGGTCCTGCCTAAGCCGCCGTGGTTCGCGTCGTCCCGCACCGCCGCCGAGGTCAGCGAGGGGCTGACCCGGTTCCGTGCGCAGGGCGGCGTGCTCGCGCTGCTGCGCACGCTGGCGCGGGCGATGCGGGCGTAGTCACCCCGGGAGGACTACGGCGTGGCCACCGAGAACGTGTCGCACTGGCCGAGCCCGTTCTTGTACCCGGTCGCGAACCAGTAGTCGCGCTGCTTGCTGGATCCATGCGTCCAGCTCTCCGGGTTCGTGTAGCCCGCGGACTGCTGCTGGATGTGGTCGTCTCCGACGGCCGCCGCGGCGTTCAGCGCGTCGTTGATCTGCGCATCCGTCGGCTTCTTCATGTAGGCGACGCCGTTCTTGTCCTTCTGCTGCGTCATGTCGGCGATGAACGCCCCGGCGTAGCAGTCGGCCTGCAGCTCGGTGCGCACGCCGTTGCTGGCGGGACCGGTGCCGTTGTTCGGGTACCGCGCCATCGTGCCGGTGATGTTCTGGATGTGGTGCCCGTACTCGTGCGCGACCACGTAGACCTGGGCGAGGTCGCCGGCCTCCGCGCCGAACTGCTGCTTGAGCAGCTGGAAGAAGGTCGGGTCGATGTAGACGGTCTGATCCGAGGGACAGTAGAAGGGCCCGACGTCGTTCGAGGCGGTGCCGCACGGCGTCGACGTCGCGCCGTCGACGCTGACCTGGCCGGGCTCGACGTAGCCCTTCACGTTCTTCGCCCAGTAGTCGTTCAGCACCAGCGAGGTCGCCGCCACCCGGCAGTCGACGCTGCTGTTCGCGTCCGTGCCGGTGCTGCAGTTCTGCACCGAGCCCTCCGTGGACCCCGCGCCCTGCTGCTGGCTCTGCGACGTGCCGGCCCCGCCGCCGAGCAGGCCGGAGAGGTCGACGCCGGTGAAGGCGCTGATGAGCATCACCACGACGGCGCCGAGGCCCACGACTCCGCCGCCGGCGATCGCCGCCGTGCGGCCGCCGCTGCGCCGCTTGACCTTGTTGTCCGAGACATCGGCATCCGGGTTGAACGTCATGCGTCCAGTTTTCCATGCGCAGCGCCCCGACGGCGAGGCATAGGCTCGCACTGGACGTCGTTTCGGCGACGGAAGGGAGTCGAAAGTGACCACCACGGTGACTCTGACCGGCGCCGGCGGGCAGATCGGATACGCGCTGCTGTTCCGGATCGCGGCGGGCGACATGCTCGGCCCGCACGAGAAGGTGCGGCTGCGGCTGCTCGAGATCCCCGCCGGTCTCGCCGCCGCCGAGGGTGCGGCCCTCGAGCTGCAGGACGGAGCGTTCGGCCTGCTCGAGCACGTCGAGGTGACCGACGACCCCGCCATCGGCTTCGACGGCGCCGACCACGCGCTGCTCGTCGGCGCCCGGCCGCGCGGCCCGGGCATGGAGCGCGGCGACCTGCTCGCCGCCAACGGCTCGATCTTCGGCCCGCAGGGCGCCGCGATCGCCGCGCACGCCGCGCCCGGGATCCGCGTCACGGTGGTCGGCAACCCCGCGAACACGAACGCGCTGATCGCGGCGGCCTCCGCCGACGGCGTGCCCGCCGAACGGTTCAGCGCGCTCACCCGGCTCGACGAGAACCGTGCGCGGGGTCAGCTCGCGGCGGCGCTCGGCGCCCCGGTGACCGACATCGCCGGCGTCACGATCTGGGGCAACCACTCCGCGACACAGTTCCCCGATGTGGCGCACGCCACCGTCGGCAGACGTCCCGTGCTCGACGCCCTCGTGGAACGGGGCGGGGATGTGCGGGCGTGGCTGGACGGCACGTTCATCCCCCGGGTGGCGAAGCGCGGTGCCGAGATCATCCAGGTGCGCGGATCCTCGTCCGTGGCCTCGGCGGCGAGCGCGACCATCGACCACGTGCGCGATTGGGCGCTCGGCACCGGCGAGCGCCGCACCAGCGCCGCCGTCGTCTCGCACGGCGAATACGGCGTGCCGGAGGGACTGATCAGCTCGTTCCCCGTGCGCGCGGTCGACGGGGCGTGGCAGATCGTCGAGGGGCTGGATCCGGACGCCTGGGCGCGGGAGCGCATCGACCGCTCGGTCGCCGAGCTCATCGAGGAGCGCGACGCCGTCCGCGCCCTCGGCCTGCTCTGACGGTCGGTCCCTGAGCGAGGAGCGCAGCGACGAGACGAAGGGCGTCAGCTCAGGAACCGGGAGCGCCCGTCAGCGTCCACGCGATCGTCGGCTCCATCCCTGCAGGTCGTCGTAGCGCCCTTCGATCAGCGCGAGCTTCTTCGCGCGGTTCCAGCGATGGATCCTGCGCTCCCAGGCGAACGCCTCGTCGACGCGCTCGAACTCCGCCGTCCACACGAGTTCGACGGGGCGGCGGCGACGGGTGTAGTCGCCGCCGAACCCCTGCTGATGCTGTTCCAGACGCCAGACCAGATCTGTCGTGCTGCCGGTGTAGAAGCTGTCATCGGCGCAACGGAGGATATAGACGTGCGGCATGCCGGACACGGTACCGGCGCGGCCGAATGCGGCGAGCGCGTTGTCCACAGGCGTCCTTCGTCTCGCTGCGCTCGCTCAGGAACCGGGGGTCGGTCCCTGAGCGAGGAGCGCAGCGACGAGACGAAGGGGCTCAGCGCACCCGCGCGTCCTTCGTCTCGCTGCGCTCGCTCAGGAACCGGAGGTCGGTCCCTGAGCGAGGAGCGCAGCGACGAGACGAAGGGCGCTCGCTCAGGAACCAGGGGGCGGCGGTCCGTCGTCTCACTGCGCCCGCTCAGAAATCGGGGGAGACCCGCTCAGATCGTGGCGACGTCGATCACGAAGCGGAACCTCACATCGCTCGCCAGCACCCGGTCGTACGCGTCGTTGATGCCGGCGGCGTCGATGAGCTCGATCTCGGCGGCGAGTCCGTGCTCGGCGCAGAAGTCGAGCATCTCCTGCGTCTCGGCGATGCCGCCGATCGCGGATCCGGCCAGCGACCTGCGGTGCCCGAGCAGCTGGCTGATCGACAGCGACATCTGCTCCGGGGGCGCGCCGACGCACACCAGGACGCCGTTCGTGTCGAGCAGGCGCAGATAGTCGTCCAGCGGCAGCGGCGCGCTCACCGTGTTCAGGATGAGATCGAACCCGCGACGGTTCCCCGTGAAGGTCTCCGGGTCGGAGGTGGCGAGGTAGCGGTCCGCGCCGAGCCGGATCCCCTCCTCCTTCTTGCGCAGCGACTGGGAGAGCACGGTGACCTCGGCGCCCAGCGCGTGGGCGATCTGCACCCCCATGTGGCCGAGCCCGCCGAGGCCGACGACGGCGACGCGCGATCCCGGACCGACCTTCCAGTGCCGCAGCGGCGAGTAGGTCGTGATGCCCGCGCAGAGCAGCGGCGCCGCACGGTCCAGCGGGATCGACGCGGGGATCCGCACGACGAAGTCCTCGGTGACGACCACCTGGCGCGAGTACCCGCCCTGCGTGACGGTGCCGTCGCGGTCGATCGCGCCGTACGTGCCGACCGATCCACCGGTGCAGTACTGCTCCTCGCCGCGCCGGCAGGCGGCGCATTCGCGGCAGGAGTCCACCAGGCAGCCCACGCCGACCCGGTCGCCGACCGCGAACCGGGTGACGTCGGATCCGACGGCGGCCACGGTGCCCGCGATCTCATGCCCCGGTGCGAGCGGGTAGCGCTGCGGGCCCCAGTCGCCGCGCACGGTGTGGATGTCGGAGTGGCAGATGCCTGCGAAGGCGATGTCGATCACGACGTCGTGGGCGCCGGGCTCGCGGCGCTCGATCGTGGTCGGGGCGAGAGGCGCACCCTCACTCGGTGCGGCGTAGGCGGCGACGACGGGCATGGGCACTCCTCGAGACGACGTGAGCGGAACAGTGCGAGAGTACCCCGCGCCGCGGAGGTCGCGGCGATCCCGGCCGGATCCGATCCGCCGCGCGCGCCGGGTGTCGGCGGGAGCGGGCAGAATAGACACGGAGGCGGATTTCATGGAAGCGACCACGCACGCGCACGCGGACGCCGGCGGCACGACCGGGGGGCCGCTCGACGACGCGCTCACCAGTCCCCTGCACCTGCCGCATGCGGCCGCAGAGTGCCCGAAGTGCTTCACCGAGCTGCAGCAGAACCGCGACTGGTGGTCGGCCAAGCCCGACGGATCCCGCCTGGTCGGCCTGGTCGTCGCCCGCGACGGCATGCCCTCGGTGGTGCAGCAGCGCGACGACCTCACCCGCTTCGGCGTGCCGATCGAGGGGTTCCGCCACCCGGCCCCCGACATCCTGGAGAGCTGGACGGATCGGATCTCCCGGCTCATCGACACGCTGCACGCGGGCGACGTGCTGGTGGTGGCGAACATCCACGCCCTCGGCAACGACATCGACGAAGAGGCCCGCACCGTGGCCGCGCTGCGCCGGCACGGCGTGATGGTGAAGGTGCTCAACCACAACGCGCGCCACCTGGCCGACGCCGGTCGCTGAGGCCGCGCCTCGACGCCGCACGGGTCCGCCCGGGTCCGCCCGCGCGGCCGGTGGCTCAGGCCGCGGTGCCGGCGGGGATCCAGGCCAGGGTCGAGACGCACAGGTCGAACAGCGCCTTCATCGCGACGACGGGCTCATCGTCGGCGGGCGCGTCCTCGGGGCGCATGATGACCAGCGTCAGCCGCAGCGCACGCCGGCGCCGACTCCCCGGGATCGGCGTCAGGTAGAGCACGGTGGTGACGGCCGCGCGCTCGCCTTCGATCGTCTGCACCTCATCGCGCTCCATGCGCAGGAAGCGCTTGTCCTCGAACAGCGGCGTGGCTCCGTGCTCCCGGACCGCCGCGCGGACGACCTCGTCCAGGCTCACGCCGGCCTCGGCCTGCTGCACGGTCGCCGTGAGCGAGGCCGGAAGGTAGAGCGTGCCGTCCTCCGCGGATCCGGCCGGCACGAACATGGCGACCGCGGACAGCGCGCGCATCTGCGTGAAGGCGTCGCCGACGAGGCGGTTCATCTGCGCGGCGAGGTCGGGGCGCTGCGCCTGCAGGAGACGCGAACGGAGATCACCGAGCATCCGGCGCTCCTCCGCAGCGTCGACGGGCCGGCGTTCCCACCCCGGGGGCAGCACGAGTGTGAAGTCCGGATCCGGTGTGCCGCCGAGCTGCTCGCGCAGGCTGACGCTGGTCGGGGTGCTCATTCCTCGCTCCTCACGGGGTCCATCGCGAACAGGGTGCCGAGGTCGGCGGACAGTGCGCGGTTCAGGGTGTCCTCGTCGATCAGCCCGCGGCGATGCAGGATCCGCAGCGCGTCGTCCCGGTCGTCGCGGATGACGGCGAGCTCGGGCGCGCCGATGTCCTGCACCCGGACGCGGGAGCGCTCACGGTCGCTCAGCGTGGGGGCTGCGGGCAGCGGATCCTCCCGGACGGGAGCGGGCGAGCCCCGCCGTAGCAGGATCGCGACGCAGAGCGCGCCGGCCAGCACGACGGTGGCGGCGACGGGCCAGATCCAGCCCGACGCGTCGAAGGCGTCGCGGGCGGCGACCGTCGGCACGCCGGCCAGGGCGAACGCCGCCATCACGGCGGCCGTCGCGGCCAGACCCAGCACGCCCGGCGACCAGTGCGCGCCGTCCCGGATCCACACGATCCACAGCAGCGCCTGCATGACGGCCGCGATCGCGAAGCAGATCCCGGCGGCCGGCACGGCGGTCGACGCGGGAAGCGGCTCGACGAGCGAGAAGAACGACAGGCCGACGGCGTAGAACGCGACGCCGGCGAGCGGTGCGACCGCCCCGCACAGGCCCAGCAGGACGAACAGCGCACCCGCGCCGCGGCGCATCGCGGGCACCGGGCGCAGCCGCGCAGCGAAGGAGGCGCCGTCGGCGCCGAACCCGGCGACGACGTCGGGATGGCGCTGGAAGGCGACCGACTCGAGCCGGGCCAGTCGGGGGACGTTGGCGAGGGACTGATCCTCCGCCCACGCCCGCGCGTCCGTGTAGGGAAGGCTCGTCATGCTCTCACGCTACCCGCCACGACCCGTCCGGTCCGTTCTCCGGCAGGGGCGGCGCCACCGCGACGAACGGGCGGCCGTCGGCCCCGGTCAGCTGCAGCGACTGCACGAACTGGTGGATCATCGGCATCAGCGGGGCGAGGATCTCGGGCAGCGTCGGCTCGACGTGCACCGTCACCCCCTGCCCGGCATCGTGGAACACGTACTCGACGCCCCACACGTCCGCCCCGGCCACGCGCTGCGTGAACGGGACCTGGAGGCCGGGTCCGAGCCCGGTCGCCTCGTAGCCGATGGCGTCCGGTGCCGCGGGCAGGGCCGCGGCGTCGATGCGCCCGACGGCCGCGTGCACGAAGACGCACACCGGGGCGTCCGTGGGCCAGAGCTGGAAGAACAGCGCGTCCTCCTCGCGACGGTGCTCGGTGGCCGCGTCCAGCATCATCGGGACGAGCCGGTCGTAGGACTCCTGCCACGCCCGCCCCCAGCCCGCACGCAGGGCGGCGGCGCTGTCGCGCACCCAGTCCGCGCCGGCGTCCGCGGGCACCAGGAGCCAGCCAGGGCTCAAGCTCTCGCCCGTGAGGGTCGCGCCGCTCACAGCACCGCCCCCACCCACGGCAGGCTCTTGCTCGGGCCGTCGTGGCCGGTCCAGCTCGCGATCTTGTCGCCGAGCTTCCACGGCCCGGAGACCAGGTTGTGCGCGAACTGGAGCGCGGCGGGGAGGGTCGTCGAGAGGCAGTAGCCGTTGGCCGCGCCCGTCATCGCCTCGATCGTCTGGCTCATCCCGCCCACGTCCTTGCCGAACATCAGCCGCATCATGACGTCGCCGACGCCGGCCGGGTTGTTCATGGTGAACAGCCCGCGCCCCATGGAGGCGGCTCCCCGCCAGCCGCCGCCGGCCATGCTGCCGATGAGGCTGAGCGTGCGGCCCTGGCCGATCGCGGCGCTCCAGCTGGACGGCTTGAGCGCCATGAACGTGTCGCCCAGGAAGGCGAGACGGCCGGCGGATCCCTGGAAGAGCTTGCCGACGCTGCCGAAGGGGATCACCCCCACGACGGCCAGGATGAGCTGGGTGAGCCCGGTGTCCCCGCGCACGTACTGGTAGATGGTCAGACCGAGCGTGATGAGACCGATGACGCCGCCGATCAGGGCGAAGATCGGCCCGCCGATGATGATGGCGGCGATCCCGACGATGATGCCGACGACCTGGAGCACCTTGAGCGTGCCGGCGACGAAGCCGTCTACGTCGTCCCAGAACCCGTCCTTGATCGTGCCGCTGGTGGCCTCGGTGATGCCGTGGACGGCGGTGTCGAACGCCGTCTCCCAGGTGTCGTACGCCGCGTCGAAGATCTGCGCCTCGGCCACGAAGTCGTCGTGCTTGCGCTTCTTCTCGAGGTCGTGCTCGCCGTTCGTCTTCGCCTCGGGGGTGCCGGCCTCGGGCTGCCCCCACGACGGCCGGTCGCCGGGCAGGTACCCGTCGGCGCTCACGTACGCGCTCCACGCCTCGCCGCAGCGATCCGCCGCGGCGTTCAGCCGGGGCTGCACGTCGGCCAGCGCATCCGCGTACGCGACGAGGACGGGTCCGGTCGGACGGTAGAGCTTCCCTGCGAGCGAGAGCTGCTCGTGCGTGTCTCCGACGACCTCCTGCAGCTTCTCGATCGCCTGGCCCTTCTGCCCCGACGCCTGATCGGCGAGCGTCTTGAGGAACGCCGCGCTGGATCCCATCGCATCGCCCAGCTCGGTGATCGACGTCCCGCGGGAGCGGATCGGATCCGGGCTCCCTTCCACGCGCTCGATCCAGCGGCCCTGAGGTGACCTGTCCATCGGGTTACGCCGCCTTCCTGGATCCGTGCTCGCCGGTCGCGTCGACCTCCATGCCCTTGGCGGTCTCCTCGTCCCACTTCGCGCAGCCGTCGAGCACCCCCTGCACGTGCTCCTGGACCTTCTTGATGTCACGGGAGAGGTCGCTGCGCTTGGAGTCCCAGCGCGATTCGAAGTCGCCCGCCTTGCGGCGCAGCGCATCGCGGCCGAACGGATACCCGATCGCGTCCTGCACGGCGTCGGTCTTCGAGCCGGCATCATCCAGCTCCGACACGATGCTCTTCAGCTTCTCGTTGACGGCGCTGAGCTCGTCGTACTTGATCCAGATCCCGTCGGACATGCGCTTCCTCCCTCGACTCCTCCACCGTACGGACGCCCATCCGCGACGTCGATGGGGAGGACTCCCCACCGGCACCCGGCAGACGGCGAGGGGCCGGTGGTCG
>JAFDWP010000197.1 GCA_018268435.1 Actinomycetota bacterium
GGGGTCGGCACAGGCTCGGGGGTCGGGGCGGCGGCGGAGCCCAGGGCGACGCCCGCCGCACGGACGATCCCGGCGACGATCGGCAGCGCCGCATCCTCGTCGCCGTCCTCGACCCGGATCTCCACGCCGTTCATCGCCGGGATGAACCGCTCGCTCCAGGTCGTGACCTCGGCGCCGCTGATCTCGCGCTCGTCATCCGCGGTGAGCACGCGGGCCAGCACCCGCCCGCGCACCGCGATGCGGGCGTGCTCGCCCTCGCGCACCACGGCGGCGAACGGCGGGATGCCGGAGAAGGATCCCCCTCCGGCTGCGGTCAGCGCGTCCACGACGTCGGCGAAGGCCACCTCGGCGGACTCCGCCTGCTCCCACAGCCGCGCCAGGAGCGCGGCGTCCGCGTCCGGAGGCAGCACCACCACGGCCCGCGGGCCGATCAGCGCATACCAGGATCCTGTGCGGTAGACGGTGTTCATCAGCGCGCCCCTCCCATGGCCTCGGCACGCGGTCGCGTGTCGGAGTCGATGTCCTCGTCGTCGATGCCGGTCGCGCCGTCGCCGCCGGGACGCGTGCTGACGTGCAGCGCGTCCACGACGATCGCGGTCACGTTGTCGCGTCCGCCGTGCTCGAGCGCGCGCTCGATCAGGCGATCGGCCGCGGACTGCGGGTCCTCGTGCATCGTGAGCAGCGCGCGGATCTCGTCGTCGTCCACCTCGCTGCTCAACCCGTCGGAGCAGACCAGGATCCGGTCGCCGACACGCGCGGGGATCATCCAGTAGTCGGCCTCGCCGGTGCTGCCGGCGCCGATCGCCCGGGTGATGATGTTGCGACGACGATCCCGGGGGGCGTCCGCCGCCGGCAGCTCGCCGGAGTCGATGAGCTCCTGCACCACGGAGTGGTCGACGGAGATCTGCTCCAGCGCGCCGCCGGAGAGCCGGTAGGTGCGGGAGTCGCCGATGTTCACGGCCAGCCAGTAGCCGACGCCGTCGACGGCGGCGATCGTGACGCCGCTGAGCGTGGTGCCCGCCTTCGAAGCGCCCGTGCCGCCGATCGCGTCGACGGCGGCGCGTACCCGGGCCAGGGTGAAGCTCACGTCGTCGATGGTCAGCCCCGGCCGACCGTGCAGCTCCTCGAAGCCCTCGATCACGGTGCGGCTCGCGACGTCGCCGGCCTGATGCCCGCCCATTCCGTCGGCGACGAGGAACAGCGGCGACTGCGCCAGCAGCGCATCCTCGTTGAGCGAGCGGCGCAGTCCCGTGTGCGTGGCGGATCCCGCGCGGGCCACGATGGTCGGCGTCATGCGTAGCCGCCGACGGTCACGATCCGCTCGCCGATCTCGATGGCATCGCCCAGGCGGACCCGCACGCGCTCACCGGGCGGGCAGGCGATCCGCACACCGTCGCGCACGATCGTCATGCCGTTGGTGGAATGGCGGTCCATCACCCAGCCGCCGGCGGCCTCGGCCGCCGCCTCGAAGTGCGTCTTGGACAGCGACAGGGTCTCATCGCGCACCACCACCCCGGTCGTGCCGGCCTCGGGGGCCGGGTTGCGGCCGAACAGCGTGCGCCCGGAGACGGTGGCGCGCGCGCCGTCGTCCCAGACGAACTGCAGGCGATGGCCGGGGATGGAGATCCGGGTCTCCTCCGGATCGTCCTCGTCGGCGGCGGCCTGCACGACCGGCGCCTGCGCGAGCGCGGCCGCGACGGTGGCGGGCGGAGCCGCGGGCACGGGCGGACGCGCCGGGGCGACGGTCTCGGGTCCCGACACCACCGGGGCGGCAGGAGACCGTACCGCAGGGCTCACCCCCGGGACCACGGTGATCATCGCGGCCTCGTCCGCAGCGCCCTGCGCGGCGTCGACGGCGGCCTGCGTGGCCGGGGACAGCACGGTGGCGTCATGCGGGTCGGCCTCGACGGGCGCCGGGGCGAACACTGTCGCCGGCGACGGGACGGGCGACGGTGCGACGGGCGACAGTGCGACCGGCGCGAGCCCCGGGGCGGCGGGTGCGGCCGGCGCAGCGGGTGCGGCCGGGACCCCGGGCGCGGCGGGGACGACCGCCGCGGGCACCACGGCGCCGCGCCGGTCGAGCATGAGCGCCCCCGCGGCGCGGTCGTGCCAGCCCTGGAACCTGCCGGAGCCATCGAACAGCGGGGTGAAGTAGCCCACGATGATCGTCGCGCTCAGCCCGAACACGATGTTGCGCAGCAGCGCACGGCCGAAGCCGAGCGGCGCACCGCTGCGGTCCCGCACGAGGCGCAGCTTCATGATGCGCATCCCGAGGGATCCGCCGGATCCCTGCAGCAGGCAGTACACGAGGAACCAGACCAGCGTCACGACACCGGTGATGCCGATCCCCAGGATCAGGGCGTTGACGGTCTCGCTCAGGCCCTGCCCGCCGTTCGCACCGACGGCGAACGTCACCACCACTCCGATGACGCCGATCAGCGACGCGATGACGGCGTCGATGACGTAGGCGAGCGCGCGGCGCGGGATCGGCGCGACGGGCGCGGCGGCCGCGGCCGCTCCGCTCGGGGCGTTGGTCATGAGGTCTCGCTCTCGGATCCGGGGCGCACGGCTCGGGTGCCGTTCTGCCGCGCTGCAGTGCTCTCGATCGTGCCAGGTGCGGTCGAGCTCGCGCCAGACCCGCTCCCGGGCCGGCGGACGCGCTCGGACGCGGCGTCGCGCAGGCCCTGCACCCCGGCGGAGAGCCGGGATCCGCCGAGCAGCGAACGCAGGTTGAGGCGCGCGATCATGCGGCGCCGCCAGCTCGCCTCCTTGCCCATCCCGGCCACGATGCCGTCGACCTCGCGCCAGAACGCGTCCACGTCCGCCGGGGTGGGCTCGGTGGGTCCGAACACCTGGGCATCCGCGTGATCGGCCAGCGCCGTCACGGCCGGAACGGTGAGGGCGGCGGCGACGGTAGACGCCTCCTCGGCGCGCGTCGCGCCGACCGGGAGACGCGCGCCGTAGTCGACGGCGCGGTCGGTGAGCTCGTCCCAGCCGCCGCTGATGCGATCGGCGGCGAGGGAGGCCGCACGCCGCCGGCGCCGTCGCGCGGCCTTCCAGGCGCCGATCACGATGAACGGCGAGGCGAGGATCGCAAGCACGAGCAGCACGCTGCCGCCGATCGCGAGGATCAGGCCGAGGATGCCGATGAGGTTGTCCGGTCCGTCCTGGCCGCCGCGCTGATCCGGCACGCTCGGCGGGAGCTCCACCGGCTCCTGCGGCGGGGGCGGCGGCTGCAGCACCTGCGGCTTGGGCACGACCTTGGGCTTGGTGATCTGATCCTGCGGGACCTTGTCCTTCGGCGGGGTCGGATCGAAGGCCACCCAGCCGGCCTTCTCGAAGTTCACCTCGACCCACGCGTGCAGGTTCTCGCCGTTCGCGGAGAAGGTGCCCTTCTGCCCCTTCTCCGGGTAGAACCCCATGACCACGCGCACCGGGATGCCGAGGGAGCGCGCGGCGAGTGCCATCGCCACGGCATACTGCTCGTCATCGCCGATCATCTGCTCGCCGCCGATCAGGGTGGAGATCCGCTCCTCGGTGTGACCGGCGCGGCTGAGCGCCTCGCCCTCCAGCCCGTGGCTGAAGAACCCCTCCTCGGAGAACTTCTTCACCAGCGCCCGCACCTGGGCGATCGGGGTCTTGGCGTCGGCCACCGTGTCGGAGGCGAGGGTCGCCAGCTTCTCCGGGGCCTCGACCGACTTCGGCATCGCGACCGAGCCGAAGCCGAGGCCCTCGAGCTGCTTGTCGCTCCACGACCGCGGGATCGTGGTGTCCACGGTGTAGGTGTCGCCCTTGCGCAGCTTCGAGGTGGCGACCGCCGTGCCGGTGGACTCGTTGTAGTAGGTAC
>JAFDWP010000198.1 GCA_018268435.1 Actinomycetota bacterium
CTGGTGCCGAGCGACTGCGCGACGAAGGCGACGTTGAACGGTTCGTCCAGGCGGGCGCGCACGAAGCGTTCGAACTCGACGACGATCGGGTCCTCGTGCCGGAGATGTTCGTAGGCGACGAAGGCCGCCTGCGACGGGCGCTCGTCGATGAGGAGGAGCTTGGCGACATGTTGGGCCAGGTCGGGGCTGATCGATCGCACGAGTGAGAGCGCGAGGTCGATGTGGGCGAAGGCGGCGCCGGCGGTGACGAGGTTCCCGTCGACCACGACCATGGTGTCGAGATCGAGGGCGACGGTCGGATAGCGCTTCAGGAACTCCGGCCCCAGGAACCAGCTGGTCGTCGCCCGCCGATGATGCATCCGTCCGGTCTCGGCGACAGCGAACACGCCGGTGCACGCCGCGGCGATCCGGGTGGTCGCCTCGTCGAGGCGCCCGAGCGAGGCGATGACCGAACGAGCATCTCGGCTCTGGAGGGCGTCGTTGGTAGCGGCGGCCGTAAGGGTTCCAAGCGCAGGGACGACGACCACGTCGAACTCTCCGGACTCCGACAGCGGGTGGTCCACCGACAGGGTCATCGATGCCGTCGTGGTCACTCGCCGTTTCGGTCCGAGGATGGCGAGTTCGATCGGGTCGATCCGCGGGTCGACATCGGCGCGAGCTCCGTCGGCCACCCGCACGATGTCGATGATCGACGCGATAGCCGAACCGAAGCAGCCGTCGATCGCGATCAGTCCGATACGCATGACGTAAACAATAGCAATACTGCCGTATACGCCACTCCCCACCGGCCCTCGCTCGTCATACGCTGAACTCGCTTCACCAAGAAACCTCGACACCTAGGAGAGTCCCTCATGTCCACACCCGCATCACTTCCGTATGCCTTCGTCGCCAAGATCGTCGCGGCCGATGGACAGCACGACGCGGTCGCCGATCTGCTCGCCGGCGCTGTCGCACTCGCCAACGAAGAAGTAGGAACGATTGTCTGGTTCGCGGTCAGGACCCACGCCGACACCTTCTGGATCTTCGATGCATTCCCCGACGAGGCCGCTCGCGACGCCCACGCCAACGGCGCCATCGTCGCAGCCCTGATGGCCAACCAGCACCTCCTCGGCGCAGCACCCGAGATCCTGGCGGCCGACGTCCTCGCGTCCAAGCTCCCGTAGTCCGCCAACGCACGTCCGCAACGCGAACACAACACGAGCGCTGTCGGTCACAAACTCAACAGGCAAACCAACGGGCGGCTCTGGAGCGGCTCGAGTCACAAAGCGCACGCCACATTCGAAGGAGCAATTGATGCCATCTATTCCTACATTGTCGTTGGACGACGCCAAACGTGTCATCGCGGCAGCAGAAGCTGAATCCAGCACGCAGGGTCAGCCCAGTAACATCGCCGTCGTCGATGCCGGCGGCAATCTCGTCGCTCACGTACGGATGGACGGAGCGTGGCTGGGCAGCATCGACATCTCGATCAACAAAGCTTTCACGGCCCGAGCGTTCGACACAGCCACCAAAGACCTCGGCGACCTCGCCCAACCCGGTGAGCAGTTCTACGGCATCAACGCCTCCAACGACGGTCGGGTGATGATCTTCGCCGGTGGCATCCCGCTCGAGCGCGACGGCCAGGTCGTCGGCGCCGTCGGCGTCAGCGGAGGAACCGGCGCCCAAGACCAGGCCGTCGCCGAAGCCGCCGCCAGCGCCTTCTGAGACCGACCCGCACCGAACCCGGCCCCCGGCCGGCACGGGGCTGGATGCGTGCGTCGTCGACGTAGACGGTCACGGCTCGGACCTGACGGCCAACCAGCACCTCCTCGGCGCAGCACCCGAGATCATGGCAGCCGACGTCCTCGCGTCCAAGCTCCCGTAGTCCGCCAACGCACGAGACGATCGCGCCCCGCCGAGCCGTAGCCAGGTCGCGACGCAACGCCACGCTGCGTTGCCGAGCGGTGCGAGGCCTATCGACACACGGACAGGATGCCGGCCGCGGGGGTCCGTCGCAGAGGAGAGCGACGTCGGTGTCGGGCAGAGCCGTGAGGCCAGCGCATCGCGCGACCACCAGAACCGAACCGCCCCTGACCTGCGTTTCCGCAGGTCAGGGGCTGTTCGCCGGAGCCCCCCGTGGGAATCGAACCGACGACCTCATCACGTCGGCTTTGCGTCTATCGCTTGATGCGCCCACTGGGCGAACGAGCCGCTGACCTGCGCAAACGCCGAGCGTGGGGGACGCCGCCATCCGGTGGTGACCGACGACGACCGACCAGTACCGACCGTTTCACCGGAGCTTGCGGCGGAGTCGAAGCCGAGCAAGCGGAACCATACCGCTGCACCGGCCGCACCGCCAGAGAGCGTCACAGAGTCGAAGGCGGCCGCTGCGGAAAACGATCGGTTCTGAGCAGACCCCCGTCGCACTGCGCGCCACCTTAGAATCCGGGACAGACCGGATGCTCAAAACCCTTATCGCAAAGCCACGCTGCTCAGAGCTTCGCCGCGGGATTTCCGACGGAACAGTCGCGGCAAACAGGGGCCGACCGAGTGCGTGCGTGACCAATATCGCACCTCTCAATATTGCCTCTCCGCCAGTCGC
>JAFDWP010000199.1 GCA_018268435.1 Actinomycetota bacterium
AGGTCGTGCGGGCGCACGGTCTGCTGCTCGTCGATCAGCAGGATCTGATGCCTGCTGCGGGCGCGGATCCAGTCGAGTTGTGTGAACGCGACGTCGTCGGCGCGGAAGAGCTTCTGGTTGATCTCGCGGAACTTCCTGTTCTGCACGCCCGATGCCTGGTTCGCGCGCTGTCCGAGCCGGTGGGCTTCGTCGACGAAGACGAGGTCGAAGTCGTCGCCCGATTCGGCGAGCTGGAACGGCGTCAGCACCATTCTCGGATCGAGGCGCGGCGTCCTGCGGAACACGCGCCGCACGGACTCTCGGAGCGACTGCTGCGGGATGACGAGCGCCATGCGCAGATTCATGAGGGGCTCGCGATAGCCCTTCTGGAAGTAGTCGGCGAACAGGGAATCCGGTTCGATGTCGTCGCCGTCATCATGCGCGGCGATATCGGCGAGCAGCTTCATGAGGAAGATGGCGACGATCGTCTTGCCGGTGCCCGGGCCGCCCTGGACGACGAGCGTCGATGACGCCTCCGGGGTCTCGAGATCCTTGAGGAGCGCCTTGAGAATGCTGTCGACCGCGACGTCCTGCTCGTGGTTGAGCGCTTTGAACGGCGACAGCTTGAACATGTCGCTGTTCTCGATGTCGATGATGCTCTGCCCGAACAGGCCTGCGGCGCGCAGCTCGTCGAAGATGTCGCGGAACGACTCGCGGTAGCTCGCACGGTCGAAGTACTGCGCATCCGCGGCGAGGCCGGCGTTGCTGTTCAGCACCTGATACCGGCCGTCGCCGGAGAACCACCGGATCAGATGCGCCTCCAGGTCGAGGCACGCAGACTTATTGAATCGCTCATCGATGACGACGTGGATGGTGTCGAGCCGTGCGTCGCGCTTCGATCCCTTCAGGTGCTGCGCCATGCGCGTCTGCGCGCTCACCGTCTCGCCGACGTACAGGTCGGGCGGGGTCCGGCGGTCGGAATCGCCGTCGATGACGTACACGACGGGCCAGTTCGCCAGCCGTGGATCCCTGTGCGCGAGCGCATCGACGGCGTCGCGCCGGAACGGCACGTGCTCGATCCGGGTCATGACGGATCCGGAGTCGACGGGGCGGCGCCATCGCCCTCGGCCGCGCGCTCCGCCGCGAGCTGCGTGTACTTCACCATCCGCCCGCGCGCTTGATCGGCCGGGTACTTCGCCCGGGTGGACTCGAGCTTGCGCAGCACGATCTCGTCCAGATCCACGCCGATCCGGTTCGCCAGGTGGATGCAGTACGTGACGACGTCGGCGAGCTCTTCCTCGACGCGTGTCTGATCGAACTCACCGCCCCACTGGAAGCACTCGAGCAGCTCACCCGATTCGATCGCGATGCTCTTGGCGAGGTTCTCCGGTGTGTGGAACTGGTCCCACTCGCGCTCCTCGACGAAGGCGCGGAGAGCGGCGAGAGTCGACGGCGACGGCATGGGAGCGACGCTAGCAGGGGCGTCCACGGCGGTGTGACGGTGTCAGGGTGGATCGTCCGGAGCGCAGGGGTTTGCACGTGACGGGCGAGGACACGTCACGCCTCCACGATCTCCACCCCGCAATGCATCCGAGCGGCCTTTGCCAGCTTCCGGTCCAGCGTGAGCAGTGGACAGCGGAAGGCCAGCGCGAGCGCGACGTAGCTCGCGTCGTAGGCGGAGAAGTTGTTCCGAAGGGCGAGGACGTGCGGAACCAACGGCAGGGACGGGTGCAGGTCGACGGGCAGGCGAAGGAGATCGTCCCGCGCCCGGTCGAGGTCGTCGTCGCCGAGTCGTCCGCCGAGATGCAGTCCACGCAGGGCGGAGGCCACCTCGACGGCAAGGACGTCCGGGGCGACAAGCGTCTCGTCGGTCAATCGCGCATGCAGCCGCGGCGCGGCTTCGAGGGCGACGAGCAACTCCACGACGGCGGAGGCATCGACGACGATCATCGACCGCGCCGGCCGTCTCGAACCGCCTCGACGATGGCGTCCCTCGGGATGTCCCGGGCAGGTCGCTGAGCCAACTCCGCAAGGATCTCCGGCAGCGTCGGCCGCGCAGCGAGCTGGGTGAGCTCTGCGGTCAGGTACTGCTGCAGTGACTGCCCGCGCGACTCGGCGCGTGCGGACAGGACGGAATGCACGGAAGGATCGAGATCACGGATGAGCACGTTCGGCATGCTTACATTTTGCATGCAGATCAGCCGATCCGGTAGTGGATCCCGAATCCCGCATCGGAGACCTGGCGTGCGAAGTCTCGAGCGCGGATCAGGTTCCCCGGTGCGCAATCCTCCTCATCCCCGAAGCGACAGCCGATCGCGGGAATGTGTTCGGGATCGGCGAGTAGGGCGTCCAGGTCGTCGGCGATCGCGCGCGCCTCGGCGACGTCGAGGATCTTGCTGTAGGGGCGCCAGCCGTAGGGCGTGTGTGTGACCGACCCTTCGACGAGCGCCAAGGCCGGGCGAGGATCCGACCCGCCCAGCAATTGCTGAAGCTCCGGGTAGCACTTCTCGAGACTGAGGGTCGGTGCGTCACCGGGCCCCCACCGGTCCCAGCTGTCAGACCCGTCGAAGCACCCCCGCGGACACTCTCGCGACTGCGCGATCTGTCGCTCTGACACCGGAAAGGCGAAGTATCTGATTCCCGTGAAGTCAGCGTGCGCTCCTGGGGTGGTGGGTGGAGCGCCGGGGCCGTAAGCGGTGGACATCGCGGCGCTCTCTTTGCCTGTGGAGGGCGGTCGGAAGCGGTTGAGTGGAGGAGTCGGCAAAATCAGAAGCGCAAGTCAGATCGACTCTCTATTGGCTGCATGACCAAATTTATCAGGCCAAAACCGTTGAAATGATCTCGCATTTGGTCTGGATCCCCTCCTGGGCGGATACTCGACCCGTCCCGGCCGCCCGATCCCGACCGGAGTCCAACGATGAACGCGACCCCTCCCTCCTTGCCCGCTGCGCCCGCCCGCAGCGTCGCCGTCGTCGGTGCCGGACGTCTCGGTGCGGTGCTGGCGCGGGCGTTGACCGATGCCGGGTTCGACGTGCGCGGACCCCTCGGCCGGGGAGCCGCCATCCCCGCGGTCGACACGGCGATCCTGTGCGTCCCGGATGCCGCGATCCACGACGCCGCCGGTGTGGCGCGGCCGCACGCGCGCCTGATCGGCCACGTCTCGGGTGCCACGGGTCTCGACGACGTCGACTTCAGCATCCACCCGCTGCAGACGTTCACCGGATCCGAGGCGCCGAGCGTCTTCTACGGCATCGGCGCCGCGGTCGACGGGCGCACCCCGGAGGCGCTGGCTGCGGCCGAAGGGCTGGCGCGGGCGCTCGGCGCGCACCCCTTCCGGGTGGATGACGCGCACCGCGCCGGCTACCACGCCGCCGCCTCGATCGCCTCGAACCTGCTGCTCGCCGTGCTCGACGCGGCCGAGCAGGTCGCCGGATCCGTCGGCATCGGAACACCCGAAGCGCGCGGGATCCTCGCCCCGCTGGTGCGTCAGACCGTCGCGAACTGGGCCGACCGCGGCGCCGCCGACGCCCTCACCGGGCCGATCGCGCGCGGCGACGAGGCCACGGTCGCCCGCCAGCGCGCGGCGATCGCCTCCGCCACCCCCGCACTCCTGCCGGTGATCGACGCACTCACCGCCCAGACCCGCACGATCGCCGAAAGGGCCCGCGCATGAGGATCATCCGCACGATCGCCGAGCTGCGCGACGCCGTGCGCGCCGCGAGGCAGGACGGCCGGACCGTCGGCCTCGTCCCGACCATGGGTGCCTTCCACGCCGGGCACCTGTCGCTCATGCAGGAGGCCAGGACGGGCACCGACCTCGTCGTCGTGTCGCTGTTCGTGAACCCCACCCAGTTCGGCCCGAACGAAGACCTCAGCCGCTACCCGCGCGATGAGGCCCGCGACGCGCGGCTGGCGGAGGGCGAAGGCGTCGACATCCTGTTCGCCCCCGAGCCGGCCGAGATCTACCCCGACGGCTTCGCCACGACGATCCACATCGCAGGCATCACCGAGGTGCTCGACGGCGCGAGCCGCGGCGCGCACCACTTCGACGGCGTCGCCACCGTCGTCGCCAAGCTGTTCGGTATCGTCGCGCCCGACGTCGCCTACTTCGGCCAGAAGGACGCGCAGCAGGTGCTCGTGGTGCGTCGCCTGGTGCGCGACCTGAACATCGACGTGCGGATCCAGGCCGTCCCCACGGTGCGCGAGCCCGACGGCCTCGCCCTGAGCTCGCGCAACATCTACCTCGATCCCGACGCGCGGCAACAGGCGACTGCCCTGAACCGTGCGCTCGCGGCGGCCGCCGAGGCCGTCGACCGGGGTGAGCGCGACGGTGCGGCGATCGTCGATGCCGCGGCGCGGATCCTGAATGACGCCGGCATCACTCCCGAATACCTCGAGCTGCGCACCGCCGACGACCTGCGCCCCGTCACGGTGCTCACCGGCGAGGCGCTGCTCGCGGTCGCCGCCCAAGTCGGCGCCGCCCGGCTCATCGACAACCGCCTCCTGAGAGTGAGCGCCTGATGCCACAACCCCTGCTGACCGACCAGAGGGAGACGAAGTGAGCGCGCACGCCGCCCCCACCCACCGCCTCGGACTCGGAGACCTCGTCGCGAAGAAGGCCGCGGGCGAGCCGATCGTGATGGTCACCGCGTACGACCACCCCGGTGCGCAGATCGTCGAGGCCGCGGGCGTCGACATGGTGCTCGTCGGCGACTCCGCGGCGATGACCGTGCTCGGCTACGACAGCACGGTGCCGGTGTCGGTCGACGAGATGATCATGCTCACCAAGGCCGTGCGGCGCGGACTCACGAAGCCGCTGCTCGTCGCGGACCTGCCGTTCGGCTCGTACGAGACCTCCGACGCGCAGGCCCTCGCCACCGCGCAGCGCTTCGTCAAGGAGACCGGCTGCGACCTGGTCAAGCTCGAGCGCGGCGGCACCTCGGTGCAGCGCGCGCGGGCGCTGGTCGAGTCCGGGATCCCCGTCGTGGGCCATGTCGGGCTCACCCCGCAGACGGCGACGTCGCTCGGCGGATACCGTGCGCAGGGCCGCACGGCCGAGGCGGCGCTGGCCGTGATCGACGACGCCATCGCCCTGCAGGATGCGGGCTGCGTACTTCTCGTGATCGAAGCGGTGCCGAGCGAGGTCACTGCAGCGCTCATGCCGTTCCTGCACATCCCGGTGATCGGGATCGGGGCCGGATCCGGCACCGACGGTCAGGTGCTCGTGTTCCATGACCTGCTCGGGATCTACGGCGGCCCGACCGCGAAGTTCGTCAAGCGCTACGCCGACCTGCGCTCGGCTGCGATCGACGGCGTCACCGCCTACGCCGACGAGGTCCGCGAGCACGTGTACCCCGCGCCGGAGCACACCTACGCCATGCCCGCCGAGGAGGCCGCGCGGCTGCGGGAGCTGCTCGCCGCGCGGTAGGGATCCGGCCGATGCGAGGCTGTCGGCCTTCGGATCCGTACCTCAGATCAGCCGGCGCAGCGCCTCTTCGAGGGTCACGCCCTGCGCATCGGCGCGGTCGCGCAGGCGCGCGTGCTCGGACGCGCTGAGCGCCACGTGCAGCGCGATCGGCGGGGTCGCGGAGGGCATGTCGAGCCCGTCGAGCAGGTCCGCCGCCTCGGCCCAGAGGGCGGGTGCCTCCTGACGCGGAGCGGATCCGGGCCCTTCGAGAGCCTCAGGGACCGGGTTCGCGTCGGGGGCCGGGTTCGCGTCGGGAGCCGGGTTCGCCTTGGGGACCGGGTTCGCGTCGGGTGCCGGGGCGGTCGGGGCGGCGGTGAAGCCGGGGCCGCGGCGGGGATCCTGCTTGCGCTGGTACGCGGTGGCGGCGGCGTTCGCCCGCTCGTCGGCGGCCTCGTTCAGGGGGTGTCCGGCGTGGCCCTTGACCCAGGTGAACGACACGTCGCGCCCGCGCAGCTGCTCATCGATGCCCTCGAGCAGCTCGCGGTTGAGCACCGGTCCGCCGTCGGCCTTGCGCCAGCCCTTGCGCTTCCATCCGGGCATCCACTTCGTCACGGAGTCGATCACGTACCGGCTGTCGCACTCGATCACGAGTTTCTCGCCCGCGACCGCGGAGGTCGCGCGCAGCAGCTCGAGCACGGCCAGCAGCTCGCCCTGGTTGTTCGTGCCGTGCGGGGATCCGCCGGCCGCCCAGTTCGCGTCGTCGATGTACCAGGCCCAGCCATTGGGTCCGGGGTTGCCCAGGGCGGATCCATCTGCCGCGGCGGTGATCGTCATCCCTCCACCGTAGGGCGTGACCGGCGGCGCCCCGGGCGTGGCGGGGCGTGGGGCGTGGCGGGGCGCGGGGCGCGCGTCGATGGGGCCGTGCGGGCGCGGCCGGGGCGCGCGGGCTCGGGCGGACGCGCGGAATCAGGCCGATGTGCGCGCTCGTTGCCTGTTCTCGCGTGATTGCCTGATGCGACGCGATGGGGTGAGGGGCGGCGCGATGGGGCGGCGCAATGGGGCGGCGCGGCGGGGCAGCGCGGCGAGGCGGGGCGGCGGGGCGGCGGGGCAGAAGCGAGGGGCACTGAGCAGGATCCTGGGAAAGCGCGATGGATCCGGGTCAGCCCTTCCCTTCCGATACATAGCGACATATCGTTGAGCATCGCTCGGCACGAGTGGGACTCGAGGAGGTCGTCATGGACAACAGCTACGGATCACGCGGTTTCGGCGGACCGGGATTCGGTCCCGGCGGAGGACGCGGCTTCGGCGGACGGCCGGGGATGAACCCGACCGCCGGGCTCTGGGAGGCCATGGAGCATCTGCGCTCCGCCTTCGAGCAGCGCCCGTCCACCCCGCGCATGGCCCGCGGCGACGTGCGCGCCGCCGTGCTCGCCCTGCTCGCCGAGCAGCCCATGCACGGCTACCAGATCATCCAGGAGATCGAGGAGCGCAGCGGCGGATCCTGGAAGCCGAGTGCGGGATCCGTGTATCCGACCCTGCAGCTGCTGGCCGACGAGGGCCTCATCGAGGCGGCGGAGCAGGGCGGTCGCAAGACGTATTCGCTGACGGACGCGGGCCAGGCGGCGGCGGACGACGCCGGAGCTCCTCCGTGGGAGAGCACCCGGGGCGGCGCACAGTTCGGGGGTCAGTTCGGCGGTCAGTTCGGCGCGCTGCCCAAGGCGGGCGTCGACCTCGCCGGGGCCACCGCGCAGGTCGCGCGCACGGGCACGCCGGAGCAGGTGCAGCAGGCGGTCGAGGTGCTGGACGAGGCCCGCCGCAAACTGTACGCGATCCTCGCCGACTGATGGCGGGCGGCGAGAGCGACGACTGGTTCCTGAGTCAGAGCCCTGACCAGGGCCCGGCTGTCGCGCCCGCGGCATCGCCCGCGCCCGCTCCCGCGGCCGCCCCGACCGACGCCGCACCGCCGTCGTCGACGGCGCACCGCACGGCAGGCGATGAGGGCCCGCCGCTGCGAGCCCGGTACCGCCGGATCCTGACCTTCGCCGCGCGCGTTCTCGCGCAGACGTGGTGGTTCGAGCTCGTGCTGCCGCGGATCGGCCTGGCCGGTGTCGCGGAGCGCTCGCGGGAGCGGCGGATGCGCACGCTCGCGCAGCGGTTCCACGTGCTCGCAGTCGAACTGGGCGGACTGATGATCAAGGTCGGCCAGTTCATGTCGTCGCGCCTGGACGTGCTCCCGCCCGAGATCACCACGGAGCTCGCCGGGCTGCAGGACGAGGTGCCGGCCGTGCCCGTGGAGCAGATCCGTGCGCTCGCCGAGGCCGAACTCGGGGTGCCGCTCGAGCGCGCGTTCGCGTCGTTCGACGACATCCCCCTCGCCGCGGCCTCGCTGGGGCAGGCCCATCGCGCCCGGCTGTCGGCGCAGGATGCCGCGGACACCGGCTTCGCGGAGGTCGTGGTGAAAGTGCAGCGCCCGGGGATCGACCAGGTGGTCGCCACCGACCTCGCCGCGCTCCGCCGCGTCGCCGGCTGGCTGCGCCGGATCCGCTTCGTCGCCGATCACGTCGATGCGCCGGCGCTGGTCGAGGAGTTCGCGCAGACCAGCCTCGAGGAGATCGACTACATCCACGAGGCCGCCGCCGCCGAGCGCTTCGCCGAGAACTTCGCCGGGGATCCCCGGGTCGATGCGCCGCTCGTCGCCTGGGAGCGCACCACGCGCCGGGTGCTGACGCTCTCCGACGTCACCGCGATCAAGATCAACGACGTCGACGCCCTGCGCGCGGCCGGCATCGACCCGACCGACGTGGCCCGCGTGTTCGCCGAGGTCATGTTCGACCAGCTCTTCACGCACGGGTTCGTGCACGCGGATCCGCATCCGGGGAACATCTTCGTGACGCCGCATCCGGGCGCTTCGACGGGCTCAGCGACCGGCGCTTCGGCGGGCTCAGCGGCCGGGGCTTCGGCGGGCTCAGCGGCCGGGGCTTCGGCGGGCTCAGCGGCCGGGGCTTCGGCGGCCGGGACTTCGGCGGCCGGGGCAGGTGTTCCGGCGTGGCGGCTCACGTTCATCGACTTCGGGATGATGGCCGAGGTGCCGGAGGGGATCCGGCGCGGGCTGCGCACGCTGTTCATCGCCGCGGCGTCCCGCGACGGAAAGGGCATGGTCGCCGCAGCCCAGGAGATCGGCGTGCTCATGCCGTCCGCCGAGAACCGCGAGCTCGAGCGGGCCCTCACCGCCTTGTTCGCGCGCTTCGGCGGCATGGGGTTCGCCGAGCTCCGCGATGTGGATCCGCGCGAGTTCCAGGGCTTCGCCGTCGAGTTCGGCGACACGATGCGCTCGCTGCCGGTGCAGCTGCCGGAGGGGCTGCTGCTGCTGATCCGCGCGGTCTCGCTCACGTCCGG
>JAFDWP010000019.1 GCA_018268435.1 Actinomycetota bacterium
GCTGGTCAAGATCGCTCCGATCCAGAAGATCTGACCGCCGCGGGTATCGGCGCCGGGGGGAGGCCCGGGCGAGCAGGGCCGACCGACGGACGTGCGACGAGGCGGCGTGCGGTGCCGGTTAGGCTGGGGCAATGGGCCTTTTCTCGCGCCGTAAGAACCAGGACGACGACCTCACCCCGGAGTCCGCTCCCGCCGCCGAGGAGGCCGCGTCCGCGGCCGCCCCCGCGGAGGACGTCGTCGCCGACGCAGCCCCCGTGGTGAACGTGTCGGTGCAGGCCTTCCGCGGCGTGGGGTCGCCCTCCGGCCCCGCGGTCGCCGCGCCCGCCGACGCCCCGGAGCCCGGCCACGACCTCGTGGACCCGGTCGTGGACGAGGCGCCCGTGCCGCCCGCCTCCGCGCCCGCGGGTCGCCCCCCGCTCCCGCTGGCACCCGCCGACCCGCCGGAGCAGACCGAATCGATCCCGGGGATGCCGGACAACGTGCTGCTGCGCGATGCGCTCGCGATGCTCGGACCGGACGCGAGCCAGGCGGAGCTGCTCGGCGTGCTGCGCCAGTCGCTGCAGGGCAGCCTGTTCCTGCGGGTGAACGGCGACGCGGGAGAGCAGATCAACTCGGGCCGACCCCTGGCCGTCGCGGTGGTCAACGACGGGGAGAACTCGTTCATGCTGGCGTTCAGCTCGGCGGCCGCCGTGCGCGACTCCGTGCAGCAGGGCGAGGAGGACCCGACGCAGACGTCCGCCGTCGTGCAGCCGGTGCAGTCCATCTACCAGAACGTGATCGACGGACCCTTCGCCGGGCTCATCATCGACAACGCGTCCGCGCCGCACCGCGTCGTGTTCCCCGCCGAGGTCCTGCAGAAGGCGCTCGAGGAGTCGGATCCGACCTTCGCCGTCAAGGCGCTGCTCGCGGCGCCGCGGGCGGCGGACTCCGAGGCCCGCGTGGCGGAGGCGCTGACCACGGCCCGACTCTGGGTCGCCGTCAGCGATGTGGCCGGCGACGGACAGTACGGCGTCGCCGAGGCGCACACCCCCGACGGTGAACGCTACCTGCAGCTGTTCAGTCACCCGCTCGAGGTCATCGCCCTCGGGCGCGGCGACCAGCCGCTGCCGTTCTCCGCGGAGCAGCTCGGGACGGTGCTGGTGCAGCAGCCCGGACTCAGCGGGGTGCTCATCGACGCCGCCGGACCGGCGATCACCGTGAGCCGGGACGCGCTCGAGCCCGTGATCGCCCTCGCCCCCGCCGAGTAGGCGGCGCGCGGCGCGGGACTCAGTCCGCGAGCGCGAGCGCGCGGAACATGTCGCGCTCCCGCAGCGCCTCGCGGTTGCCGGGCGTGGCGGCGGCGGGGCGGGGCAGGCTGTGACCGGTCGTGCGGTGGTACAGCTCGTCGATCAGCCGGGTCGCGAGCCCCACCAAGCGGCCGATCTCGCGGTCGTCGCGATCGATCCACACCGACTTCGGCTCGTCGTGGATCGGGCGGAAGTCGTCATGCTCCTCCCACACGAACAGCGTGCGCTCGGCGCCGAGCACGTGCTGCTGCCACCACACCTGACGCAGGTAGGTGCGGGGGATCGAGCGCCAGGACTTGTTGGTGGTCTTGATCTCGGCGAGCAGGACCCGGCCGTCCGGCTCCTGCACGATGCCGTCCGGGGTGGCCAGGTGCCGCTTCTCGACCTCGGCGCAGAACAGGGCCGAGGACGGCAGGATCCCATGCGTGGCGGCGACCCAGGCGGCGATCTCGGGCTCGCGCGCGCGGCCGTGGTCCGTGTAGGCGTTGCCCGCGAACCGCGGACCCGCGCCGAGCTTGGCGTCGGCGGCGCGGGCGATCGAACCCTCGCCGGTGAGCCCCGCGACGTCGGTCGCGGTGATGCCGCGAGCCCGCGCGCGCAGCCACGCGACCCGGTCGCGCGAGTCCGCGACGATGCGCGCTTCGAGTTCCGGGGTCACTCGACGAGGCTACCCCCGGCCGGGGACGGCCGAGCCCGGGCACGCCGGGGACGCCAGGTGTGCCCCAGCCCGGCGGCCTCACGGGCGCCGCGATTTGGGGGAGCACGGCGGATGCCGTAGGCTGGGACCAACCGAAGACCGCTGGTCATCGTCGTGTGCGCGAGCGCGGGGCGATCGAAGCACTGCCGGATCCGATGGATCCGAACACGCAGAGGCCCGCGCAGGTGTCACGAATGATCTCCAGATCCTGGATCCCGCTCCGTGCGCTTGCGCCGGAGCGTTTTTGTTTGTCCGCAGCGCGCAGTGGTCGAGGCCGGTGCTCCACCGCCGTGGAGCATCCCGTACTCATCAAGGAGTGACCATGGCGCAGAAGGATGCATCGGTCGCCGAGCTCACGAAGAATTTCGAGGACTCGAACGCCGTCCTGCTGACCGAGTACCGCGGTCTGACGGTTGCCCAGCTCAAGCAGCTGCGCAACACCATCCGTCAGGACGCGAACTACGCCGTGGTGAAGAACACGCTGACCAAGATCGCCGCGAACAACGCGGGGATCACGGCGCTGGACGACGAGCTCAAGGGTCCGTCGGCCGTCGCGTTCGTGCACGGTGACTTCGTCGCCACCGCCAAGGCTCTGCGTGACTTCGCCAAGGCCAACCCGCTTCTCGTGATCAAGGGCGGCATCTTCGAGGGCAACGCCCTGAATGCCGACGAGGTCAACAAGTACGCCTCCCTGGAGAGCCGCGAGGTTCTGCTGGCGAAGGCTGCGGGCATGATGAAGGCGACGATGGGCAAGGCCGCGGCCACCATCGACGCTCTTCGCGAGAAGCTGGAGACCGCCGAGGCCGCCTGAGCCTCGAGGTCTTCACCCAGAAACCCCCATCTATCTAGGAGATACATCATGGCGAAGCTCACCACTGAGGAGCTGCTCGACCAGTTCGCTGGTCTGACCCTTGTCGAGCTCAGCGAGTTCGTGAAGGCGTTCGAGGAGAAGTTCGACGTCACCGCCGCCGCTCCCGTCGCCGTCGCCGGCGCTGCGGGTGGCGCGGGTGCCGCCGAGGCCGAGGAGGAGAAGGACTCGTTCGACGTCATCCTCGAGGCCGCCGGCGACAAGAAGATCCAGGTCATCAAGGTCGTCCGCGAGCTCACCTCGCTCGGCCTGGGCGAGGCCAAGGCCGTCGTCGACGGTGCCCCGAAGGCCGTCCTCGAGGGCGCCAACAAGGACGCCGCCGAGAAGGCCAAGGCTTCCCTGGAGGAGGCCGGCGCGACGGTCACCCTCAAGTAATCGCGTTCCTGCAACGCTCTGCGAAGGCCCCGGGTCCGCCCGGGGCCTTCGTGCGTCAGCGTGCGGTCTCGGTGCGTGGCGCGGCCGTGGACTGGCGGGCCACGAGCGTCGCCGGGGCGATCACATGCTCGAGCGGCGCCTCGGGGTCCTGCATCCGCGCGCGCAGCAGGCGCACGGCCTCGACGCCCTGCTCCCGCGGGTCCTGCCGGATCGTGGTGAGGCTGAACATCTCCGCATACCGGTGGTCGTCGATCCCCGTCACGCTCAGCTCGCTGGGCACGCCGATGCCGAGCCGCTGCGCCGCGATGATCGCGCCGACGGCGGCTTCGTCGCACACGGCGGCGATGGCCGTGGGACGGCGCCGGCGGTCGGCCAGCAGCGCCGCCGCCGTCGCGAACGCCTCGGGGATGGTGGAGCGCGTCGGGACGGGGCGGATCCGGTGCTCCAGGCCCGCCGCGATCATCGCCTGGCAGTAGCCGTCCAGGCGCTTGCGCTCGCCGAAGCTGAACTGGTCGGCATCCGGGACGTCGCCGAGGAACACCACATCCTCGTGGCCGAGATCGATCAGGTGCTCCGTCGCCACCCGCGCGGCGGCGACGTCGTCGATCGTGACGGTGTCGGCGTGCTCGGCGAACGGGCCGACGGACACCAGCGGCAGCCCGATGCCCGCCAGCCGCTCGAGCTCATGCGCCCCCGGCTGCAGGCACACCGCGACGATGCCGTCGAACCGGCGCCCCGCCAGCGCGTGGTCCAGCATCTGCTCGCGCTCGGCGCTGCCCTCGGCCGCGCCGTACAGCGTCAGATCCAGGCCGTCGGCGATGAGGGCCTGCTGCAGTCCCGCCAGCAGCTCGGCGAAGTACCACCGGTCCGCCATCGGCATGATGACGCCGATCGTCGAGGTGCGTCCCGTCGCGAGGCTGGACGCGCTGGAGTGCGCGGCATACGCGAGTTCGCGGGCGGCGCGCTCGACGCGCTCCCTGGTCTCCGCGGAGACGTAGCCGTTTCCGCTGAGGGCACGGCTGGCCGTCGATTTCGCCACGCCGGCACGTAGCGCAACGTCGATGATCCCGGTCACGGTGCGTCCTCCTCGAAAACGGATCCCCTCACCATAGCGATATCTCAGGAAGGATGGAACCGGTTCCCTGAAAGCGCTCCCATTCGTTCGGCGTCCTGCGGATCCTGGTTACCCAGTTGTGACCAAATCACGTTGCGCAAAGAGCACGAGGGTCACTAGTGTCGCCTGGAAGCGGTTCCTGAGAGGAGCCCGGCGTGAGGGAAATCTTCCCCCCGCTCGATTCGAAGGAGAAACGTATGGGAATGTCTCAGCGACGTCGCCTGATCGCGCCCCTGGCGCTGCTCGCGGTGTCCGGCCTCGCTCTTGCGGGATGCGCCGAAGGCGGCTCGTCCGGCGGTGGGGATTCCTCCGGCAAGGGGGAGACCGTCAAGATCTCCGGAGGCATCACGGGATCCGAGGCGGATCTGCTGAACAAGTCCTTCGATCAGTTCACCAAGGACACCGGCATCAAGGTCGTCTACACCGGTGACAAGGGCTTCGAGGGCAACATCGTCACCAAGGTGTCCGGCGGCAGCGCCCCCGACATCGCCATCGTGCCGCAGCCGGGTCTGCTCAAGAGCCTCGTCGGCACCGGGCAGGTCAAGGAGGCCCCCTCGGAGGTCTCGGCCAACGTCGACAAGAACTGGTCCAAGGACTGGAAGACGTACGGCACCATCGACGGCAAGTTCTACGCCGCCCCGATGCTCGCCAACGTCAAGGGCTACGTCTGGTACTCGCCGGCGAAGTTCAAGGAGCTCGGCGTCGAGGTCCCCAAGACCTGGGACGAGCTGCTGACGCTCACCAAGACGATTCAGCAGAAGACCGGCAGCGCCCCGTGGTGCGCGGGCTTCGCCTCGGGTGACGCCTCCGGCTGGCCCGGCACCGACTGGATCGAGGACCTCGTCCTGCGCCAGAGCGGCACCGACGTCTACGACAAGTGGGTCTCCGGCGACGTGAAGTTCACCGACCCGCAGATCAAGCAGGCGTTCGACGCCGTGGGCACGATCCTGCTCGACCCGAACTACGTCAACGCCGGCTTCGGCGACGTGAAGAGCATCAACTCGACCGCTTTCGCGGACGTCGCGGCGAAGATCGCCGACGGCACCTGCACGCTGACCCACCAGGCCTCGTTCCTCTCGTCGAACTTCCTCGACGTGAAGACCAAGGACGGCAAGGCGCCGACCGTGGCTCCCGACGGCGACGTGTACGCCTTCGTGCTCCCGGGCCTCAAGGAGGGTGAGAACACCATCGAGGGCGGCGGCGAGTTCGTCGCCGGCTTCAGCGACAACACCGCGACCAAGAAGGTCCTGGAGTTCATGTCGTCGCCGGAGTTCGCGAACGCCCGCGTCAAGCTCGGCGGCGTCATCTCCGCCAACAAGAACGCGGACGCCTCGCTCGCCTCGAGCCAGTTCCTGCAGGACGCCATGAAGACGCTGCAGGACCCGAACACCACGCTGCGTTTCGACGCGAGCGACCTGATGCCGGCCACCGTCGGCTCGGGCTCGTTCTGGAAGGGCATGGTCAGCTGGATCGACGGCAAGCCGACGGATCAGGTGCTGAGCGACATCCAGGCCGGGTACAGCAACTAGTCTGAGCATCACCCTGTGGGGCTGCGGGGCTCGTCCGCATCATCGGCGGACGGCCCCGCAGTCGTCACGGGGCAGATCCGGACAGAGTTCAACGTCGAACCCGGAAGGGGGTCCGCATGTCGCAAACCTCAGCGCCCGAAACCGTGCGATCCGATCAGAGGACGGTCGCGGCGACCTCAGGTCGCACGACCGCTTCCCGATCGGTCACGGTCGGCGCCTACATCGTGGGCGCGATCCTGATCATCGGTGTCTTCATCGCTCTCCTCGCCGGCGGCCCGGCGGACAATCCGAAGCCGACGACGCTCGGCTTCTCCCTGAACAGCTTCTTCGTCTGGCTCGGCGGGCTGAACCCGCTGCTGCAGATCCCCCTCGTGCTGGTGGTCTTCGCCATCGTCGCGGGGGTTCTGCTCGTGCTGATCGAGTACGCGCCGCGGCACGGCAAGGGCTACTTCTGGCTGCGCCTGGTGGCCTGCTTCGCCATCCCGGTGCTGGCGTTCATGATGCTGCGCCCGTACCAGAACGCGGTCGTGTACGTCATGATCATCGCGCTGGTCGCCGGCGGGCTGCTGTTCTTCGCCGACTACCGCGCGCGCGAGGGGTCCGGCTACCTGTTCCAGCTCACGCTGTTCATGGCGCCGGCCACCCTGCTGCTGATCGTCGGACTCATCTATCCGGCCGTGTCCACGATCATCCAGTCGTTCTTCGACAAGACGGGCAAGGACTTCGTCGCCCTGGAGAACTACCAGTGGGTGTTCACGAACCCGGAGGGATTCTGGTCCGTCATCAACACGCTGATCTGGGCGCTCATCGCCCCGGTCGTGTCGACCGCCTTCGGACTCGCGTACGCCGTCTTCATCGACCGCGCCCGCGGGGAGAAGATCCTCAAGGTGTTCGTGTTCATGCCGGTCGCGATCTCGTTCGTGGGTGCCGGCATCATCTGGAAGTTCATCTACGACTTCCGCCAGGGCGACCAGATCGGCCTGCTGAACGCGATCGTCACGCTGTTCGGCGGGAAGCCGATCTCCTGGCTGGACACCACGCCGCTGGTCAACACGATCTGCCTTCTGATCGTGTTCATCTGGACGCAGACCGGGTTCGCCATGGTGATCCTGTCCGCGGCGATCAAGGCCGTGCCGACGGAGCAGATCGAGGCGGCGGCGCTGGACGGCGCGAACGCCTGGGAGAGGTTCCGCAATGTGACCGTCCCGGGGATCCGCTCCTCGCTCATCGTCGTGCTGACGACGATCACGATCGCCTCGCTGAAGGTCTACGACATCGTCGCAGTGATGACCGGCGGCCGGGCGAACAGCACCGTGCTGGGCTTCGAGATGGTCAACCAGCAGCAGCGGTTCCAGAGCTATGGGCACTCGTCGGCGCTGGCCGTCGTGCTGTTCCTGTTCGTGCTGCCGCTGATCATCTACAACGCCCGGCAGATGGCCAAGCAGAGGGAGATCCGCTGATGAGTGCGACACAGGCGGTCATCACCGACGACCGCACCAAGCGCCAGGTCGCGCGCGACACCCGCCGCAACGAGGCGACCGCGCAGAAGCGGCTCACCTCGAAGGGCGCCACGTTCGCCGCGGTGATCATCGCGATCTTCTGGACGATCCCGACCCTCGGACTGTTCGTCACGTCGTTCCGCCCCGGAGCCGACTCGAACAGCACCGGCTGGTGGACGGTGTTCGTGAACCCGTCGTTCACGCTGAGCAACTACGCCGACGCGCTGACCTCGGGGGGCACGGCCCTGACGCTGGGCGCCTCGTTCATCAACTCGCTGGCGATCACGATCCCCGCGACGGTGATCCCGATCTTCATCGCCTCGCTCGCCGCGTACGGCTTCGCGTGGATGAACTTCAAGGGCAAGAACCTCGTGTTCGTGTTCGTGTTCGCGCTGCAGATCGTGCCCATCCAGATGGCCCTGGTGCCGCTGCTGTCGCTGTTCTCGCGCGGACTCACGCTGTTCGGCACGCAGATCTTCCCTGGCTTCACCCTGCGCGATGTGGACCACAGCTTCGCGACGGTGTGGATCGCGCACGCGATCTTCGCGATGCCGCTGGCGATCTTCATGCTGCACAACTTCATCGCGGAGATCCCCGGCGAGGTCGTCGAGGCGGCGCGGGTGGACGGTGCAGGGCACGGGCAGATCTTCTTCCGGATCATCCTGCCGCTCGCCATGCCGGCCATCGCGTCGTTCGCCATCTTCCAGTTCCTGTGGGTGTGGAACGACCTGCTGGTGGCGACGATCTTCGCTCCAGAATCGTCCCTGCCGCTGACCCAGACGCTGAACTCGCTGTCCGGCACCTGGGGCAACCAGTGGTACCTGCAGTCCGCAGGAACGTTCATCTCGATCATCGTCCCGCTGATCGTGTTCTTCGCCCTGCAGCGGTTCTTCGTGCGCGGCCTGCTGGCCGGTGCGACGAAGGGCTGAGGCGCGATCCGCCACCACCGTGTGAACGAGCCGAGGCCGGTGTCCGCATGCCGCGGACGCCGGTCTCGGTCGCGCCGGGGGAGAATGGCCGGATGACACGTCGGCTGGCGCTCCTCCTCGGCATCGCGGGGGTGGCGATCACCCTGGCCACCGCCGGGGTGCTGGCCGCCTCGCCCGCCCTGATCGTCTCGCTCGATGACGCCTGGAACCTCGAGATGGTCGAGTGGCGCAATCCGGTGCTCACGGGCTGGGCTCTCATCATGAACGTGCTCGGCGGGGGATGGGTCGCGACGATCCTCACCCCGCTCGTGGTCGCCGCGCTGGCCTGGATCGTGCGGGGATGGCGCGGTGCGGTGTTCGCGGTCCTCGCCTTCGCCGTGAGCGCCGGCCTGGTGCAGCTCGTGAAGAAGGTGCTGGGCCGGAGCCGTCCGCAGGATCTGCTGATCGCCTCGGACTTCGGATCCTTCCCGTCCGGTCATTCGGCGAACGCGGCGACGCTCGCGGTCGTGCTGTGGTTCCTGTTCCCGACCCTGGGGGTCGCCATCGGCGGCGCGCTCTGGACGGTCGCGATGGCGTTCTCGCGCACGGTGCTCAGCGTGCACTGGTTCAGCGACACCGTCGGCGGCGCGCTGATCGGCGCGGGGGCGGCCTTCCTGGTCGCCGCGGCCCTGTGGCGCTGGGTGCGGCCCGCCCCGGCTTCCGGCGTGGGAAGCGCGGGGAGCGCGGATCCGCCTCGCTAGGCTGGAGGGAGCCGCCGGTCTCCGAGCGTCCTTTCGTCCCGTGGTCCCTGAGGGACGCAGCGAGACGAACGACGCTCCACGCTCAAGCAACCGTGTGGAGACCGGTGGCGACGAGAGAGAAAGGCACTCCGTGGCGCGCATCCGACCGTTCCGCTCCGACGACATCGACGGCCTCTACGACGTGTGCGTGAAGACGGCGGACGTGGGCGGCGACGCCACCGGCATGCTGGACGACGACGCGCTGTGGGGCGATCTCTTCGCCGTGCCGTACGCGCTGCGCGATCCGGGGCTGAGCTGGGTCGTCGAGTCCGATGATGCGCGGGTGATCGGCTACCTGGTCGCCACCGACGACACGAACGGCTTCGCCACCTGGTTCCGCGACGAGTGGTGGCCGACGCGGCGGGACCTGTACCGTCCGTCCGGCGAGCCCGAGCCCACGGCACAGGATCGCTTCATCGCGTACGGCGACCGGCAGGCGCCGGGCGAGGACGCCCTCGTCGCGGAGTACCCCGCGCACCTGCACATCGACCTGCTGCCCGAGACGCAGGGGCAGGGGCTCGGCCGCCGTCTCATGAACACGCTGATCGAGGAGCTCGGCCGTCGGGGCGTGCCGGCGTTGCACCTGGGCATGAACGCCGACAACCTCTCGGCGGGGGCCTTCTACGAGCGGCTCGGCTTCACGATGCTCGCCTCGGGTGACGGCAGCACGACCTACGGGATCCGGATCCCCGCACCCTGACCCGCAGACGGACGAAGCGCCGCTCCCGTGATCGGGGCGGCGCTTCGCACTGGCGGTGACGGCGGGATTCGAACCCGCGGTTGCTTGCACAACACACGCTTTCCAAGCGTGCTCCTTCGGCCGCTCGGACACGTCACCAGGAGGACAACCTGATCAGTCTATCCGATCCGGCGGAGTGATCCCGACCACGGGCCCCCGGGACGCACCGACGGCCGATGGCCGTGCCAGGATGAGGACGAGCGGGAAGGAGCGAGGACCGTGACGCGCACCGATGCCGAGCACGCCGAGGAGCCGCAGCATCCCTCGCGGCGGCGCTGGGCCCTGCAGATGCAGCAGCCGCTGCCCGCCGCCACGGTGTTCGATCGGATCGCGTTCCTCGTCGGCACGGTCTCCGCCGTCTGGCTCGCGGTGATCATCTCGATGCAGACGTTCCGCTACGCCTGGTCGGTGCTGCTGTTCGTGCCGGTGTGGGCGATCATGGCCTACCTGGTGCTCCCGCGCCTGCACCGCATGCTGAGCGATCTCTACGTGCCCGACTACTTCTTCGGACGCACCCGCACCGGCGACGGACTGCTCGGCGATCCGGTCAATCTCGGTGTGGACGGCACGGCGCGGCAGCTCGACGACGTCATGACGCGAGCGGGCTGGCATCGCGCCGACGAGATCACTGCGGCCTCGACGTGGGGGATCATCGTCTCCACCCTGACCCGGAAGAGCTATCCGACCGCGCCGGTCTCGCCGCTGATGCTGTTCGGCCGTCGGCACGACGTGGCCTACCAGCAGGAGGTCGCCGGCAACCCCAAGCAGCGGCATCACGTGCGGTTCTGGCACTGCCCGCCCGGATGGCTGCTGCCCGGCGGCGCGCAGACCGACTGGCTCGGCGCGGGCACCTATGACACCGACGTGGGGCTCAGCCTGTTCACCCTGCAGGTGACGCATCGCATCGACGAGAACACCGACGTCGAGCGCGACTTCGTCGTGCAGAGCGTCCGCGAGGCCGATCCCGCCGTGCACGTGCGCGACCTGCGCGACTTCACGACCGGCTACCACTCCCGCAACGGCGGCGGCGACCGGTTCATCACCGACGGCCACCTGCCGATCCTCGATGTGACCCGGGTGTCCGTGGCGGGCGACGACGCCGATCCGACGGCGGGCGACGCCGACGAGGATCCGGCCGCGACGCGGCCCGGCGGCGGTCACGGCGAGTCGATGCGCACCACCGCGGTGCGGTCGATCCGGCGGGCGCCGCTGGCGGTGTTCTTCGCCGTCGGGGTCGTGGTGATCGGCGCGCTCGTGGACCTGGTCGGCATGATCGTCGGCGTGGCCATGGACGAGGAGATCATCGAGACGCTCACCCGGGGGCCCGTGGACCAGGCCGTCGCCCTGCTGGTCGTGCTCGGCTTCGGCGTGGTCATCCTGCTCGCGCAGCTGCTCATGGCGTGGTCCGTGCTCCGTCGCGGCCGGCGCTCGCGCGCCGTGCTCATGGTGCTCCTCGCGATCGGCGTGCTCTCGACGGCGATCGACTACCTGGACGGCACGACGCCGCTCGGGTTCAACGGCACCCTGCTGTCGGCCTCGCTGCAGTGCCTCGCCCTGCTGGCGCTGTCGGGCGAGTCCGCAGGGGCGTGGGCGCGCCGGCGGTCGAAGGCGCGTCGCGCGCACGGGCGCCCCGGCACGGCCACGCCGGACGCGGCGGCGAACTAGGATCGCTGGGTGCCCACCCCGAAGATCGTGCTGTTCTACGCCTTCGCTCCGCTGGCGGATCCGGAGGCGATCCGGCTCTGGCAGCGCGACCTGTGCGAGGCGCTGCACCTGCGCGGCCGGATCCTGATCTCCACGCACGGGATCAACGGCACGCTCGGCGGGGACCTGCCCGCGGTGAAGAAGTGGCTGCGGTCGTTCCGCGGCTATGCGCCCTTCCGCGACGCCGATGTGAAGTGGAGCGAGGGCACCGCGGTCGACGCGGACGGGTACAGCGCGGACTTCCCGAAGCTCAGCGTCAAGGTGCGCGAGGAGATCGTGTCCTTCGGGGCCCCGGACGAGCTGCGGGTCGACCGGGGCGGGGTGGTCGGCGGCGGCACCCGGCTCAGCCCGGACGCGCTGCACGCGCTCGTCGCCGACCGGGGCGACGAGGTGGTCTTCTTCGACGGCCGCAACGCCCTCGAGGCCGGGATCGGCCGATTCCGCGGCGCGGTGGTCCCGGACGTCGAGACCACCCGCGAGTTCGTGGGTCTGCTGGACTCGGGCGCGTACGACGCCCTCAAGGACCGGCCGGTCGTCACCTACTGCACGGGCGGGATCCGCTGCGAGGTGCTCTCCAGCCTGATGAGGGCGCGCGGGTTCGGCGAGGTGTACCAGCTGGACGGCGGGATCGTGCGCTACGGCGAGCGTTTCGGCGACGACGGACTCTGGGACGGCTCGCTGTACGTGTTCGACGGGCGCGGATCCGTGGACTTCTCCGACCACACGGCCGTGATCGGCGTCTGCGCCGGCTGCGGTGCGGCGACCAACCGCACGGCGAACTGCCCCGATCCCTCCTGCCGTCACCAGGCGGTGGTCTGCGCCACCTGCGACGCCGTGCCCTGCGCCGCGCACTCGACCGCCCGCTGACCCGGGGCAGGGCGGAGCGACGGGTCAGGTGGCGGAGGCGGCGAGCAGCCGCGTGCCCAGCAGCGACCGTGGAGTGAGCACCGCGGCGATCCGGTCCCGGCGGGACACGTGCCGCCGCAGGTCCCGGCGGATCGCGTCCAGCGGCGCCCGCAGGTCTGCGCCGCGCTCCGGGGAGCCGGATCCGGGCGGCGCGTAGCTGCTCCGCTCGATAGCGCGCACGAGGGCGTCCATGGCGGAGGGGTCCACGCCGCGCTCGCGGACCAGACGCTCCCCGCGCCCGCGCGGCGACTCCGCCGGCGGCGCGGGCAGGCCCAGATCCTGCAGCGTGGCGCGCAGCTCCGACCACGCCGCCACGGCGTCTCCGCGCCGGGCCGCGGCGCGTCGGCGCAGGCCCTGCACGCCGCGGACGAGGGCCGGGATCAGCAGCACCGCGATCACACCCAGGATCGCCCACGTCACCGGGGCCGTGGCCAGGGCGCCCGGTGCGGTCGTGCCCGCGGCACCGGCGTTCGGCACATCCAGGTTCTTCGGATCCTTCGCATTCCCGGTCGACGTCGGCGCGGGCGTCGCCCCCAGCGAGGGCGTGGTGTCGCCGTCGCTGCCGGCGCCCGACGACTCCGCGAACGCTGTCGGTACGCCGCGCGTCGCGGTCGGCTCGAACGGCACCCATCCGATGCCGGAGAAGTACACCTCGGGCCAGGAGTGCAGCTGATCGCTGGACACCTCGAACACGACCCGGCCGTCGTCCGAGCGCCGATCGGTCGAGCGCCCGGGCAGGTAGCCGACCACGATCCGGCTGGGCATCCCGAGCGTTCGCGCCATCAGCGCGAACGCACCGGCGAAGTGCACGCAGTAGCCCTCGCGCACGGTGAGGAAGGTGGCGACCGCGTCGACGTTGGTGCCGTCGAAGTGATCGTCGACCGGGGTCTGCAGCGAGTACTGGAACCCGGCGCGGAACCACGTCTGCAGCGCGATCAGCTTGTCGTAGTCCGAGCTCGCATCGCCGACCACCTGCCGGGCGTCGTCGGCGATGATCGCGGGCATGTCGGCCGGGAGCGCGCGCAGCTCGGCCGGCGCGTCGGATCCGGCGGCGGGGGCGGCGCGGATCTGGTCGATCGTCGGCACGAGCGTCTTCGTGTCGATCGTGTAGTTCTGATCCGCGGCGTCGGCGTTGGCCGCGATCACCGTGCGGTTGTCGGCGGCGGCGTTCCAGCTGCCGCTCTCTCCGCGCACCGCGGTGGCCTGGTAGGGCACCGGAAGCCAGGATCCGGCGATCCCCGCCGTCCGGATCGTGGTCTTGGTCTCGTGCACGGCGACGCCTTCGGGCGCCGTGACCGCGCCGAAGCCCTGCGACAGCGGCACGGTGGCAGGGCGATCCGGCTTCCAGGTCGAGCCGTCGAACCGGGTGAGGGTCGCGATGCGCAGGTACGGCGGGGTGCCGTCCTGGGTGATCAGCGTGAGGGCGGTGACGGGGGAGGGGCGGCGCAGATCCTGCCCCAGATTGAGGGTGGCGCTGAGAACGGCGTTGCCGCCCCCCGCGCTGATGCCGGAGGCGGCGACCGGCAGCAGGGGCGCGACGACGAGCGCGCCGACGACGGCGGACGCGCCGATCGCCACCGCCGGCAGCCGGCGGGTGCGCGGCGGCGCCTCGGCCGGGGAGCGCACCGGCGTCGGCACGGACTCGCCGGCGGACTCTGCGGGCCCGGAGGAGCCGGTCGGGGCGAACCGCACGCGCAGGAACAGCAGGATCACGATCGCGAGGCCGATGAACCACACCGGATCCACCCCGTGGTGCACGACGACCGCCGGCAGCGCACCGAGCACCGTGACGAGCACGCCCGCGACGAGCGGTGCGCCCAACGGCACCAGCAGCAGGTCCAGGACGACCGCGAGGAGCCCGGCCACGGCCGCGATCGACACCGCGAGCGCCGGAGAGTCGGCCAGGGGTGCGACCCCGCCGCGGATCTCGCCGACGGCCGTGGACACGAGGGCGTCGACGGCGCGCCACACCTCGGGCATCGGCAGCAGCCACCCCGGATCCGATGCCGGACCGGCCAGCTGACGCGACGTGAAGACCGTGAGGGCGATGGATCCGACGAGCAGCTGCAGCACGGGCACGGCGGGGATCGCGGCCCACGCCGGCGCGCGGCGCGCCAGGAAGCGCACGGCGGTCCCGACGACGACGACCGTGCCCGTCGTGGTCGCCGCGCCGGCGCCCCAGTTCCCGGGCTCCACCACGGCGCTCAGCGGCCACACGGCGGCGATCACCCCCAGCGCGGTGAGCAGGGCTGCGGCGACGGGGCCGCCGACCGTGCGCGCGGGACGCGGCGGGCCGCCGTAGGCGCTGGCGTCAGCGGACATGGGCGGACTCCGCGGCCGAGGCTCCCGGCGGTTCGGCACGGGCCCCGCCCGGGTGCCCGAGGGGCGACCCGGCGTCCACCGTCGCGGATCCGGGTTCCGCGGCGACGGCGTCGGCCCAGGCGTCGGCGGGATCCTCGCCGAGGGCGGCGGTGCGCCAGCCCCGGTCGGCCGCCACGGTCAGCGCGTCCGCGTCCGCCGCGGTGGAGAGCAGGATCGGCGTGCCGGCCCCGCCGTGCGACAGGGATCCGGCGTCGGCGGCGTCGATCGATCCGGTGATCAGGACGAGCGGGCCGACCGTGTGGCCCTCGCTCGCCGCGGGAAGGCCGTGGTCGCGCTCGCCGGCGCGCGGCGAGGCCCCCGCGAGGCTGATCAGGAGGCCGTCTCGCTCGTCCTCCGCGCCGCGCAGACGTCCGATGAGCACGCCCGTGGCATCGACGACGTCGACGGCGAATCCCTGATCCACCAGATGGACGGCGATGGACGCGCACGCGGTGACGGCGCGGTCGAAGCCGTCGAGGTCGGTGCGCCCGTCGGGGCCCTGCCAGCGCACGCCCGCACGGTCCAGCACGACGAGGGCGTCGGGGCTGGACTCCTGCTCCTCCTGACGCACCATGAGGTCGCCGCGGTGCGCGGTGGCGCGCCAGTGGATGCGGCGCATCGAGTCGCCGGGCACGTAGCGGCGCGGCGACAGGTTGTCCGCGCCCTGCCCGAGGCGGTGCGAGGAGGTCTGCGCGGTGCCCCCGGCGCGCCCCGTGCGGTCGGTCAGCCGGGGCAGCGGCAGCACGGCGGGCACGATCGTGATCGGGGTCACGTCGCCGAGCTCCTCGGTGCGGGTGAACAGGCCGAACGGATCCGCGGTGCTCAGCAGCAGCGGCCCGAGGGAGGCGAGGCCGCGTCGCGCGCCTGAGATCGGGTAGATCATCGTCATCGTGGTCCCGCCCGGCACCGCCTCCGCGTTCTCGGCGGGGAACGGTCCCGTCGCGACGCCGTGCACGGCGAGCGGCAGGATGTCGCTCCACCGCCCGGCCGGCGCCCGCATCACGGTGCGCAGGTCGACCTGCATCCGCACGGCGGTGTCATCGCCCACGGTGAGCAGATCCGCGGCGACGGTGCGGTTCACCCGGACGCGCCGTCGCGGGGCGAACACGAACAGGGCGGCGAGGACGAGCAGACCGAACAGCAGCGCGGCCACGTACAGCAGCACGGGTGCGGCGAGCACGTTCGCGGCGATCACGAGCAGGATTCCGGCGAGCAGCGCACCCGCACCGCGTGCGGTCATCCGCCGCCCGGCGGGATCCGCCGCGCGGCGCGTCCGCTCGCGCCGGGTCACCGCGGCAGACCGACCGGCACCGGGATCCGTCGCACGATCGAATCCAGTGCCGCCTCGATGGGGCGGGCGCCGGTCCGGTGCAGTCCGCGCGCGGCGATGAGCCGGTGCGCGAACACCTCGGGCAGCAGCGCGGTGAGGTCGTCGGGGATGACGTAGTCGCGCCCGTCCAGGGCGGCCTGCACCTTCGCGGCGCGGACGAGCTGCAGCGTGGCCCGGGGGCTCGCGCCGAGGTGCAGGCTGGGATCGGTGCGGGTGGCCTGCGACAGGGCCACCGCGTACTCCTCGAGGGCGGGGGCGACGTGCACCGCCCGGGCCCAGGTGATCAGGGCCCGCACATCGGCCGCCGCGAGCACCGGACGGATCGCGTCCAGCGGGTTGGCGGTGTCCCGACGACGCAGCATGACCGTCTCCGCCGCCGCGTCGGGATACCCCATCGAGATGCGCATCATGAACCGGTCGCGCTGCGCCTCGGGCAGGGCATAGGTGCCCTCCATCTCCAGCGGATTCTGCGTGGCGACGACGAGGAACGGATCCGGCAGCGGTCGCGAGTGCCCGTCGACCGTGACCTGGTGCTCCTCCATCGCCTCGAGCAGGGCGGACTGCGTCTTGGGGGAGGAGCGGTTGATCTCGTCGGCGATCACGATGTGCGCGAACACGGCCCCGGGCTTGAACTCGAACTCCTGCGCGACGGGGTTGTAGACGCTGACGCCCGTGACGTCTCCGGGGAGCAGGTCCGGGGTGAACTGGATCCTGCGCACGGTCGCGTCGATGCTCGCGGCGAGGGCGCGCGCGAGCATGGTCTTGCCCACGCCGGGGACGTCCTCCACGAGCAGATGCCCCTCGGCCAGCAGGCAGACGAGGGCGCTGCGGACGGCGTCGTCCTTGCCGTCGATGACCTCGGTGATGGAATCGAGGATCGCCCGGGTCTGTCGGGCGAACCCGGCCGCATCGATCCCGTCCGCGGACGCGGTGCTCGGCTGCC
>JAFDWP010000001.1 GCA_018268435.1 Actinomycetota bacterium
ACCAGGGCGGTGTCGATGCGGTAGAAGTCGGCGTTCGGCGTGATGAGCGGGCTGAGTCCGTCGACCTTGAGCGCGGCGCCCACCGGGATCGGGGCGGCGGGCACGGCCGGTTTCGGCAGGCGCAGCGCGCTGCGCACGGTCGCCACGGCGACGGATCCGGCCCGTCCGGCGGTGGCCGCGACGGTCGCGAGTACGCCGAGGGCGGCGGCCGCGCCGGTCCATGCCAGGAAGCGCCGACGGGAGGGGTCGCTCGGGGCGGGAGCGTCCGGCGCTGCAGCGGTCGGCCCCGGTGCGGGCTCCGCGCCGGGTTCCGGGCGGGGTGCCGCCGCCTCCGCAGGGAGCCGCCGCATCAGCGCCCGCAGGGTGACCGCGGCGACGATGCCCGCCAGCAGCGCGGGCACCCAGGACAGCGTCACCGCATCGGCGCGCAGCGGTGCCAGCAGCGACACGGCCGCCCCGAGCACGACGAAGCCGGCGACCCCGAGCGGGCGCCATCGACGCGCGACGAGGCCGAGCGCGGCGGCCGCGGCGACGAGCACGATCGCGATGCCGGTGAGCAGCGCCGCCTTGTCGCCGGTGCCGAATAGGGCGATCGCGGTGTCCTTCGCCCAGGCCGGTGCGGCGTCGATGAGCACCCCGCCGACGACCGCGAATGGGCTGGACTGCGGGGCGATCAGCGTCGCGACGAGCTCCCCGGCGCCGATGCCGAGCAGCGCCGCAGCGATGCCGGCCGCGGCCGCTCGCGTGCGGCCGCGCCACGGGGATCCGGTCATGTGCCCAGCCTAGGAATGTCCCGCCCGCGCACGGGCCGGAGATCCCGGATTCGTACCAAGTTCGCGGGATCGGGCGGAGTGCGGGCGCGGCTCCGGCTCACCCCCGCGCGCGTGTGAGCCGCCCGGTGAGGGAGAGCAGGGTCAGGGCGGCCGCGAGCGCGACGAGCATGGTCGCGCCCATCAGCGTCGCCGAGACCCCGGAGTGCGACAGCAGCGGCGGCACGAGGGCCCCGAGCAGCGCGGCCAGCGTGCCGAGCACCGCGGACGCGGATCCGGCGCCGCGGGTGACGCGGCCCAGCGCCAGGGCCGTGAGGGTGGGGTTGTTCACGCCGTGCAGGGCGACCAGCAGGAACAGCGGGGCGAGCAGCCACGGCAGCGGGCTGCGCAGCAGGGCGCTCAGCAGCACGACGGCCGCCGCGGTGGTGCCGAGGGTCAGCGACCACAGCACGATGGTGCGGCCCCGGTCGAACCCTGCGGCAGGGCGCGTGCGGCGTCGCGCGCGATTCGGGACGCGGCGCACCAGTCGTCGGCTGAGCCAGGCGCCGAGCACGATGCCGCCGGCGTTCACGGCGAAGATGAGGGCGAACCCCTGGGCGCCCACGCCGTACTCCTCCTGCAGCACGAACGACGACATCTGCAGGTAGGTGAAGAAGCCGGCCGTGGCGAGGCTCAGCGTGAACGCGAACACGAGGAACGGCCCGTTCGCGAACGCGGCGCCGATGCCGCGCAGGTCGCTGCCCACTCCGCCGGTCGTGCGCTCCGCGGCGGGGAGCGTCTCGGGGACGCACAGCGCGGCGGTCAGCAGCAGGGCGCCGCCGATCACGGCGAGCGCCAGGAAGATGCCGCGCCAATCGGTGAATCCGAGCAGCAGGCCGCCCAGCAGCGGGGCCAGCACCGGGGCCGCGCCGGCGATCGCGGTGAGCGTGGCATAGCCGGCGGTGGCCTCCGCGCCCACCGAGACGTCGTGCACGACGGCGCGGGCGATGGCGATCCCCGCCGCACCGCACAGCCCCTGCACGAGGCGCACCGCGATGAGGATCCCGATGCTGGGCGCGACCGCGCAGCCGAGCGCGGCGACCGTGAATCCGGCGACCGCCCACAGCAGCGGTCTCCGGCGTCCGTAGCGGTCGCTGATCGGGCCCCAGATCAGCTGGCCCAGGGCGAGCCCGATCAGGCAGGCGCTCATCGTCACCTGCGCGAGCGCGTCGGTCGTCGCCAGGTCGTGCCCGAGCTCGGGGAGCGCGGGGATGTACACGTCCATCGAGATCGGACCGAATGCCGAGAGCGCCCCGAGCGCCGGCAGCAGTGCGCGGCGGCGCGGGGCGCCGGGAGCGGCGTACCCGGGTCCGCTCACCCCTCGTCCTCGCGCCCCGCGCCGTCCGGGGCCGCAGCGTCCGGTGCGGTGCCCTCCCGCTCGGCCCTGGTCTCGGTGCGGATCGGCGTCGTCGCACTGGTGATCGGCGGGGTGATCGCCCGCTGCATCGCCTCGACCACGCGCAGCGGACGGGTCTCGTCCAGCGCGAGCAGGAAGCGCGCATCCTCGCGGCGGTGCAGCCGCCCGGAGTAGAGCAGCCAGCCGGCGCCGATGGCGAAGGACACCAGCCCCGCCGCGCCGCCCACCACGATGGCCGCGCGCGGTCCGAACGCGTCGGCGACCCACCCGGCGATGGGGGCGCCGATCGGGGTCGCGCCCATCACGACCGCCATGTAGAGCGCGAGCACCCGGCCGCGCAGGGCCGGATCCGTCGTCGTCTGCACGTAGCCGTTCGCGGTCGTGAGCATCGTGACCGTGGAGAATCCGACGAACACGAGCGTGACCGCGTACGCGACATAGGTGGGCATCTGCGCGGACACGATCGAGGCGACGCCGAACCCGCCCGCCGCGAGCATCAGCACGCGCACCCTGGCGCGGTCGCGCCGCGCCGCCAGCAGGGCGCCGGCGAGGGATCCGATCGCGAGCACCGAGCTCAGCACGCCGTAGCCGTCGGCCTGCTTGTGGAACTCCAGCGCCATGGTCGAGGCGAAGATCGGGAAGTTCATGCCGAAGGCGCCGATCAGGAACACCATGACGAACACGACCAGCAGGTCCGGTCGGCTGCGCACGTAGCGCAGGCCCACGATGAGCCCGCCCGCCCGCGGGTTCTTCGGGCGCGGCATGAGCTCGCGGGGGCGGATCAGCAGCAGCGCGACGATCATGGCGAGGAACGTCGCGGCGTTGGCGACGAAGACCCAGCCGGATCCGAGCGCGACGATCGCGAGACCGCCGACCGCCGGGCCGATCAGGCGGGCCATGTTGAACGACGCAGAGTTCAGTGCGACGGCGTTGGAGGCGTTCTCCAGCGACACCATGTCGGAGACGAAGGCCTGCCGCGCAGGGGCGTCGAAGGCGTTCGCGATGCCGAAGCAGGCCGCGAACACGAGCATGAGCGGCAGCGTCATGACGTGCGTGAGCAGCAGCACGGCCACGCACAGGGCGAGCAGCATGAGCGTCGACTGGGTGACCAGGAGGATGCGCCGTCGGTCGAAGCGGTCGGCCACCCGGCCGGTGAGCCCGACCAGCACGAGCGGCGGTCCGAACTGCAGCGCCATGGTGGCGCCCATCGCGGTCGCGTCGTTGTGCGTGAGCTCGGTCAGCACGACCCAGTCCTGCGCGGTCGATTGCATCCACCCGCCGACGTTCGAGATGATCGCGCCGAAGAACCAGATCCGGTAGTTGAACGCCCCGAACGAGCGGAACATCTGGCTCACTGATCGGCCAGCTTCCGCATCAGGATGCTCGCCTCGTGCAGCAGCGTCAGCTCGTCGGCGGTGAGGTCGAGCTCGGTGATCTCGGCCATGATCAGCTGCGTGCGCAGCTCGAGCGTCTCGGCCACGACCCTCTCACCGGCGGGCGTGATCTCCACATGCACCCGGCGACGGTCCTGGTCGTCGGGGATCCGGACCGCGAGGCCCTGCTCCTCGAGACCGGTCACGACCGAGCTCATGGTGGGGGCGGTCACGCGTTCGCGGTCGGCGAGGGCGGTGAGGGAGTGCCTCCCGTGCGCGCGCAGCGCCCCGAGCACGGCGAGCTGGGCGTCGCTCATCGCCGCGTTGCGGCTGTCCACCGCACGCACGGTGCGCAGGCGGCGGGCGAGTCGGAACGTGGCCAGCCGCAGTTCGGTCGCGGTCTCGTGCAGTCTCTCGGCATCCATTGTTTAGATAGCCTAACTAAGTATTCCGAGGATCGGGTGGAGCTCCGGCGCGGGTCGCGGACCGGGAGGATCCGGATGCTTTTATGCAAGCGGCTGAACAAATTGCGGCGCGTTTGTTCCGCTCGCGACGCCGGGCCGGGAGAATGGACCAATGCCCCTCGCCCTCGAAGTCGCCGTCCAGGATGTCGCCGGAGTGCGCGTCGCCCGCGAGATCGGCGCGCGCCGTGTCGAGCTGACGCAGGGGCTCGCCCTCGGCGGGCTGACGCCGTCGCCCGCGACCCTCGAGCTGGCGGTGGAGGCCGCCGCCCTTCCCGCCCCGGTCGACGGCGAGCAGGCGGTTGCGCTCGGCGTGCACGTGCTGGTGCGCCCGCGCGCGGGCGGCTTCCTCTACGACGCCGACGAGATCGGCACCGCCGTCCGCGACGTGCGGTGGATGCTCGCGCACGGGGCGGCGGGGGTCGTGATCGGCGCGCAGACCGCGGACGGACGCCTCGACGAGGACGCCCTGGCGCGGCTGCGCGATGCGGCGCGCGAGGTGCGCGCCGATGCCGAGGTGACCCTGCACCGGGTGATCGACGTGACGCCGGACCCCCTGGCGGGGCTCGGGACCGCGCTCGCCCTGGGCCTCACGCGGGTGCTGACCTCGGGCGGCGCCTCGGCCGCGCGCGACGGCGTGGCCATGCTGCGCGCCCTGGTCTCCGCGGCGGAGGGCGGGATCGAGGTCATGGCCGGCAGCGGCGTCACCGCGGAGAACGCGGCGGAGATCGCCGCGACCGGGGTCGACGCGCTGCACTTCTCCGCCAAGCGCACGGTGGCCGCCGCCGGCTCGGTGCGGATGGGATCCGCGGCCGACGACGGCGGTGGGCACGAGGTCACCGACCTCGCCGAGGCCAGGGCGCTGTGCGCCGCGGTCGGGCTCTGAGCGCCTGCTCCGGCCGCCGCGCCGGATCCGTAGACTCGGTTCATGGCTGAGTCCCGCACCGCCGAGTTCACCGACGCACACGGCATCGCGATCGTCTACGACGTGCACCCCGTCGCCGACGGCGCGACGCCTCGGGGCGTCGTCCAGCTGCTGCACGGGGTGGGGGAGCACGCGGGCCGCTACGGCGCGCTGATCGCCGCTCTCACCGCGGCGGGCTTCGTCGTGTACGCCGATGACCACCGCGGCCACGGGCGCACCGGGATGAAGCAGCACGGCGACCCGTCCAAGCTCGGACGCCTGGGCCCCGGCGGCCTGCGCGCGGTCGTCGCCGACGTGTGGCAGCACACCGAGCTGATCCGCGGCGAGAACCCCGACCTCCCGCTCGTGCTGCTCGGGCACTCCTGGGGATCCTTCCTGGCGCAGATGGTGCTCGACGCGCATCCCGATGCGTACGACGCCGTGGTGCTCTCCGGATCCGCGCTGCGCACCCCGCGCGACCTGAACTCGATGCCGCTGAACGCCCGCTGGAAGGGCCCGGACGCGCACGGGCTGGAGTGGCTGTCCCGGGATCCCGCCGTGTGGGAGGCCTTCCGCGCCGACCCGCTGACGACCGAGGTGCCGCTGCTGAAGCTGTTCGGACCGATCGAGGCCGCGCGCCTGTACGGGCGCCCGCACAGGGACTATCCGCGCGACGTGCCGGTGCTGCTCCTGGTGGGCCGGGACGACCCCGTCGGCGGACCGCGCAGCGTGCACCGCCTGGCCGACGAGTACCGGTCCCGCTCCGGGTTGCGCGACGTCACGACGCTCGTGTACCCCGACGCCCGCCACGAGATCTTCAACGAGCTGCAGCAGGCCGAGGTGCGTGCGGACCTGCTCGCCTGGCTGGACAAGCACGTCCCGCGCCGGGACTGAGGGCGCGGAGCCCGACCGGGCGCGACTGGTGCGGAGCACCCCGCGTAGGCTGGAGCGGTGCACGGTGAGTACAAGGTTCCTGGCGGCAAGCTGGTCGTCGTCGACTTCGAGGTGACGGACGGGGCGATCGCCGACTTCCGGCTGGCGGGCGACTTCTTCCTCGAGCCGGACGAGGCGCTCGACGACATCAACGCCGCCGTGACCGGGCTCCCGGTCGAGAGCGACGCCTCGGCCATCGCCGCCGCCGTGCGCGCCGCGCTGCCCGACGGGGCGCAGCTGCTGGGCCTCACGCCGGAGTCCGTCGGCACCGCCGTGCGCCGCGCTCTGGTGACGGCGCCCGGCTGGAACGACTTCGACTGGGAGATCCTGCACGAGAAGGCGGTCTCGCCACGGATGAACCTCGCCCTCGACGAGGTGCTCACCACCCGCGTCGGCGAGGGCCGCCGACGTCCGACGTTGCGGATCTGGGAGTGGGACGAGTCCGCGGTCGTGATCGGATCCTTCCAGTCGTACCGCAACGAGGTCGATCCGGCCGGTGCGGCGAAGCACGGCTTCGACGTCGTGCGCCGGATCTCCGGGGGAGGTGCGATGATGATGGCCGCCGGGCAGATCATCACGTACTCGCTGTACGTCCCGGCGTCGCTGGTGCAGGGGATGACGTTCGCCGACTCGTACGCCTTCCTCGACGACTGGGTGCTGCAGGCGCTGCGCTCCCTCGGCATCGACGCCGCCTACCAGCCGCTCAACGACATCGCCGGCCCCAGCGGGAAGATCGGTGGAGCGGCTCAGAAGCGCCTCGCGAACGGCGGCGTGCTGCACCACGCCACGCTCTCCTACGACATCGACGGCCAGATGATGACCGAGGTGCTGCGCATCGGCCGTGAGAAGCTCAGCGACAAGGGCACGGCATCGGCCGCCAAGCGGGTGGATCCGCTGCGCAGTCAGACCGGCCTCACCCGGGCGCAGATCATCGAGCGCTTCATCCAGACGTTCCGCGGTATCACCGGGGCTGAGGACGGCACGATCTCCGCCGACGAGTACGCGGCCGCCGAGGAGCTGGTGCGCACCAAGTTCGGCACCGAGGCGTGGCTGCACAGGGTTCCGTGAGCGCGGTGCCCGACGCCGCTCCGGCCGCCGAGGCCGTCCCGGTCGCTGAGGCCCTCCCGGCCGCTGAGGCTCTCGAAGCGCCCGGTCCGGTCGCTGAGGCCCTCCCGGTCGCTGAGGCTCTCCCGGTCGCTGAGGCTCTCCCGGTCGCTGAGGCTCTCGAAGCGCCCGGTCCGGTCGCTGAGGCTCTCGAAGCGCCCGCGCCCCGCCTCGGCGCGGTCGAGATCGTGCACGGCGAGGCGCTCGACGTCGCCCGCGGGCTGCCCGACGGCACGTTCACGCTGGTGTACCTGGATCCGCCGTTCAACACCGGCCGGACCCAGGAGCGGCACGCCGTCTCGACCCGCCGTGCCGACCGCCCGGCAGCCGCAACTCAGGATGAAATCTCCGAATCGGTGGAATCCGCGGCGGCTTCGCGAGGATCCGCGGAATCCGTCCTGAGAACGGACCGCAGCCCCGAGATCAACCACGGCTTCCACGGTCACCGCTACGAGCGGGTGCGCGAGCTGCTGCACGCCTACGACGACCGCTTCGACGACTACGGCGACTTCCTGATGCCGCGGCTGGAGGAGGCCTGGCGGCTGCTCGCCGACGACGGCACGCTGTACCTGCACCTGGACTACCGCGAGGCGCACTACGCCAAGGTCATGCTCGACGCCGTGTTCGGTCGGGACTGCTTCATGAACGAGCTCATCTGGGCCTACGACTACGGCGCGAAGCCGCGCACCCGCTGGCCCACGAAGCACGACACGATCCTCGTCTACGTGAAGACCCCGGGCCGGCACGTGTTCAACGTCGACGACATCGAGCGCGAGCCCTACATGGCGCCGAGCCTGGTCAGCGCGGCCAAGCGCGAGCGCGGCAAGCTCCCCACCGACGTGTGGTGGCACACGATCGTGCCGACCACGGGGCGGGAGAAGACCGGGTACCCGACGCAGAAGCCGGAGGGGATCCTGCGCCGCATCGTGCAGGCCTCCAGCCGCCCGGGCGACCGCGTGCTCGACCTCTTCGCCGGATCGGGGACCACGGGCGCGGTCGCTTCGGCGCTCGGCCGCGACGCCCTGCTCGTCGACGTGAGCCCGGAGGCGGTGCGGGTGATGCGGCAGCGGATCCCGCACGCGACCCTGCGCGAAGGGTGACCCGACTCGTCCTGCGACGATCTGCACAGGATGCGACGGTCCGCACACGGATCCGCCCGATTCGTGTGCCGATCGTGGCAGGGTGTGCAGATCGTCGCGCCCGGCGGCGCCCCGGCGCCCGGAGGCGGCGCGCGGCGGCGCCCCGGCGCCCGGAACCGGCGTGCCCCGGACCCCGCCCCTCAGCGCCCCGGGCGGCGGTGCTGGGCGAACGCCTCGGCCAGCGCGTCGCGGACGGTGCCGATCGACTCCGAGGCGCGCGCCGACTCGCGCACCGCGGTGAACACCTCGCGCACCGGGGATCCGGGCAGGTCGGACAGTGTGACGCGAGCGGGGGCGTCGCCCCAGATGAGGTCGGGGAGCATCCCCACCGCGTGCCCGGACTCGATGAGCCGCACATGCGCCGTCAGGTCGGCCGCCTCGAAGCGCACGTCGGGCTCGAACCCCGCCGCGCGGCACTGCTGCACCGCCCACTGCCGGGCCGCGGATCCGACCGGCTCCATGACCCACACGCGATCGCGCAGAAGCGGGAGCGGCATCGGATCCTCGCCCGCGGGCAGGACGAGGCGGATCGGATCCTCGCCGATCAGCTCGTGCACGTTGCCCGCGTGGCGCTCCCGGGTGTGGCCCGGGTACTGCTCCGCGATGACGAGGTCGAAGCGGCGCGCGGTCAGCTCGAACAGCCCCTCCTCGGGCGGAGCCTCGGTCATCTCGACGCGCAGGTGCGGATGCGTCGCGGCGACGGCCGTGAGCGCGGCGGGAACGATCGTCTCGGCCGCGGTCGGCATCGCGCTGATCCGCACCGCCTCGGCGGGCACCTGGCTGAGACGCTGCCGGGCCTGCTCATCGAGCTCCAGCGCGCGGGCGGCGTGCGCGGCGAGCACGCGGCCCTCCGGCGTCAGGCGGATGCGTCGTCCGTCCGGCTCGAGCAGGGTCATGCCGGCCTCGCGCTCCAGCAGGGCGAGCTGCTGGGACACCGTCGACGGGCTGTACGACAGGGAGCGCGCCACCTCGGCGATGGTGCCGCGCAGGGCGAACTCGTGCAGCAGGCGCAGGCGGCGCAGTTCGAACACGGATCCCCTCCTCTGTTCGGATCTATCGAATAATACTCGCCATGAATGATCGCTTTTCCTGCAGGAAGATCGGATCCATGCTGGGAGCATCCCCGCGCGCGTGCGCGTCATCCCGAACCCCCGAGGAACCATGACCGCCACTGAAACCCCCGTCTCCGCCGATCGGTCCCCGAACCCGGCCCAGGGCGCCGGCATCTCCGACCTCGCCGCCCTCGCCGACGACGCCGTCGCGCTCGTGAAGACCTGGCTCGCGGAGAGCCGCGAGGTGCCCGTCGACGCCGCGGGCCAGCGCCTCGCCGGCGTGCTGCGCGATCCGAACGGCCTCGACTTCACGGTCGGCTTCGTGGACGGCGTCGTGCGCCCGGAGGACCTCAAGGTCGCCGCGGCCAAGCTCACCGAGCTCGTGCCGCTCACCCCCGGCTTCCTGCCCGCGCCGATGAAGGGCGCGATCGGCCTCGGCGGACTCACCGCCGGCATGCTCCCGGGCATCGTCGTCCCCGCCGCGCGCACCGTGCTGCGCCAGATGGTGCGCCACCTCATCGTCGACGCGCGCGACGAGAAGCTCGGCAAGGCGATCGCGCACATCCGCGACACCCAGGGCGTCAAGCTCAACATCAACCTGCTCGGCGAGGCGATCCTCGGCCGCGAGGAGGCCGCGCGCCGCCTCGAGGGCACCCGCCGCCTGCTGGAGCGCGACGACGTCGACTACGTCTCGATCAAGGTGTCCTCCACCGTCGCCCCGCACAGCCCGTGGGCGTTCGACGCCGCCGTCGCCGACGCCGCCGAGGCGCTGCTGCCGCTGTACCGGATCGCGCTCGCGGGGATGCCGGACGGATCCGCCAAGTTCATCAACCTCGACATGGAGGAGTACAAGGATCTCGATCTGACGATCGCGGTCTTCACGTCGATCCTCGACCGCGCGGAGTTCCAGACGCTCGAGGCCGGCATCGTGCTGCAGGCGTACCTGCCCGACGCGCTCGGCGCCATGATCCGGCTGCAGGAGTGGGCGGCGAAGCGCGTGGCCGGCGGCGGCGCGCCGATCAAGGTGCGCGTCGTGAAGGGCGCGAACCTGCCGATGGAGACGGTCGACGCCGAGTCGCACGGCTGGCCGCTCGCCACCTGGTCGAGCAAGCAGCAGTCCGACGCGTCGTACAAGGCCGTGCTGGAGTACGCGCTGCGTCCGGAGCACGTGCAGAACCTGCGGATCGGCGTGGCCGGCCACAACCTCTTCGACATCGCGCTCGCCTGGCTGCTCGCCTCGAAGCGCGGCGTCACCGAGGGTATCGAGTTCGAGATGCTGCTCGGCATGGCCTCCGCCCAGGCGCAGGTCGTCAAGCGCACCGTCGGCTCCCTGCTGCTGTACACGCCGGTCGTGCACCCCGACGAGTTCGACGTCGCGATCGCGTACCTGATCCGACGCCTCGAGGAGGGCGCGTCGCAGGAGAACTTCATGTCGGCCGTCTTCGACCTCGACGCGGATCCGGCGCTCTTCGAGCGCGAGAAGGAGCGCTTCCTCGCATCCGTGCGCGCGGTGCCGACCGAGGTGCCCGCCGCGAACCGCGTGCAGGACCGTTCGGCCCTCGCCGCCCCCGCCCTCACGGACGGCTTCCGGAACGCCCCCGACACCGACCCGTCGCTCGCCCCGAACCGCGCGTGGGCGGATGCCATCCGCGCCCGCATGGCGGACTCGGAGCTCGGCGACGCGACCGTCGCCGCGAACACGCTGTCCACGCCCGAGCAGGTCGACGCCGCGATCGCCACAGCCATCTCCGCCGGCGAGGCCTGGCGCGCGCTCGGCGCCGAGGGCCGCGCGGCGATCCTGCACCGGGCCGGCGACGTGCTCGAGGCGCGCCGCGCCGATCTGCTGGAGGTCATGGGATCCGAGGCCGGCAAGGTCATCGAGCAGGGCGACCCCGAGGTCTCCGAGGCGATCGACTTCGCGCACTACTACGCCGAGAGCGCGAAGAAGCTCGCCGACGTCGACGGCGCGGTCATGCACGCCGTGGGCCTCACCGTGGTCACCCCGCCGTGGAACTTCCCGGTCGCGATCCCGGCCGGATCCACCCTCTCCGCGCTCGCCACCGGATCCCCGGTGATCATCAAGCCCGCCCGCCAGGCGCGCCGCTCCGGTGCGGTCATGGTGGAGGCACTGTGGGAGGCCGGGGTGCCGCGCGAGGTGCTGCAGTACGTGCAGCTGGACGGGCGCGACCTCGGCACGAAGCTCGTGAGCGACCCCGCCGTCGGCCGGGTCATCCTCACCGGCGGCTACGAGACCGCGGAGCTGTTCCGCGGTTTCCGGCAGGACCTGCCGCTGCTCGCCGAGACCAGCGGCAAGAACGCGATCATCGTGACACCCTCCGCCGACCTCGACCTCGCCGCGAAGGACGTCGCCTACGCCGCGTTCGGCCACGCCGGGCAGAAGTGCTCGGCGGCATCGCTCGTCGTGCTCGTCGGATCCGCCGCGCGGTCGGAGCGGTTCCGCCGACAGCTCGTCGACGCGGTGCGCGCCTACGACGTGGGCTCGCCCGTGGACGGCTCGAACCGCATCGGCCCGCTCATCGGCCCCGCCGAGGGCAAGCTGCTCGGCGCGCTCACCACGCTGCACCCCGGGGAGAGCTGGCTGCTGAAGCCGACGAAGCTCGACGACGCCGGTCAGCTGTGGCGTCCGGGTATCCGCGACGGCGTGCGCCGTGGATCCGAGTTCCACCGCGTGGAGTACTTCGGCCCGGTGCTCGGGATCATGACCGCCGACTCCCTGGACGAGGCGATCGACATCGTGAACGACATCGACTACGGCCTCACCTCGGGCCTACACTCCCTCGACGAGGACGAGGTCCAGCAGTGGCTCGCCGCCATCCAGGCCGGGAACGTCTACGTCAACCGCGGCACCACGGGGGCGATCGTGCAGCGCCAGCCGTTCGGCGGCTGGAAGAAGGCTGCCGTCGGCGCCGGATCCAAGGCCGGCGGCCCGAACTACCTCGTGGGCCTGTCGGAGTGGACCGATGCCCCCGTCGCCTCGACGCGCGAGCTCGACGCGCTGGCGACCGGCGCGGTGGGGGCGCTCGCCGCGATCCAGCCGGATCCCGCGGGCGTGGCCGGGGCGGGCGAGGACATCGCCTGGCTGCGCGCCGCGCTGGCGACCGACATCGACGCCTGGGCCGACGAGTTCGGGGTGGTCCGCGACGCCACCGGCCTCACCACGGAGCAGAACGCGCTGCGCTACCAGGCCGTGCCGGTGACCGTGAGGTTCGAGGGAGCCCGCATCGCCGAGCTCGTGCGCGTGGTCGCCGCGGGACGGCGTGCGCGTGCCCGCGTCACGGTGTCGACGCTCGCCCCGCTGCCGGCGGCCGTGGCCACGTGGCTCGGCACGCAGGACGTGACGGTCGCCACCGAGGACGCCGCCGCCTGGGCCGCCCATGCGCGGCGGCTCGCGTCCCGCGGCGGCCGGGTGCGCCTGATCGGCACCTCCGCCGCCGAGACGGCCGCGGCAGTGAACGGATCCCCGAGTCTCGCGCTGTACGCGAACCCCGTGGTCTCCGCCGGGCGCGTGGAGATCCTGGCCTTCCTGCGCGAGCAGGCGGTCTCGGTCACGGCCCACCGCTTCGGCACCCCGCACCGCTACGACATCCCGCTGCTGGATCCGATCGTCTGACCGGATCCGCCTCGCGCGCTGCGCCCGCACCGGGACCCGCCGTCCGCCACTTCGGGGACGGCGGGTTCGTCGTCGGTAGCGGCGGATCCGCTCCGCTGGATCCACCCGCGTGCGGGAAAACGGAGGAGCATCTCGGCGTGTCGGGTGGGATCCGGGTGGTCTCGCCGGGACACGCCGCATGCTCCTCCGTTTTCCGACGGGACACGGGCGCGAGGGGCGTGAGGGGCGAGGGCGTGAGGGGCGTGAGGGGCGAGGGCGTGAGGGGCGAGGGCGCGAGGGACACGGGCGCGAGGGGCGAGGGCGCGAGGGGCGAGGGCGGATCCAGCGAGTGCAGGGGGGCGTGCCGCGCGGCTCAGGCCAGCGGGAGGGCGCCGTCGTATGCGGTCGGCGAGAGCTCCGGCTCGGCGGGGCCGGCGCCGAACACGCGGCTGAGCCCGGGTCCGGTGCGCCACGCGGGCCATCCCGGATCGCCGTCCACGACGAACCGCACCGCGGCGGCGTGCATCTGGGTCGCGAGGCGCTGCGGGGGTGTGGGGCCGGCGAGGCGCTCGACGAAGGGATCCTCGAGCACGTCGAACCAGAACGGCACGTCGAGGCAGTGGCACGACCACCCCTTCGCCGGGGAGACCCACGCGAACCGGTACGTCCAGGTGGGGGCGTCCCCGCGCGCCTGCGCCGTCCGCAGGACGAGGGAGCGGAACACCCGGTCGGTGACGAACCGTCCGAGCAGGGCGGGGGTGCCGCGGCGACGCTGGGCGCGGTTCGCCATGAGGTAGGCGCGGCGCACCGTCCGATCGCGGGACAGCAGGCGCAGCGCGAGACCGGCAGGCACGAAGCGCAGCAGGCGGGGCGCCCGGTCCATCGTCATCGTGAACTCGTCGTCGGTGGCGCCCAGCAGCAGCGGCTTGTCGGATCCGATGCCCGCGCGGAGGGCGTCGACCGTCGCGCGCGGCAGCACTTCCCCATCGACCGCCGGCCCCCAGGGCAGGCCGGAGACGAGCGGATCCAGCACGGCGCGCAGCCCGGTCGCACCGAGCAGCGCGGCGACCGGCTGGCGCTGCATCACCCGGCGTTCGGGGACCGTGCGGAAGCCGTCGGCCGTCGCGGGCTCCGCGAGCTCGAGCAGCTGGGCGAGCCGCGCGGTGCGCCGGCGCGCGAGGTCGGCGGGGACGTCGGCGAGCGCGGGGGAGAACGCCATCGCGGCGTGGAACAGGTGCTGAGCGCGCTCCAGGCCGAGCAGCGTGAGCACGGCACCGCCACCGGCCGATTGCCCGGCGATCGTGACGCGGCCGGGGTCGCCGCCGAAGGCCGCGATGTTGCGCTGCACCCAGTCGAGCGCGGCGATCCAGTCCAGCACGCCGCGGTTCGCGGGGGCGCCATCCACCAGGCCGAAGCCGTCGAAGCCGAGCCGGTACGACAGCGTCACCGTGACCACCTCGTCGCGGTTGAACGCTGCGCCGTCGTACCAGGGGCTCGCGGGGGAGCCGTCGACGTAGCCGCCGCCGTGGATCCACACCATCACCGGGAGTGGGTCGGGCTCTTCGAGGGGCTCGGGGACCGGGAGTGGGTCGGGGCCTTCGAGGGCCTCAGGGACCGGGGCGGGGCGTCGGGGTGGGAGCATCGGGGTGAACACGTTGACGTTGAGGGTGGCCGCGCCGGGGATGCTGGGCTCGGGGATGAGCGTCTCGCCCTTGTCGCCGCGCTGCGCGGTGGGCCCGAACGTCGTCGCGTCCCGCACGCCGGTCCAGGGCTCGGGCGGCTGCGGTGCGGCGAAGCGCCGTTCCCCCACCGGTGCCGCGGCGAACGGGATCCCGAGGAACGCCGCTGAGGCCCCGCTCGTGCCGGGGGCGCCCCTCCAGAAGCCGCGCACCGCGCCGGCGTCGGTCTGGGCGAGGGGCGCGTCCGCGGTCATCCGATCAGCGTATCGGCCCGGCGACGCCCGTCCCGACGCCCGTCCCGACGCCCGTCCCGACGCCCGTCCCGACGCCCGTCCCGACGCCCGTCCCGACGTGCGGAGGGCCGTGGCTCAGGGCTTGAGCAGCGCGAAGAACTGCTCGATGTCGGCGGCCATGTCGATCGTCGGGTCCAGCATCCACGCGTTCTGGAGTCCGTCGGCGAGCGCATGTCCCGCCCGGATGACCCACTCCGGATCCAGGTCGGTGCGGATGCGTCCCTCCTGCTGCTCCGCGAGGATCGCCGCGCGCGCGGCGGCGTGCACGGCCGCGGTGCGATCGAGGAAGAAGGCCCGGGCGGGGTGCTCCGGATCCGCGACCTCGGCCTGCAGCTGAGTGTAGAGCTGGACCAGCCCCGGCACCTCGGCGTTGTGCCGGACGACGGCGAGGAAGGCGTCGAAGAACGCGGCGTCGTCCTCGAGCCGGATGTCGCGCAGGTCGCGGGCGCGCAGGATCTCCACGAACAGCTGCTCCTTGGTACCGAAGTAGTGCAGCAGGCCGGCGGGGCTCAGGCCCACGGCATCGGCGATCTCGCGCACCGAGGCGTTGCGGTAGCCGCGTCTGCCCACGATCTCGAGCGCGGCCTCGAGGATCTCCTCGCGCTTGACGACGCCCTTCGCATATGCGCCCCGTTTGGCCATGAGGTCAGGATATCCGCCGACAAGGAACGCGAACTCGCGGGCGCGTGCCGCCGATGAAACCCTTGTGCTGTTCTGCTTTCGGTGCCAGAATCGAGGCGGATCCAGAAACCAAACGCAGTTCGGTATTTGGATCCGCACCCGATCAGCTCAACGAGGAGCCGTCCATGACCATCACACCTCCGGATCCCGCCGCCGGGATCGCACCGACCGGACTCATCCGTGCCGAGGCGCCCGCCTCGGGCGAGCCGGCCGCGAGCCCGCCCGCGACCCGGCGGCTCCTGCCCAGCCTGCTGGTCGCCTCGATGACCCTGTTCGCGACGTACGGCGGGCTCATCGCGATCCTGCTGCCGACGCAGATCCTGCTGCTCGACGAGAAGAACAAGGTCGCCAATCTCGCGATCGTCACCACGACGTCGTTCCTGTTCACCCTCTTCGCACAGCCGATCGCCGGCGCCCTCAGCGACCGCACCCGGTCCCGCTTCGGCCGGCGCGTGCCGTGGATGGTGCTCGGCGCCCTGGTCGGCGGCGTCCTGCTGCTGGGCATGGGATCGTTGACCGACCTGCTCTGGATCACCGTGTTCTGGGTCGTGATCCAGGTCGCCCTGAACTTCGTGCAGGCGCCGCTGACGACCATCACCGCCGATCGCTTCCCGCGCTCCAAGCGCGGCGGAGCGAGTGCCATGATCGGGCTCGGCACCCAGCTCGGCATGACCCTGGGCGTCATGCTCGCGGTGGGCCTCGGCACGCAGCTGGGCCTCGGCTACGCGGTGTTCGGCATCGCCGTGATCGTGATCACCATCCTGTTCGCGCTGCTGAACAAGGACTGGTCCTCCCGGGACGCGAGTGTCGAGCCGTTCCGCTGGCGGGCGTTCTTCGCCGGCTTCTGGATCAACCCGCGCCGGCATCCCGACTTCTTCTGGGCCTTCACCGGGCGCTTCCTGCTCATCCTCGGCTACTTCGTCGTCGCCGCGTACCAGCTGTACATCCTCACCGACTACATCAAGCTGCCGCTGCAGGAGGCGCAGGGCGCGGTGATGACGCTGACCCTCGTGGCCTTCGTGCCGACCCTGATCGCGATCGCACTGTCGGGCTGGTGGAGCGACAAGGTCGGACGGCGCAAGGTGTTCATCTACGCCGCCACCGTCGTGATGGCCGTCGGGCTCGCGTTCCCGCTGATCATGCCGAGTCTCACGGGCATGATCATCATGAGCATCATCAACGGCATCGGCTTCGGCCTGTACATGTCGGTGGACGCCGCGCTCATGACCGAGGTGCTGCCGAACGAGGGCACGTCGGCCGGCAAGGATCTCGGCATCCTCAACGTCGCCACCAACATCCCGCAGGCGCTCAGCGCGCCGATCGCGGCGATCATCATCGGATCCCTCGGCGGCTATCCGGTGCTGTTCGTCTTCGCGATCGTGTTCGCCGTGCTCGGCGCGGTCGCGATCGCCCCGATCAAGGGCGTCCGTTAGCCCCGGCGAGCCGCGGAAGCGGCGCCGCCGAGCGCTCGACCTGCTCCTGCACGAAAGGAATCCCGATGGAGAACACTCAGACCACCCCCGGCACGGATGGCGGGGCGGACACCGCCGCGCCGGGCGTCGGCACGGGTCTGGACGACGCCGCGACCGCGCATCCGGAGGTGCAGACGCGCGCGGGCCGTGTGCGCGGACGCTGGCGTGACACCACGGTGCCGGGTTCCGGCGCGCGCGGCAACCCGCGTTCGGCGGCGTTCCTCGGGATCCCGTTCGCCGAGGCGCCGGTGGGGGAGCTCCGCTTCGCCGCGCCGGTGCCGAAGGCGCCCTGGTCGGGGGTGTTCGACGCGGCCGAGTTCGGCGCGACCGCGCAGCGCGGCGACCCCGGCGTGACACTCATCCCCGAGCCCAGCATCCCGGGCGACGGCACGCTCAACGTGAACGTGTACACCCCGACGATCCCCGCCGGAGACGGAGACGGAGACGGAGACGCCGCGGGCGCCGGGCTGCCGGTGCTCGTGTACATCCACGGGGGCGGCTACTTCGCCGGATCCCCGGCGAGCCCCTGGTATGACGGCCGCAACTTCAACCGCGACGGCGTGGTGACGGTGACCATCTCGTACCGGCTCGGCTTCGACGGCTTCGGCTGGATCCAGGACGCCCCGGCGAACCGCGGTGTGCGCGACTGGCTGCTCGCCCTGGAGTGGGTGCAGCAGAACATCGCGGCGTTCGGCGGCGACCCCGGCCGGGTCACGATCTCCGG
>JAFDWP010000200.1 GCA_018268435.1 Actinomycetota bacterium
CGGCCGCGGTCCGCGGATCCAGCCCCGGCATCTCGTCGGTCGGGACGGCGAGGGCGAGCAGCGCGCGGCTGAAGTAGTTCCGTGCCGCGGCGGCCAGGGTGATGTCCACGATCTGCCGGTCGTCGTAGCCGGCGTCGCGCAGCTCCTGCGCATCGGCATCGGTCATCGATCGCGGATCCGTCGACAGCCGCTCGGCGTAGTGGACGATCGCCTGCTCGGCAGGAGTGAAGCCGGTGTCGTCGCCGTGTGCAAAGGCGGCGAGCCCGGCGTCGTCGAGCACCTCGGCCCGCAGCGCCTTGCGGCCGTGCGCGAGCAGGCAGTGCGGGGATCCGATCGCCCGGGCCGCGCCGAGCGTGGCCGCCTCGTAGCCACGCACGCCGATCGACGGCACGATCGCTCGGATCAGCGCCAGGAAGGCGGCGTGCGCGTCCGGGTTCACCGCCATCGCGCGCGTGTACGCGAACACGGTTCCGTCCGCCGAGAGGTCCTCCGCGTACATCTCGGCGACGTGCCCCGCCGCCGTCTCGGCCGGGGGAGTGCTGATGATCATGGGATGCTCCTTCGCGTCCGGGCGGGACGCCGCCGGAGCAGCGCGACCCGCATCTCTGGGCGCAGACTACGCCGCTCGGGTGATCGGGGGCATGGGGCGGATGCCTCAGCGGTGCCCGTCGGTGCCCGCCGGCGCCGACCGGCGTACCATCGAGAGATGACCATCGCCGCCGGATCCGAGCAGCCGACCCCCGTGGACGCCGAGCGTCCGACTCCGGGGACCGGTCCGGGCGGGCTGACCCTGCTGTCCGCGCTCGACGGCGCGGACGCCGGTCTCTGCATCGACGGCGCCTGCCGCCTCCCCGCCGCGAAGCACTGACCCCCCGAGGGGCCTCTCCATCTTCGAGTCGTCCCCCTGAGCGCGACCTATAGCCCGCGCTCAGGGGGACGACCGCGATATTCGGGGGCCAGGGCCAGGGCCAGGGCCGGGGCCGGGGCGGGCGGCTGCGGTCAGGCGGCGCGGGGGACGCCGAGCGAACGCAGGTCGCGGGCGATCGTCTCGGGCGCGTCGCGCAGCTCGCGCGCCGTGCAGCGGATCTGGACGCGGTCCGTCGCGGCGAGCGCTCGCTGCCGCGCGATGTCGTCCTCCCAGTGCTCGACGGCCATGTGGAACGCTCCGTCTACCTCCAGGACGAGGAGCCGCCCGTCGGGCAGGGTCCACTCACAGTCGGTGAAGCGGATCCGCCCGGACGCGTCACGACGCTTGGTCTGTCGGCGCGGAGGCGTGAGGCCGAACTGGCGACACAGGCGCAGCACGTCCAACTCGGCGACCGACTGCGATCCGTCCTCGATCTCGCTCACCGCCTGGCGGAGCAGGCGCGCCCAGCGCAACGGGCGCATCCGATCGATCCACTCCCGCAGCCGGGCCGGCGTGGTCAGCCCCTGCTGCACCGCGGCCGCGATGACGCCCTCCGCGGTGCGCGTGGAGTTCTGGTACGCGGCGAAGTGCAGCACGGCGGGCTCGAGCCGACAGGTCGGGAGGGGGAGACCCGGATCGCGCAGGGCCGCGAGCGGTCGGCGCGTCTCGACGAATCGGATCCCGGCGAGGGGCTGTCCCAGATCCATGCCCTGCGGGATCAGCACGGTGACCTCGTCGCGGTGCCAGTTGTGGAGCCCTCCGACCTCGGCGGCGGTGAGATCGCCGACGATCGCGGGTGCACCGGCATGCAGCACTCCCAGCCAGAGCAGCTGCGAGCGGGTGAGTTCACCCGTGGTCGTGCCGATGACGACGGAGGAGCGCGACGCCCAGCGCTCGGTCTGGATGCGGTGCCGCACCGCATCCCGGTCGAATCCGGCGGACCGCAGCTGCGCGCGCGTGAGCAGCCCGCCCTGCGCCTGCGCCAACTCTCGCCATCCCATGCCACGCAAGCGTGCCGCAGTCCGCGGACTCCTGCGTCCGGTTCTCCACAGGTCGCGAGTCGTCCCCCTCAGCGCGGTCCATAGGTCGCGCTGAGGGGGACGACTCGGAATGGGGGGAGAGGGGGGAGGGGGGACGGGCAAGGCGCGGGGTCAGTGCACGGGGGCGGCGGGATCGTCGTGCGGCTGGTCCTCGGGCTTGCGGATCACGAAGGCGCCGAGGATCGTCAGCGTCGCGATGACCGCCGCGATCACGAACGTCACGCGCGAGCCCGCGGCCACCGCGGCCGGCTGTTCGGTGCCGCCGTTCGCGTTCACGACCACCGTGAACACGGCGATCATCACGGCGATGCCGGCGGCGCCGGCGACCTGCTGGATCGTGCTGATCACCGCACTGCCGTAGGAGTAGAACTTCGGCGTCAGCGAGGCGAGCGACGCGGTGAACAGCGGCGTGAACGAGAGCGCGAGGCCCATCGACAGCAGCGTCTGCGCCACCACCAGCACCCACACCGGCGTGCCCGTGCTCAGCGTCGTGAACAGCCACAGCATGCTCGCCGCGAGGATCGAGCCGGGGATCAGCAGGATCCGGGTGCCGCGGGCGTCGTAGATCCGGCCGATCACGGGGCCGAGCAGGCCCATCGCGAGCGCGCCGGGCAGCACCACGAGACCCGCCTCGGTGGTGCCCAGCGACAGCCCCTTCTGCAGGAACAGCGGCAGCACGGTGAGCGCGCCGAAGAACGCGATGGA
>JAFDWP010000201.1 GCA_018268435.1 Actinomycetota bacterium
CCGTCGATCGTGATGCGGCCGCTCAGCGCGCGGGCGACGTAGTTCGCCGCGAGGTTCTCGTCGAGGCGGACCGTGGCGTCGCCGGAGACGCTGTTCAGCGCGACCGTGTTCACGTTGCCGGTCGCATCGATGAGCATCGCGCCGGAGACGCTGTCGATCGTCGCCTTGCGGATCTCGCCGGTCAGCGCGACGCCGCCGGAGACGGTGTTGGCCATGGCGGATCCGTTGAGGCCCCGCACCTGCACGTCGCCGGAGACGGTGTTCAGGTTCAGCTCGCCGGTGTGGGTGTCCACGATGAGGTCGCCGGAGACGGTGTTCAGACGGGCGTCCTCGGTGAGACCGGAGACGAGCGCACCGGCGCTCACGACGCCGAGGTTGAGGGCGATGTCGCGCGGGACGGCGACGCTGATCTCGGCCTTCGGGCCGCCGGCGCCGAAGTTGCGGAACACCTCGAGGAAGTTGTCCCACCCGATCTGCGGGTGGTCGATCTCGATCTGGGTGCCGTCGGACTCGATGCGCAGGTCCTTGATGGTCACGTTGTGCACCTCGATCCGGATGCCCGGCTCGTCGTGCGCGATGACGTCGACCTGGCCGCCGACGAGTCCGATCTTGAGCTTCGACGCGCGCTCGATGTCGATCACGCGCTCCTGCCCGGGGGCGATGAGCCACTTCTCGGTCATGTCTGTTCTCCTGAGTTGGGGATCCCGGATCCGCAGATTCGAGATATATCGTGTCTTGAGAATAACACGATATATCTCGATCATGTCAAGGGATCCCGTGAGACCACCGATTCTGCGTGAGACTCCCCCTTCTGCGTGGAGTCTCACGCAGAAGGGGGAGTCTCACGGATGAGTCCGGCGACGAGACCGGTCAGGTCGTCGTCGGCGGGGTGTGCCAGATCCGGTCGATGTAGTCGCGGATCGAGCGGTCGGAGGAGAAGAATCCGCATCGGGCGACGTTGAGGATGGCCGAGCGCGTCCAGGCGTCCTGGTCGGCGTAGGCGGCGTCGACCCGCTCCTGGGCCGCCCGGTAGGCGGCGAAGTCGGCGAGCACCATGAACCGGTCCTCGTAGAGCAGGTTCGACACGATCGGCTCGAACACCGAGCGGTCCCCGCCGGAGAACGTGCCCGCGGCGATGAGGTCGATCGCGCGGCGCAGCCCGTCATCGGCGTGGTAGAACTCGGCCGGGTGGTAGCCGGCGCGGGAGCGCGCCTCCACCTCGGGCTCGCTCATCCCGAACAGGAAGAAGTTCTCGTCGCCGACGAGCTCGCGGATCTCGACGTTCGCGCCGTCATCCGTGCCGATCGTGAGGGCGCCGTTGAGGGCGAACTTCATGTTGCCGGTGCCGGAGGCCTCCTTGCCGGCCAGCGAGATCTGCTCGCTGAGGTCCGCCGCGGGGATCACGCTCTCCGCGAGGGTCACGGTGTAGTTCGGCGGGAACAGCACCTGCAGACGGCCGTCGAGCCGCGGATCCGCGTTGACGGTGGATCCGACCGCGTTGATGAGGTGGATGATGCGCTTGGCCATCGCGTAGCCGGGAGCGGCCTTCGCACCGAAGATCACCGTGCGCGGCTGCAGCTCGGCGAGGGGGATCCGGCCCGAGAGCACGCCCTCGTACTCGCTCACCACGTGCAGCACCTTGAGCAGCTGCCGCTTGTACTCGTGCAGGCGCTTGACCATCACGTCGACGAGGTGCCCGTCGCCGACCCGCATCCCGTCGCGGGCGTGGAGCACGTCGTTCAGACGGCGCTTGTTCTCAGCCTTCACCGCGGCGAACGCGATGCGGAACGCGGCGTCGTCCGCGAGCGGCTCGAGCTCGCGCAGGCGCTCCAGGTCGGCGATCCACCCGTCGCCGATGGCCTCGGTGATGAGGGCGGACAGCCCGGGGTTCGCGAGCCGCAGGAACCGGCGCGGGGTGACGCCGTTGGTGACGTTCGTGAACTTCTGCGGGAAGAACTCGGCGAACTCCGGGAGCACCCGCTCGCGCAGCAGCTGCGAGTGCAGCTCGGCCACGCCGTTGACCCGCGCGCCGGCGACGGTGGCGAGGTACGCCATCCGCACGGCGCGGACGGGGAACTCGGCGATGATCGACATGTCCCGGATCCGCATCTCGTCGTCGCCGAACCGCGCGCGCACGGCCGCGAGGAACGCCTCGTTGATCCGGTAGATGATCTCCAGGTGCCGCGGCAGCAGCCGGCCGAGCAGCTCGACCGGCCACACCTCGAGGGCCTCCGGCAGCAGCGTGTGGCAGGTGTAGGCGAAGCACCGCTGCGCGATCGCCCAGGCGGCGTCCCAGTCCAGGCCGCGCTCGTCGACGAGCACGCGCATGAGCTCGGGGACGGCGATCACCGGATGCGTGTCGTTGAGCTGGAAGATCACGCGCTCGGGCAGGCGGGTGAGTTCGAACCCGTCCGGGAGGGATCCGAGGACGTCGGCGATCGAGGCGGCGACGAAGAAGTACTGCTGCTGCAGGCGCAGCTCCTTGCCCTGCGGCGTGGAGTCCTCGGGGTAGAGCACCTTCGAGATGTTCTCCGCGAAAGTCTGCGCGCGCACCGCCTGCTCGTAGTCGCCGGAGTTGAAGATGCGCAGATCGAAGGCGTCCGTCGCCTTCGCCCGCCACAGCCGCAGCGTGTTCACGCGGTGGTTCCCGTAGCCCGGCACGAGGTAGTCGTAGGGCACCGCGCTGACGCCCCAGCCCGGGATCCACCGGCTCGCGCCCGCGGCGTCGACCTCGGTGCGCCCGCCGAAGGAGACGGTCTGCGCGGCCTCGGGGCGCGGCTGCTCCCACGGGGCGCCGAGGGTGAGCCAGGCGTCGGGCTGCTCGACCTGCTGGCCGTCCTCGAAGGTCTGCCGGAAGATCCCGTACTCGTACCGGATCCCGTATCCGATGCTCGGCACGCCGAGGGTCGCCAGCGAGTCGATGAAGCAGGCGGCCAGCCGTCCCAGCCCGCCGTTGCCCAGGCCCGGTTCGATCTCGTGGCCGCGCAGCTCGTCGAGGTCGATGTCGAAGGAGGCCATCGCCTCTTCTGCGACATCCGCGAGACCGCCGGCGAGCAGGGCGCTGTCGAGCTGGCGCCCCAGCAGGTACTCGGCGGACAGGTAGCAGACGGTCTTCGGCTGCTCCTCGGCCTGGCGGTGCTGATCGTGCAGCCAGTGCAC
>JAFDWP010000202.1 GCA_018268435.1 Actinomycetota bacterium
AGGTCGAGGTCGCGATGCTGGTGGGCCACAACCCCGGCATGGCCGACGCGGTGGCCGACCTCACCGGCTCGTTCGCGGAGTTCCCGACCTGCGCCGTGGCCGAGTGCCGGGTCGACGTCGGGTCCTGGAGCGAGCTGATCGAGGGATCCGGGCGTCTGCTCAAGCTGCGCACCCCTGGCCACTGACGTCCCCCTATCCGGGTCGTCCCCCTGAGCGCGACCCATAGACCGCGCTCAGGGGGACGACTCGAAGTGGGGGGTGGGCGGCGGGGTCGGGCCAGCGGGGCGCCAGGGTCAGGCCAGCGCTGCGGCGGCGGCCTCGTCCTCGGTCGTCGCGACGAGCTGGCCGCAGGCGCCGTCGATCTCCTTGCCGCGGGTGTCGCGGAGGGTCGTCGGGATCCCGGCGTCGTTCAGGCGGCGGACGAACTCGTCCTGCACGTCCTTCTCGGAGGCGGTCCAGATGGATCCGGGGGTCGGGTTCAGCGGGATCGGGTTCACGTGCACCCAGCCGCGACCACGGGCGTTGAGCTTCTCCGCGAGCAGGTCCGCGCGCCACGGGTGGTCGTTCATGTCCTTGATGAGCGCGTACTCGATCGAGACGCGGCGGCCGGTCTTCTCGAAGTAGCCGCGGGCGGCGTCGAGCGCCTCGTCGACCTTCCAGCGCGAGTTCACCGGGATGAGCTCGTCGCGGAGCTGGTCGTCGGGCGCGTGCAGCGACAGCGCGAACGTGACCGGGATGTTCTCCTCGGCGAGCTTGTTGATCGCCGGGACGAGACCCACCGTGGACACGGTGATGCCGCGGGCGCTCATGCCGAGACCCTCGGGCTGCGGGGCGACCATGACGCGGACCGCATCCATCACGCGCTTGTAGTTCGCGAGCGGCTCGCCCATGCCCATGAACACGATGTTGCTGACGCGCTCCAGCGAGTGGTCGTCGGCCTTCTTCCCGCCGAGGCCGCCCTCCGCGATGAGGCGGTTGGCGCGCACGATCTGCTCGACGATCTCGGCCGTCGACATGTTGCGGGTGAGGCCCGCCTGGCCGGTGGCGCAGAACGGGCAGTTCATGCCGCAGCCGGCCTGGCTCGACACGCACAGCGTGATGCGGCCGGGATAGCGCATGAGCACCGACTCGACGAGCGCGCCGTCGTGCAGCCGCCAGAGGAACTTGATCGTGTCGCCGCGGTCGGTCTCGAGGCGCCGCACCTCGGTGAGCAGCGACGGGAGCATGCCGCCGACGAGCTGGTCGCGCTGGTCGGCCGGCAGGTCGGTCATGTGTGCGGGATCCGACGTGTAGTGCGTGAAGTAGTGCGTGGCGAGCTGCTTCGCGCGGAAGCCGGGCAGGCCCAGTTCCTTGATCTTCTCGACGCGCTCGGTCGGCGTGAGGTCGGCGAGGTGCACCGGCGGCTTGCCGCGGCGGGGGCTGGCGAACTGCAGCAGCGGACGCCCCTCGGCATCCTTCTTCTGCGTCCAGCCCTCGGTGGCGGGGCGCACCTGAGGAGTGCGCTTCAGGGGCGCGCCGGAGCGGGGGGACGCAGGAGTTTCGGACATGTCTTCCAGGGTAGAGCCTCGCAGGTGCGAAGGTCCTGGGCGCCGGGGGTCCGGACCGCCCTTCGAGAGCCTCAGGGACCACCCTTCGAGAGCCTCAGGGACCACCCTTCGAGAGCCTCAGGGACCGCCCTTCGAGAGCCTCAGGGACCGCCCTTCAGTGGCGGCCGGTGATCACGTCGGCGATGCGTGCGATCGGCGACGTCGACGCGCGCCCGGCGTACTCGGCGCGATCGGCCATGCCGTATGCGGCGTAGAGCCCCTTCGTCGCGATCCACCGCAGCGGCTCCGGCTCCCACCGCCGTACCCGGTGGTCCACCCACGGCAGGCCGGTGAGCTCGGTCCGCTCGTCCAGGAGGAGGTCGGCGATCGTGCGCCCGGCGAGGTTCGTCGCGGTCACCCCGGTGCCGACGTATCCGCCGCCCCAGGCGATCCCGGTGCGGCGGTCCAGGCCGACCGTGGCGGCCCAGTCCCGCGGCACCCCGAGCACGCCGGACCAGGCGTGGTCGATCGTCGCCCCGACGGTGGCGGGGAAGAACCGATGCAGGATCTCAGTGAGCGTGCGCACCGTCGAGAGCGGCGTCTGGCCGTCGGTGTCGGTGCGGGATCCGTACCGGTACGGCACGCCGCGCCCGCCGATCGCGATGCGGTCGTCCGCGGTGCGCTGCGCGTACATGTACACGTGCGCCATGTCGCCGAGCACCTCGCCCCTGCTCCAGCGCAGCTCGTCCCAGACCTCGGCCGGCAGGGGCTCGGTCGCGATGAGCGACGAGTTCATCGGCAGCCAGAGCCGGTGCAGCCCCTTCAGGTTCGCGGTGAAGCCCTCCGTGGCCCGCACGATGTGCTCCGCCACGACCGTGCCGTGATCCGTGCGCAGTCGGCCCGGCGCTATCTCGGCGACCGTGGTGCGCTCGTAGATCTCGACCCCGAGCCGCTCCACGGCGGTGGCCAGACCGGCCACGAGCCGGGCAGGCTGGATGCGGGCGGCGTGCGGATGCCAGACCGCGGCCCGCGTCCCCATGACGCTGATGGCCGCGGTGGCCTCCGCCGCCTCGAGCAGCGCCAGGTCGGTGTGCGCCCAGGACTGCTCGGACGCCGCGAAGGCCCGGATCCGCCCCTCCTGCGCGGGCGTCAGGGCGACGGTGAACTCACCGCCCTTCGCGATGTCCGCGTCGATGCCCTCGGCCGCGGCGACCCGGATGACCTCGTCGACGGTGTCGTTCATGGCGCGCTGGAACCGCTCGGCGGCATCGCGTCCGTGCGTGCGCTCGTACTGCTCCCGCCCACCGGTGATCGAGTTCGTCAGCCACCCGCCGTTGCGCCCCGAGGCGCCGTATCCCGCATGCCGCTGCTCGATGATCGCGACCCGCAGCCCGGGTCGCGCCCGCTTCAGGTAGTACGCCGTCCACAGCCCGGTGTATCCGGCCCCGACGATCGCGACGTCGACGGTGAGGTCTCCCGGCAGCTCGGGGCGCGGCGCCGGGACGCCGACCTGCTGCCACCAGTGCGAGACGTGGCCGTTGAGCATGGGGATCCTTCGTCGTCGCCGGGGCGCGGCCCGGCGGGGCCTGTCGCCGGGGCGCGGCCCGGCGAGGCCTCAGTCCAGGAAGATGTCGGGGAACAGCTGCGCGTCGGGCGTGCCGGGCACGGCGGCGTATCCGGAGAAGTCGGTGACCCCGGCCGCCTCGAGCACGTCCTCCACGATGAGCGTCTGCCCGGTGTACTCGCGGGCCGGCTGGGTGAGCACGGCGTAGGCGGCGTCGGCGTACACCTCGGGCGTGCGGCTGACCTTCATCATGCGGTCGCCGCCGAGGGCGAACTGCACCGCCGCCGTGGCGATGGTCGTGCGCGGCCAGAGTGTGTTCGCGGCGATGCCATCGGTCGCGAACTCTGCGGCCAGGCCGAGGGTCGCCATCGTCATGCCGTACTTCGCGAGCGTGTAGCCGGTGTGCGCGCCGAGCCATCGCGGCGTGATGTTCAGCGGCGGCGACAGCGACAGGATGTGCGGGTTCGGGGCGTCCTTGAGCAGCGGCACCGCGGCACGGGACAGCATGAAGGTGCCGCGCACATTGACGTCCTGCATGAGGTCGTACTTCTTGGCGGCGAGGTCGAGGGATCCGGACAGGTCGATCACGCTCGCGTTGTTGACGACGATGTCGATGCCGCCGAACTCGCCCTGCGTCTTCATGACCGCGTCGATCACGCTCTCGTCGTCGCGCACGTCCCCGACGAGCGGCAGCGCCTGGCCGCCGGCGGCGCGGATCTGCTCGGCCGCGGTGTGCACCGTGCCCTCGAGCTTCGGGTGCGGCGTGTCGGTCTTCGCGAGCAGCGCGATGTTGGCGCCGTCGGCCGCGGCGCGCAGGGCGATCGCGAGGCCGATGCCGCGGCTGCCGCCGGACATCAGGATGGTCTTGCCGGCGAGGGGCTTGTTCTCGGTCATGTCTTCCTCGGGTTCGTGGGCTTCTGGGATGCTCCCGTCGCAGCGGATGTCGTTTCCCGGCGTCCCGGGCGGCATCTTCTGCGACGGGCGCGAGGATGCGGGGCGAGGGGGTGCGGCGCGGTCTACTTCGGGGCCATGCGGATGGCGCCGTCGAGGCGGATGGTCTCGCCGTTCAGGTAGCCGTTCTCGACGATCTGCTGCACGAGCGAGGCGTACTCGTCCGGGCGTCCGAGGCGCGCGGGGTACGGCACCTGCTCGCCGAGGGAGTCCTGCGCGGCCTGCGGCAGGCCGGCGAGCATCGGGGTCTCCATGATGCCCGGGGCGATCGTGCACACGCGGATCCCGTACCGGGCGAGCTCGCGCGCGATCGGGAGCGTCATCGCGTGCACGCCGCCCTTGGACGCCGAGTAGGCGGGCTGGCCGATCTGGCCGTCGAAGGCGGCGACGCTCGCCGTGTTCACGATGACCCCGCGGTCGCCGTCCGCCGTCGGCTCGTTCTTGGCGATGACGGCGGAGGCCTGGGAGATCACATTGAACGTGCCGACCAGGTTGATCCGGATGATCCGCTCGAACGATGCGAGGTCGGCGGGGTTGCCCTCGCGGTCGAGCACCTTGGCGGGCGGGGCGATGCCGGCGCAGTTCACCACGATGCGCAGCGGTGCGGCGGCCTGGGCGGCTGCGACGGCTGCGGCCACCTCCTCGGCGCTCGTGACGTCGGCGGGCGCGAACACCCCGCCGAGCTCCGCGGCGATCTCGGCGCCCGACGACGTCGGCAGGTCGATGATCGTGACGGTCGCGCCGGCGGCCGCGAGACGACGGGCGGTGGCGAGGCCGAGCCCCGACGCCCCTCCGGTGACAAGAGCTCCGGATCCTGCGATCTGCATGGGTGTTCTCCTTCGAACCTGCAACTGAGTCTCAGTGTATGTGAGTCTGCGTCTCACGCGTCGCTGCGTGGCCCGCGCGGACTCCGTCGTCAGCGAGCCTACGGCCCCACGCGGCAGGATGGGGGCATGAGCATCCCCGTCGACGCGGTCCGGATCCCCGAGCGTGTGCTGCAGCTCGCCGCCGGGGCATCCCTGACCCCGGTGTGGGAGAACGGGATCGGCGGGCTCACCTTCCGCACGGATGACGGCCGGTACATCAAGTGGGGGCCGCACGATCTCGAGGCGTCGATGGCGGCGGAGGCGGAGCGGATGCGCTGGGCGGCCGCGTGGACGCTCGTGCCGCGAGTGCTCGCGCAGGGCGAGGACGCGACGGAGGAGTACCTCGTGACCGCGGCGCTGACCGGGCGCTCCGCCGTCGACCCGCACTGGATCGCCCGCCCGGAGGCCGCGGTACGCGCGGTCGGCCAGGCCCTGCGCACCCTGCACGACACCCTCCCCGTCGCCGAGTGCCCCTGGAGCTGGTCCGTCGCGGACCGGGTCGAGAACGCCGCGCGGCGCGGGATCGTCGTG
>JAFDWP010000203.1 GCA_018268435.1 Actinomycetota bacterium
ACCTCTCGATCGACGCCGTGCTCGCGGCCGCCCGCGCCACGGGCGCGCAGGCGATCCACCCCGGCTACGGCTTCCTCGCCGAGAACGCCGCCTTCGCCGAGGCGTGCGCGGCGGCGGGGATCGTGTTCATCGGCCCCTCCGCGGACGCGATCCGCACCATGGGCGACAAGATCACCGCGAAGCTCGCCGTGACCGCGCGCGGCGTGCCCACCGTGCCGGGCATCGCCCGCCCCGGCCTCACCGACGCCGACCTCATCGCCGCCGCCGACGGGATCGGGTACCCGCTGCTCATCAAGCCCTCCGCGGGCGGCGGGGGCAAGGGCATGCACGTGGTCGCGCAGGCGGCGGAGCTCGCCGACGCGATCGCCGCCGCCCGGCGCGAGGCGAGCGCGAGCTTCGGCGATGACGCGCTGTTCCTGGAGCGCTACCTCACCACGCCGCGGCACATCGAGGTGCAGATCCTCGCCGACGCGCACGGGACCGTGGTGCACCTCGGCGAGCGCGAGTGCTCGCTGCAGCGCCGGCACCAGAAGGTGATCGAGGAGGCGCCCTCCCCCCTGCTCGACGAGGCCACGCGCGCCGCGATCGGCGCCGCCGCCTGCGAGACCGCGCGGAGCGTGGACTACCGCGGCGCCGGGACCGTGGAGTTCATCGTCGAGGCCGCCGCGCCCGAGGAGTTCTTCTTCATGGAGATGAACACCCGCCTGCAGGTCGAGCACCCGGTCACCGAGCAGGTCACCGGCCTCGACCTCGTGGAGCAGCAGCTGCGCATCGCCGCCGGCGTGCCGCTCGACCTCGCCCAGGACGACGTCGTGCTGCGCGGCCACAGCATCGAGGCGCGGATCTACGCGGAGGATCCGGCCGCCGGGTTCCTGCCCACCGGCGGGCACGTGCAGCGCGTGATCCACCCCGCCGGCGAGGGGATCCGAGTCGACACCGCGATCGCCGACGGCCTGGACGTCTCGATCGACTACGACCCCATGCTCGCGAAGATCATCGCGCACGGCGCCGACCGCGATGAGGCCCGCCGGCGCCTCGTGCGCGCGCTCGACGAGACCGCGGTGTTCGGCTTCCCCACCAACGTCGAGTTCGTGCGCGCGCTGCTCGAGCTGCCCGAGGTCGCCGCCGGCGATCTGGACACCGACCTCATCGCGCGCCGCTTCGACGACCTGGCGTTCGCCGAGGCCGATGCGCGGGTGTTCGCGGAGGCTGCGCTGCTGCTGGACGCGGCGCCGGACGCCGCCTCCGCGACGGCGTCGGGGACGGCGTCTGCCCCCTGGGACCGGCGCGACGGCTGGCGGCTGGGTCCGCCCGCTCCGCGGCGGTACGCGCTGGTCTGCGGCGAGCGCGAGGCCGACGTGCGGGTGTCGGGATCCGGATCCGCCCTGTTCGTGTCGGTCGACGGGGCGGATCCGTCCCCCGCGTCGCTGCGCACCGCCGACGGCCTGCAGCGCACCCTCACGGTCGACGGCGTCACGCGCACCGTCGCCGCGGTGGGCGCGGGGCCCGACCGGGTGGCGATCGCGCACGCCGGCGCGGTGTTCGAGGTGGCCGTCGCGCGGGCCGTGCACGGCGGCGCCTCCGCCGCGGCCGCCGCGCCGCATCTGGACTCGCCCATGCCGGGCACCGTCGTGCTCGTGCACGCCGCGGACGGCGCGCACGTCGCGGAGGGCGATCCGGTGCTCGTGGTCGAGGCGATGAAGATGGAGCACGTGCTGCGCGCGGGGGTCGCCGGCACCGTGCACCTGCAGGCCGCCCAGGGCGACACCGTGTCCCGCGGGCAGACGCTCGCGGTGATCACCCCCGCCGAGGAGGAGACGACATGACCGGGAAGCGCATCGAGCAGCGCGGGCTGTACTTCGAGGAGTTCGAGGAGGGGGCGGTCTATCTGCACCGCCCCGGCCGCACGGTCACCGAGGCCGACAACGTGCTGTTCACGACCCTGACCATGAACACCCAGGCGCTGCACCTCGATGCCGCCTGGAGCGCGGGCACCGAGTTCGGCGAGCGACTGGTGAACAGCATGTTCACGCTGTCCACGCTCGTGGGGCTCTCCGTCGCGCAGCTCACGATGGGCACGATCGTCGCGAACCTCGGCTTCTCCGACGTCTCGTTCCCCGCGCCCGTGCGCATCGGCGACACGCTCTACGCCGAGACGCTGATCCTCTCCACGCGGCTGTCGTCCTCCCGCCCCGGGCAGGGCATCGTGCAGTTCGCCCACACCGGCCGGAATCAGGACGGCACGGTGGTCGCCCTCGCGACCCGGTCCACGCTCATGCAGTGCCTGCCGACGGAGCAGGGGCGATGACGGCCGAGGCCGTCGGCGGGCGCCCGTTCCCCGGTCCGGCGCTGCTGTTCTGCCCCGCCGACCGGGACGACCGCTATGCCAAGGCCCTTGCCGCCGCCGACATGGTGATCCTCGACCTGGAGGATGCGGTCGCCCCCGCCGACAAGCCCGCCGCCCGGGAGCGCCTGGTGGCCTCGGCGCTGGATCCGGCGCGGACGATCGTGCGCGTCAACCCCGCCGGCACAGCGGAGCACGCCCTCGACCTCGCCGCGCTCGCGG
>JAFDWP010000204.1 GCA_018268435.1 Actinomycetota bacterium
GATCCGTCCGGGGCGGCCTCTTCGCGTCGGGGCGATCAGACCGCGCGCAGCACCGCCACCACCTTGCCGAGCACGGTCGCGTCATCGCCCAGGATCGGCTCGAACGCGCTGTTGCGCGGGAGCAGCCAGACGTGGCCGTCGCGGCGGCGGAACGTCTTCACGGTGGCCTCGCCGTCGAGCATCGCGGCGACGATCTCACCGTTCTCGGCGGTGCCCTGCGAGCGCACCACCACCCAGTCGCCGTCGCAGATGGCAGCGTCGATCATCGACTCGCCGGACACCTTGAGCATGAACAGGTCGCCCTTGCCGACGAGCTGGCGGGGGAGCGGGAAGATCTCCTCGACCTGCTGCTCCGCCGTGATCGGCACCCCCGCCGCGATCCGTCCCACCAGCGGCACCAGTGCCGCGTCGCCCACGGAGGGAGCCGTGTCGGCCGGATTCTCGGTGGACATCCCGGGCAGATCGATGAGGACCTCCATCGCGCGGGTCTTGCCGGCGTCGCGGCGCAGGTAGCCGCTCAGCTCGAGCTGGCCGAGCTGGTGGGTCACGCTGCTCAGCGACTTCAGGCCGACGGCGTCGCCGATCTCACGCATGCTCGGCGGGTAGCCGTACCGGGCGATCGAGGTCTGAATGACCTCGAGGATCGCCATCTGCTTCGCACTGAGGCTCTTGCGGCGCCGCGTCCGCGGGGCCTCGGAGCCGGTGTTCGCGCCGTCGCTCATGCCATCTCCTTCGTGTGCGTGATGCCTTCGCGGATCCGGCCGATGCCGCCGAATCGCGGGCGGCGATTCGAATGTCGGTGGTCCGTGATGGGGTCTTCGTATCGAAACCGTATCCGAGATCGGGTCGGAATCGGTAGATCTGTTCGAGCGTGTCGACGATTCCGTGGAAGCCAATTTCGAAGAATGCTTGACAGATGTTCGAAGTCGAAAGTAGTTTCGGAACGTAGGTTCGCCTCTCCAGAGGCCCGGACCCCCAAGATCCTCAGACAGAGGAACTCCCCGAGAGGGAGGGGATCCGGGGAGAGGCGGATCCGCACCACACCAGAGGAGAAGCACCATGAGCAGCATCACCTTCGCCGGCCCGGTTCCCGCCACGCGTCTGCGGATCACCGCCCGCGGGCGGCGCGTGCTGGCGGCTCTGGTCGCGCTGCCCGTGGCCGGAGCGATCGCCTTCGCCGCGCTCAGCAGCGGCGGCTCCGCACTCGCCTCGGGGGAGCACACGCCCGGTGACGCGTTCGCCACGGTGACCGTGCAGGCCGGCGACACCCTGTGGTCGATCGCCGGCGAGGTCGCGCCCGACGCGGATCCCCGTGACGTGGTGGCGGAGATCTCCCGGCTGAACATGATCGCGGGAGGCGTGATCGCGGTCGGTCAGCATCTCGCGATCCCCGCCCACTACGGCGCCACCGGACGCTGACGCGGCGACTCTGCTTCGACGGAGCTCAGCGACCGCGCTTCGACGGGGCTCAGCGACCGCGCTTCGACGGGGCTCAGCGACCGCGCTTCGACGGAGCTCAGCGACCGGCGACATCTGTGCGGCTCTGCATCGCGCGGCCGCCTAGCATGGCAGGGTGACTGTCTCGCTCGATGACTTACCCCTTCGTGACGACCTCCGTGGCCTGCGCCCCTACGGCGCGCCCCAGGTCCCGCTGCCCGTGGCGCTGAACGTGAACGAGAACACGCATCCGGTGCCCGAGCAGGTGGCGAGCGACATCCTCGATGACATCGCCGTGGCACTGCGGGACGTCAACCGCTACCCGGATCGCGAGTTCACCGAACTCCGCGAGGCGTTCGCCGGCTATCTCGGCCACGGTCTCGACGCCTCTCAGATCTGGGCCGGAAACGGCTCGAACGAGGTGCTCCAGCACATCCTGCAGGCGTTCGCGGGTCCGGGCCGGACGGTGTTCGGCTTCGCGCCGACCTACTCGATGTACCCGCTGCTCGCGCAGGGCACCGGCGCGACCTGGATCGCAGGCACCCGCCACCCGGACTACGAGATCACCGTGGACGAGGCGGTCGCGCAGGTCCTGGAGCACGACCCGGACGTGATCCTGCTGTGCGCCCCCAACAACCCCACCGGCACGCCGCTCCCGCTCGACGTGATCGAGGCGGTGTACGAGGCGGCGCGCGGCATCGTGATCGTGGACGAGGCGTACCAGGAGTTCGCTCCGCGGGACTCGCCGTCGGCGTTGACGCTGCTGCCGGGGCGGGCTCGGCTGGCCGTGTCCCGCACGATGAGCAAGGCCTTCGCCTTCGCCGGGGCGCGGGTCGGCTACCTCGCGGCGGACCCGGCCTTCATCGATGCGCTGCGGCTGGTGCGCCTGCCGTACCACCTCAGCGCACTCACCCAGGCGGCCGCCATCGCGGCGCTGCGCAACGCGCCGATCATGCTGGCGATGGTCGACGAGATCGTCGCCCAGCGCGACCGCATCACGGCGACGCTCGAGGCGCTGGGCTACACGCCGCACCGCTCGTGGTCCAACTTCGTGCTGTTCGGCGGCGTCGTGGATCCGGCCGCGACCTGGCGCGCCCTGTACGACCGCGGCGTGCTGATCCGCGACATCGGCATCCCGCACCACCTGCGCGTCACGGCCGGCACCGAGGCCGAGACCACCGCGTTCCTGGACGCGCTCGCCTCGATAGGATCGGCCTCATGACCGCTCGCACCGCCCGCCGCACCCGCTCCACCTCCGAGTCGACGATCGAGCTCGAGCTCAACCTCGACGGCACCGGGCAGAGCCACATCGACACCTCGGTGCCGTTCTTCGACCACATGCTCACGGCGTTCGCCAAGCACTCGCTGACCGACCTCACCGTCCGCGCGTCCGGGGACACCCACATCGACGCGCACCACACCGTCGAGGACGTCGCGATCGTGCTCGGCCAGGCGATCCGCGAGGCCCTGGGCGACAAGAGCGGCATCTCCCGCTACGGCGACGCGCTCGTGCCGCTGGACGAGGCGCTCGCGCAGGCCGTCGTCGACATCTCCGGGCGTCCCTATCTCGTGCACGAGGGCGAGCCCGCGGGCTACGAGCACCACCTCATCGGCGGTCACTTCACGGGGTCGCTGGTGCGGCACGTCTTCGAGGCCATCGCGTACAACGCCGCTCTGACGGTGCACGTGCGCGTGATCAGCGGCCGTGACCCGCACCACATCGCCGAGGCCGAGTTCAAGGCGTTCGCCCGTGCGTTCCGTCAGGCCAAGGCGCTCGACCCGCAGGTGGTCGGCGTCCCGTCCACGAAGGGAGCGCTGTGAGCGCGAGCTCGGAGGGGCGCCGCCCCACCGTGGCGGTGTTCGATTACGGATCGGGCAATGTGCACTCCGCCGTGAAGGCGCTGATCCGCGCCGGAGCGGACGCGGAGCTCACCGGTGACCGCACGGCGGCGCTCGAGGCCGACGGGCTGGTGGTGCCCGGTGTGGGCGCTTTCGCTGCCGTCCGCGAGGCACTGGCCGCGCACCGCGGGGACGAGATCATCGAGCGCCGACTTGCGGGAGGCCGGCCCGTGCTCGGCATCTGCGTGGGCATGCAGGTGCTGTTCGCCGGGGGTGTGGAGCGCGGTGCGGAGGTGGACGGACTCGGCGAGTGGCCCGGTGTGGTCACGGAGCTGGACGCCCCGGTGCTGCCGCACATGGGGTGGAACACGGTCGAGCCCGACGAGGGCAGCGTGCTGTTCCGCGGCATCGAGCACGAGCGCTTCTACTTCGTGCACTCGTTCGCCGCCCAGTCCTGGGAGCTCGAGGTCATGCCGCCGTTCCCGCAGCCGCGGCTCACCTGGGCCGAGCACGGCTCGCGCTTCCTCGCCGCGGTCGAGAACGGACCGCTCTCGGCGACGCAGTTCCATCCGGAGAAGTCCGGTGAGGCCGGCATCCGGCTGCTCGGCAACTGGATCTCCACGCTCTGACCGCCCGCACCAATGTGACGGCCGGGGATTGGTGCCGCGCACCCCGCCGGGCTACTCTCTTCTTTCGTGCCGCGCCCGCCGCGGGGCGGCCCATCGTGACCCGAAGGACGACATGAACGAGTTCGCGCAGTCCCCCTCCCTGACCCTCCTGCCGGCCGTGGACGTCGCCGGCGGGCAGGCCGTGCGCCTGACCCAGGGCGAGGCCGGAAGCGAGACCAGCTACGGCGATCCGATCGACGCCGCGGCCGAGTGGGTGGACCAGGGTGCGGAGTGGATCCACCTGGTCGACCTCGACGCCGCGTTCGGGCGCGGCAGCAACACCGCCATCCTGCGTCGCGTCATCAAGCAGTTCCGCAGCGTGAGTGTCGAGCTCTCCGGCGGCATCCGCGACGATGCGAGCCTCGAGGCCGCGTTGGAGTCGGGCGCCGCCCGGATCAACCTCGGCACCGCCGCGCTGGAGAACCCCGAGTGGGCGGCCGATGTCATCGCGCGCTACGGCGAGGCCGTGGCCGTCGGCCTCGACGTGCGCGGCACGACCCTCGCCGCCCGCGGCTGGACCAAGGAGGGCGGCGACCTCTGGACGGTGCTGGACCGCCTCGAGGACGCCGGCTGCAGCCGCTACGTCGTCACCGACGTCACCAAGGACGGCACCCTCAAGGGCCCGAACCTCGACCTGCTCCGCGAGATCACTTCGCGCACCCCGAAGCCCGTCGTGGCCTCGGGCGGCATCGCCAACCTCGACGACATCGCCGCGCTGCGCGAGCTCGTGCCGCTCGGCGTCGAGGGTGCGATCGTCGGGAAGGCGCTGTACGCGGGCGCGTTCACCCTGGCCGAGGCGCTGGATGTCGCCGGATCCTGACCCCCGCGCACCCGGTTCCGCCGGGTGCGACCACGACCAGGGTCCGCAGGAGGTCGCGGCGGATTCCGCCGGGGTGCCGTGGGCCGGTCGCTCCTTCCAGGAGAACACGCGCGCCGACGACGACGGCTCCGCGGATCCCGCGCTGTGGGATGCGCTGACCCGATTCCGCGCCGGCGACGGGTCTCAGGCGGAGGTCGTCGACGCGTTCCGCGCCGCGCGCGTGCTCGTCCCGCTCGTGGCCGAGAAGGGCGAGGAGGGGGTCGCGCCCTCCGGCCTGCGCGTGGACAAGACCCAGGAGCTCTCCCTGGTGACCGTCGCGGCGCCGGACGGGCGCACCGTGCAGCCCGCGTTCACGAGCGTCGACACGCTGCGCGCCTGGGATCCGGTCGCGAGGCCGATCCCGGTCGAGGCCGTGCGCGTCGCCCTGTCCGCCTCCGCGGGCGACGCCGAGCTGATCGTGCTGGACCCCGGCTCGCCGACGGAGTTCGTGCTGCGCCGTCCGGCGGTGTGGGCGATCGCCCAGGGGCAGAGCTGGGAGCCGAGCTTCCTCTCGTCCGAGGTGTTCGCGGGGCTGCAGGCCAGCGTCGGCAGCGAGCTCGCCGTGATCGACGTCGGGGTCTCCGCGGGGGACCCCGACGCGCGCCTGCGCGGCCCCGAGCTCGTGGTCACCCTCGAACTCGTCGACGGGATGGACCGCGAGACGCTGGACGCGGTGCTCGCGCGCCTGGCGCAGCGCTGGGCGGCCGATGACCGCATCGCGGTGCTGGTCGACTCGCTCACCGTGCGCCTGCGCGCGAGCGCCTAGGGCAGCCGGACGACTGTCGGGTCCACGCGCTTGCGCGTGGCGTGCTGATGCGCGCGGGCGATCGTGCCCAGGTGCCTTCGGTCGCGCGCCGGCTGTCGGGCATGATCTCTCGATCTCCTTGCGTCAGTTATCGTTAAACGATAGTTTTGCATCGTAATGCGATCGAAGGAGGTCCCATGGGAAAGGCAACCGTCCTCGCGGTGCGCATCGTGCTGGCATTGGTGCTCGTCGGCTCGCTGTTCGTGCAGGTGGTGATGGTGTCGCTGATGGCCATCGATCTCGCCCACCTGCTGGCCCCGGAGGACGCGCATCTGCGCGTCCCACTCATCGTGATCGCCGTGCTGGCGATCCTGACCGTCGAGGTCGCCGTCGTGTGCGTTTGGCAGCTGGTGACGATGGCCCGCCGGGGCACGGTGTTCTCGCACGCGGCGTTCCGATACGTGAACGTCATCATCATCGCCGTGGCGGTCGCGTCAGTGCTCACGTTCGCGCTGGGCGTCCTCCTCGCGCCAGGTGAAGCAGTCGCTCCCGGCGTGGTTCTGCTGATCGGGGGAGCAGGTGTGCTGATCGCGGGGGTGGCCCTGATCGTCCTCGTCCTCCGAGCACTTCTCGCGCAGGCCGTCGCTCGTGATGCTCAGGCCAACGAGCTCCAGGCCGAGCTGGACGAGGTGATCTGATGGCCATCGTCGTCGACATCGATGTGATGATGGCCCGGCGCAAGATGGCGGCGGGAACGCTCGCCGAGCGCGTCGGCATCACGCCCGCCAATCTGGCCGTGCTCAAGAACGGGCGGGCGAAGGCGGTCCGATTCACCACGCTCGCTTCGTTGTGCGAGGTGCTCGACTGCCAACCCGGCGACCTCCTCCGGTGGGAACCCGATGCGTCGGCGGGAACATCGCCCGAGAGCGACGTCGCGTCGCAGCACGGCCGAGCGCTCAGGTGACCGGGCCGGTCCACTTCTCGCCGGGCCCCTGGCCGATCGGGTCCGGGATGACCGACGCCTCGCGGAAGGCGAGCTGCACCGAGCGCAGCCCGTCGCGCAGCGAGCGCGCGTGCATGTCGCTGATCTCGGGCGCCGCGGCGGTGATGAGACCCGCAAGCGCGTTGATGAGCTTGCGCGCCTCGTCCAGGTCCTTCTGCGTCTCGGGGTCGTCGGCCAGGCCCACCTTCACGGCGGCCGCGCTGAGCAGGTGCACGGCCGCGGTCGTGATCACCTCGACCGCGGCGACATCGGCGATGTCGCGGGCGGCCCCGGAGGCGTCGGGGGAGGCGGGGGAGACGTGCTCGTGGCCGTCGGGCGCGGGAGTGCTCATGTGCCGGCTTTCCGAAGGTCGTGCCTTCTGATAGACTTCTGCGGGCTCCGGGGCTTCTGTCCCGGCACGAAAGAGGATTCCATCCCACCCGCGCTTGCCGCTCAAGGCTACCGGGTCCAGCACTCCGCCGATTCACATCGGTAGCCGCTGTGCAGCGCATGCCGCGCAGCGGACAGGGTGCCGCCGACGTCTGAGAGTCGGCGGGTGGGACGATTCCGCTTTCGCCCGTGATCCGTCCGGATCATGGTGGCCGAAACCATCGTCTAAGGAGTCCGCATCAGCGATCCCCGCACCAATGAGCGCATCCGCGTCCCCGAGGTCCGCCTCGTCGGCCCCGCGGGTGAGCAGATCGGCGTCGTCCGCATCGAGGCAGCGCTGCGCCTCGCGCAGGAAGCCGACCTCGACCTCGTCGAGGTGGCCCCGAACTCGAAGCCTCCCGTGGTCAAGATCATGGACTACGGCAAGTTCAAGTACGAGGCTGCGCAGAAGGCGAAGGAAGCACGCCGCAATCAGGCGAACACCGTCCTGAAGGAGGTGCGCTTCCGTCTGAAGATCGAGGCGCACGACTACACCACCAAGCTCAAGCGCGCCGAGGGCTTCCTCAAGGCGGGCGACAAGGTGAAGGCGATGATCCTGTTCCGCGGTCGCGAGCAGTCCCGTCCCGAGCAGGGCGTGCGGCTCCTCCGCAAGTTCGCCGAGGATGTGGCCGAGTTCGGCACGGTGGAGTCCAACCCCACCATCGACGGACGCAACATGGTCATGGTGATCGCTCCGCTGAAGAACAAGTCCGAGGCGAAGGCCGAGCAGAACGCGGTGCGTGCGGCGAACAAGCAGGCTGCCCGCGACGCGAAGGCGCCGGGAGCGCCGGCCGATCCGGCCGAGTGATCCGCCCGGATCCCGAAGCCCCACAGACCTCCCGCGTCATGCGGGCAGAACCCTGTCGCCCAGCTGGGCGCCATACGAAGGAAGAGAAGATGCCGAAGCAGAAGACCCACTCGGGTGCCAAGAAGCGCTTCAAGATCACCGGCAGCGGCAAGCTGAAGAAGCAGCAGGCCGGGATGCGCCACAACCTCGAGCTGAAGTCGAGCCGGCGCACCCGTCGCCTCAACCAGGACCAGGTGCTGTCGAAGGCAGACGCCAAGGTCGCCAAGAAGCTCCTCGGCCGCTGACGCGCCCGATCCACGATAGGAATACACGAAAATGGCTAGAGTCAAGCGCGCCGTCAACGCTCAGAAGAAGCGCCGCGTCATCCTCGAGCGCGCCTCGGGTTACCGTGGCCAGCGCTCGCGCCTGTACCGCAAGGCGAAGGAGCAGGTCACCCACTCCCTCGTCTACGCGTACCGCGACCGCCGCAAGCGCAAGGGCGACTTCCGCCGCCTGTGGATCCAGCGCATCAACGCTGCGGCCCGCCAGAACGGCATCACGTACAACCGCTTCATCCAGGGCCTCGGCCTCGCGGGCGTCCAGGTCGACCGCCGCATGCTCGCCGAGCTCGCGGTGAACGAGCCGGCGACCTTCGCCGCTCTGGTCGAGACGGCCCGCAAGGCTCTGCCTGCGGACGTCAACGCGCCCAAGTCGGCTGCGTAAGCATCGGATTCCCGAAAGAGCGTCGTCCCTGCGGACGGCGCTCTTTCGCGTTCCCTAGACTGTGAGCGTGCTGGAGAACCCCCGATCCCCGCGCGTGCGCGCCGTCGCCAAGCTGACCAAGCGCAGTGCCCGCACCGAGACCGGCCTGTTCCTCTTGGAGGGACCGCAGGCCGTGCGCGAGGCGCTGTCCTATCGTCCGGACGCGATCGTCGAGCTCTTCGCGACGCCGACCGCATGGGACAAGCACACCGACCTGCGCCAGGCGGCGGCCGAGGCCGCGGTGAGCGTGGAGTACGTCACCGAGTTCGTGCTGGCCGCCATGGCCGACACCGTGACGCCGCAGGGCGTGGTCGCCGTCGCGCGTCAGACGCCCACCTCCGTGCGCGACATCTTCGCCGCCTCTCCGCGCCTCATCGCGATCTGCGAGGAGGTGCGGGATCCCGGGAACCTCGGCACTATCATCCGCGCCGCCGACGCGACCGGCGCCGACGCCGTCGTGCTCACAGGTCGCACCGTCGATCTGTACAACCCGAAGGTCGTGCGCTCCACCACGGGCTCGCTGTTCCACCTGCCGGTCTCGATCGGGGGAGCTCTCGCCGACGTCGTCGCGCGGGCGCGGGCCGCAGGGCTCCAGGTCCTCGCGGCGGACGTGAAGGGCGACGACCTGCTCGCGGCGCGGGCGGAGGGCGCGCTCGCCCGGCCCACGGCGTGGCTGTTCGGCAATGAGGCGCGCGGTCTCGAGGACGAGGCCCTCGCGCTCGCGGACCGCGCGCTGCGGCTGCCGATCTTCGGCCGGGCCGAGTCGCTGAACCTCGCCACCGCCGCCAGCGTGTGCCTGTACGAGAGCGCGTTCGCCCAGCGCGCCTAGATCGCCAGGAGACCCGCCCCGGTATGAAGATCCTCATCGTCGAAGACGACGACCGCGTCGCCGACGCCCTCGCCGGATTCCTCGGTCGCGCCGGGTACGGCGTAGAGCGTGCGGGCTCCGGGACCGTCGCCCTCGAGATGCTCGGCACCGACACCGAGGCGGTGATCCTGGATCTCGGCCTGCCCGACATCGACGGCATCGAGCTGTGCCGGCGCATGCGCACGGTCAGCGGCGTCCCGATCCTCATCGCGACGGCCCGCAGTCAGGTGCACGAGCGCATCCGGGGGCTGCGCGCGGGCGCCGACGACTTCCTCGTCAAGCCCTACGACGTGCAGGAGCTCCTCGCCCGCATCGAGGCGGTGACGCGTCGCAGCCAGGCGATCGGCGGCGAGCTGGGCCCGGTCGGCATCGACATCGACGGGGTGCGGATCGACCTCGTCGCACGCCGGGTGCTCGTCGACGGCGGACCGGTGGAGCTGACCCGCAAGGAGTTCGACATCATCGCGGTGCTCGCGAAGTACCCCGGGGTCCCCGTGCCGCGGGAGCGCCTCATCCGCGAGGTGTGGAACACCGACTGGCAGAGCTTCGCCCGCTCGCTCGAGGTGCACGTCGCCTCGATCCGTCGCAAGATCGGCCGCCCCGCCCTGATCGAGACCGTGCGCGGTGTCGGATACCGGCTGACGGGGCTCTGAGCCGTGCGCAAGCGTCTGTTCGTGGTGTTCCTCGTCCCGCTGGCCGCGGTGCTGCTGCTGTTCGGCGGTGCCTACGGCTGGACCGCGTCGCGGGGGGTGCAGCAGGCGTTCTACACGCAGCAGGTCGCCGACATCGGCACCTTCGTGACGAGCGCCCGGCAGGCGCTGCTCTCCGGTGGCGCCGAGGTGCTGGACGGCGAGCTGCGCCGCTACCACGAGCTGTACGGCACCCGGGTGATCGTCGTGGACCGCTCCGGCCGGCCGTGGTCGCCCCAGCAGCAGGATGCCGAGGTGCTCGATCAGCCGACCGCCGACAAGGTGCAGCTCGCGCTGTCCGGGCGGCGCGGCGACCTGCCCGAACCGGTGCTGCTCCCGTGGCAGTTCGCCGAGAAGTCGCTCGTCGAGCCGATCTTCGACGGCCGCGACGTGGTCGGCGCGGTGGTGATGTCGGCGAGCGTGGAGGCGCCCCGCTCGGAGATCGTGCGGCAGTGGATCCTGCTCGGCGTCGTCAGTCTGATCGGGATCGGCCTCGGCCTGCTGGTCGTGCTCCGCCTCGCCGGCTGGGTGCTGAGACCCGTGCGCCGGGTGGACCAGGCGATGGAGGCCATCGAGCGCGGCGACATGGAGGCCAGGATCGCCGACGACACCGGCCCGCCCGAGCTGCACCGGATGATCCTGGTGTTCAACCGGATGGCGGGCGAGATCGAGCGCGTGGTGTCGCGGCAGCAGGAGTTCGCGCTGAACGCCTCGCACGAGCTGCGCAATCCGCTGAGCGCGCTGCTGCTGCGGGTGGAGTCGCTGGCGACGGGGCTGGACCACGGCTGGCACGAGGACATCGAGGCGACCAGGGAGGAGGGTCGCCGGATGACCCGGATCCTGGACACCCTGCTCGCGTTCGCGCGCAGTGCGGATGCGGCGCCGTCGCCCGAGGCGATCGACCTCGCCGCCCTCGCGCAGCGCCGGGCCGCGGCCTGGCGGGATGCCGCGGCGGCGAAGGGCGTGACCCTGGCGTTGCACGTGGACGGCGGCGCGCCGGACGGCCGCCTGCTCGCGGCCTGCGACGAGACCATCGCCGAGAGCGCGCTGGACGCGCTGATCGACAACGCGGTGAAGTTCTCGCCCGCGGGCAGCCGGATCGAGCTGACCGCGGCGCGCACCGAGGACCGATACGAGCTCGCGGTGCGCGATCACGGCCCGGGGCTTGCGGAGGAGGAGCTCGCGCACGCGACCGATCGGTTCTGGCGCAGCGACCGCACCCGCACCACGCCGGGGTCGGGCCTCGGCCTCGCGATCGCCACGGATCTGCTCGCCACCGTCGACGCCACGGTGCGGATGGAGGCCGCGGACGGCGGCGGACTCCGCGTCGTGCTGGTCCTGCCCGCGGCGGTGGCGCCATGACCGCCACGATCGGCACCCGGCGGGCGCGGGGCGCTGCGGCGCACCTGCTGGCCCTGCTGCTGTGCCTGCTCAGCGGGCTCGGGCTCGTGGCGTGCGCTCCGGCCGACCGCGGGTGGGCGCAGCAGCCGCAGGCGATCGCGGGCGGGGGAGCGACCGGCGTCTACTACGCGTACGGCCAGCAGTTCGCCCAGACGCTGAGTGCGCGCCTGGGTGCCACGTTCCGTGCGCAGCGCAGCAACGGCTCGGTCGACAACCTGGAGCGCATCGGCGCGGGCACCGCGGTGCTCGGCTTCGCGCAGAGCGACGCCGTGGCGGATGCGGTGGCGGGCACCGGCGCGTTCCGCGAGCCCCTCCCGATCGTGGCGGTGGCGCGCCTGTACGACGAGTACGTGCACATCGTGGTGCGCGAGGACTCCACGGTGCGCGACCTCGGCGACCTCGCGGGACGGACCGTCTCGCTCGGCGCCCGCGGCTCCGGAGTCGAGCTCGTCGCCCGCCGGGTCCTCGACGCGGCGGCGGTGGATCCGGCCGGGATCCACAACCCCGAGCTGGGGCTGGAGGACTCCATCGGCGCGCTGCGCCGGGGCGAGGTCGACGGCTTCTTCTGGGTGGGCGGGCTGCCGACCCCGGGCATCGCGACGCTCGCGGCCGACACCCCGATCCGGCTGCTGTCGATCCCGGCCGGCGTGGTGGACGAGGTCAACGCCGCGCACGCCGGTGCCTACCGGCAGGCCGACTTCCCGGTGGGGGCGTACGGCAACGGCGCCTCCACGGTGACCATGACCGTCCCGAACTACCTGGTCGCCCGCGCCGACGCGCCGGAGGGTCTCATCCACGACGCGACCGCCGTGCTGTTCGAGCAGCGCGCCGTGATCGCGCGCGGCGCACCGGCCGCGGCGCTGCTCGACCGCCGGCAGGCGATCTTCACAGATCCTGTCGCGCTGCACGCGGGCGCCGTGCGCTACTACCGCGAGACCCACCACTGACGTCGCGACGGCCCGGTCGTCGTCGCTCGGGGGAGCGTCCGCACGCTCCTCAAGAAACGCTCAAGGAATCCCACCGCGCGTCCCGCGATCAATAGCCTCGGCGGGGTCGGGCGCGCACCGCTCCGGCGCCCGCCTGCACCACCCGGCCATTCGATTCGATGGAGAGTCCGCCATGACCGACGCCCCCACTGCCGCTTCTCGTCGCGACGCGTCCGCCGCGCCGATCGGAGCCCCGCTCGTGGTCGTGCAGGACCTGCAGAAGCACTACGGCGACTTCCAGGCGCTGACCGACATCGACCTCACCGTGCACCGGGGCGAGGTGGTCGTGATCATCGGGCCGTCCGGATCCGGCAAGTCGACCCTGTGTCGCACGATCAACCGCCTCGAGACGATCACCAGCGGTTCGATCACGATCGACGGCAAGGAGCTGCCGGCCGAGGGCAAGGGCCTGGCGCAGCTGCGCGCGGACGTCGGGATGGTGTTCCAGTCGTTCAACCTGTTCGCCCACCTGACGATCCTGGAGAACGTCACGCTGGGGCCGATCAAGGTGCGCGGTCTCGCGAAGGCGGACGCCGAGAAGGAGGCCCTGCAGCTGCTCGAGCGCGTCGGCGTCGCCGCGCAGGCGGCCAAGCTGCCCGCGCAGCTCAGTGGCGGCCAGCAGCAGCGCGTCGCGATCGCACGGGCGCTGGCCATGCACCCCAAGGTGATGCTCTTCGACGAGCCGACCAGCGCGCTGGATCCGGAGATGATCACTGAGGTGCTCGACGTGATGATCGAGCTCGCCGCGAGCGGCATGACCATGATCGTCGTCACCCACGAGATGGGGTTCGCGCGCAAGGCCGCGAACCGGGTCGTCTTCATGGCCGACGGCCGGATCCTCGAGGAGGCCGAGCCCGACGAGTTCTTCACCAACCCGCAGTCGGACCGCGCCAAGGACTTCCTCTCCAAGCTGCTCACCCACTGACCTGATCCCCGCACCACAGCACCTGCACTGAAGGAGAACGCACATGCGCACATCACGGATCCTCACGGGCATCGGCATCGCCGCCGTCGCCCTCGTCGCCCTCACCGGCTGCAACAGCGGCAGCCCCGCGAGCCCGGGCGCGACCGGGGAGGGCGCCGCCCCCGCCGACAAGCCCCTGTTCGAGGTCGCCACGGACGTCACCCTCGACGGCAGCCCGACCTTCGACCGGGTCGCGAAGAACGGCAAGATCACGATCGGCGTCAAGGAGGACCAGCCGGGCCTCGGGTACAAGGACGCCACGACGGGCGAGCGCACCGGCTTCGACGTCGACATCGCCCGCTGGGTCGCCGCCTCGCTCGGCTTCGGCGAGGACAAGATCGAGTTCAAGCCCATCCCGTCCGCCAACCGCGAGCAGTCGATCGTGAACGGCGACATCGACTACTACGTCGGCACCTACTCGATCACCGACAAGCGCAAGCAGGTCATCGACTTCGCCGGTCCGTACTTCGTCACCGGCCAGGGCCTGCTCGTGCGCAAGAGCGACGACACGATCAAGAGCGAGGACGACCTCGCCGGCAAGACCGTGTGCTCGGCGACCGGATCCACGCCGCTGCAGAACATCGAGGCGAACTTCCCCGACACCAAGACCGTCGGACTCGACCTCTACTCCGCGTGCGTGGAGCAGCTGATCAACAAGCAGGTCGACGCGGTCACCACCGACCAGGCCATCCTCATCGGCTACGCCGCGCAGGACCCGGACGAGCTGAAGGTGGTCGGCGAGCCGTTCACCACGGAGAAGTACGGCGTCGGCCTCGCCAAGGGCGATGCCGCGCTGCAGACGTTCATCCACACGATGTTCACCGACGGAGGGGACACCTGGACGGCGATCTTCGACAAGAACCTGGGTGCGAGCGGCCTGACGCTCACGCAGCCCACGATCGAGAAGTGAGTCCGGGGCGGCCGGCGGGTGGGGGCCCGCCGGCCGCATTCCTCCCCTGACCCCCCGGCGTCTGCACGACGCCATCCGACATCCGCAGTCCTCGAACTCGAAGGAGAGATCGCGTGGACGCACTCCTGGGCAACCTCGATCTGTGGGGCGAGGCGACTCTCAACACGGTCCTGCTCTTCCTCGGCGGCGGCGCGCTCGCCCTCGTCCTGGGCACGATCGTCGGCGCCATGCGCGTCTCGCCGGTGCCGATCGCCCGTGCCGTCGGCACGGTGTACGTGAACCTGGTGCGCAACACCCCGCTCACCCTGGTCTTCTTCTTCTTCGTGTTCGGATACCCGAAGCTCGACCTCCCGGAGATCCCGTTCATGCCGCTCGGCATCATCGCGCTCGGCATCTACACCGCGACCTACGTGGCCGAGGTGCTGCGCGCGGGCATCAACACCGTGCCGGTGGGGCAGGCCGAGGCGGCACGCGCGATCGGCCTGTCGTTCGGGCAGGTGATGGGGCTCGTGGTGATGCCGCAGGCGTTCCGCTCGGTCGTGCCCCCGATGATGAGCGTGTTCATCGCGCTGCTGAAGAACACCACCGTCGCCGCCGGCTTCTCCATCGCCGAGCTCGCCGCGCTGCGCGCCACGGTCGCGGACTCGGCGAACCGGCCCGGCACCGTCATGGAGATCCTGCTCTGGGTCGCCGTCGTCTTCGTCGTCCTGGTCTTTCTGCTGAGCCTCGTGCAACGGCACTTCGAGAAGAAGTGGAGGATCGTCCGATGAGCGGCGCATCCGTTCTCTACGACGTCCCCGGCCCCCGGGCGATGCGGCGCAACCGCATCCTCGGGATCGCCACCGTGCTGGTCGTCCTCGCCGTGATCGGCTTCGTCGTCTACCGCTTCGCGGTCACCGGGCAGTTCGACGCCTCCCGCTGGAACCTGTTCACCTACACGCTGGTGTGGCAGGGCATGGTCCAGGCGCTCTGGGCGACCGTGAGCGCCTTCCTCGCCGCCGCCGTCGGCAGCATCGTGCTGGGCTTCGTGCTCGCGATCGGACGGCTGTCCGATCATGCCTGGGTGCGCGTGCCGGTCACCGCGGTGATCGAGCTGCTGCGAGCCGTGCCGGTGCTCGTGATGATGATGATCTTCTTCTACGGCGTGAACTCGATCCCGGGCTCCACGTTCCGGATGTCCGCCTACGCCGCGGTCGTGATCGGCCTCGTGCTCTACAACGGATCCGTGCTCGCCGAGGCGCTGCGCGCCGGAATCGAGGCGCTGCCGAAGGGACAGCGGGAGGCCGGCTCCGCGATCGGCCTGCGCAAGTCCGGGGTGATGGCGTTCATCCTGCGGCCGCAGGCGATCCGGGCGATGCTGCCGGTGATCGTGGCCCAGCTCGTCGTCACGCTGAAGGACACGGCGCTCGGCTTCATCATCACCTACCCCGAGCTCATCTACTACGCGAAGTACCTCAGTTCGCAGCCCGGTCGACCGCTGCTGCAGGCGGGGCTCATCGTCGCCGCCATCTACATCTCCATGTGCCTGATCCTCTCGGGCGTCGCGAAGTGGCTGGAGATCCGCACCCGGCGCTCGCCGAAGCTGACGGGCCGCACGCCCGACGCGGGCGAGGGCGATCCGCGGATCCATGACGGCAGCACCGTGACCGAAGTCATCGCGCTGCAGCGCGGGGGCGGAGCCGGTGCGGCGTCCTGAGCCGGGGCCCAGGACGCCGCAGCGCCTCAGGACGCCGTCTGGAGGCTGAGCTCGCGCAGACGCCCCGTGCCCGCCGACCCGGGCCGGATGGTGGCCGTGGCCGTGGCGATCGCGCCGACGAGGCAGATCACGGCGGAGTAGATCACGACCGGCCAGAACGCTCCTCCCGCGGCCGCGACGATCGCGGCGCAGATGAACGGGGCGAGACCGCCGCCGAGGGTGTTGGAGAGCTGGTAGCCGATGTTCACACCCGTGGTGCGCGCCTCGGGGTCGAACATCTCGGCCAGCATGGTGCCCAACGTCGCCTGCATCGCCACGCCGGGGATCACGAAACCGATGACCATGCCGAGCCAGATCAGCCACATGTTCCCGGTCGAGTACAGGACGAAGGTGGGGTACACGAGCGCCGCGAACGCGATGCAGCCGAAGATGTACACCCTCCGGCGGCCGAATCTGTCCGAGATCGCCCCCCAGGTCGGTGCGACGAAGATCTGGAAGACGCCGACGATCAGGGTGCCGATGAATCCGACCTGGGCCGGCACCTTGAGGGTGACCACGATGTACGAGAGCGCGTAGGTGAGCACGACGTATCCGGCGATCGACTGCGGCAGTCCGATGAGGATGCCGAGGATCGCGTTCTTCGGGTGGCGGAAGACCTCCTTGAGCGGGTTCAGCTTCCTGCCCGTCTGCAGCTGGATCGCCTGGGTCTGCGTGAAGTCGTCGGACTCCTCGAGCTGACGGCGCAGCAGGATCGCGATGATCGCGAGCACGGCGCCGAACAGGAACGGGAGCCGCCATCCCCAGGTCATGAACCAGGAGGTCGCGCCGGCGCCCAGAGAGGCCATGAGCCCCGCCGAGGCGACGTTCGCGATGCCGGCGCCGCTGATCAGGAAGGCGCCGAACAGACCGCGGCGGTGCGGCGGCGCGTGCTCGACCACGATGGTCGCAGCCCCGCCCATCTCGCCGCCGACGAAGAAGCCCTGGAACATGCGGCACAGCAGCAGGAGGATCGGTGCGGCGATGCCGATCGACGCCTCGGGTGGGATGAGACCGATGCCGGCGGTGGCCAGGCCCATGCCGACCACGGTCACCATCAGCACGGTCTTGCGGCCGACGCGGTCGCCGACGATGCCCCACACGATCCCGCCGACCGGGCGCAGGAAGAATCCCACGGCGAACGTGGCGAACGAGGCCAGCTGCGCCACGACGGGCGACTCGCTGGCGAAGAACACGGCGGGGAACACCGTCGCGGCGGCGAGGCCGTACAGGTAGTAGTCGTAGTACTCCATCAGCGTGCCGATCGCGCTGCCCGCGATCATCTTGCGCTGCCTGCGGGTGAGGGGTGTGGTCCTCGTGTCTGTCATATGGGCCTCCTTGCTCATCGATGGTCCGGCCCGGCGGATGCGGGCCGTGGTCGGCACGGGGCATCGTCGCCCCGGCCGGCGAGTGTCAAGCTAGCGGATGCGTTAACAAAATGTCTAGAGTCCGTAATATTTGTACGAATCGACCGGCTAGTATCGGTGCATGGCCACCACGACGCACGCCGGGGCAGACGTCTTCGAGAACGCGGCGGCGGTGCTGGCCGCCCATCGGCACGTCATGCGGGCCATCGCGACCGCGGGCGGCCCCTCCGTCGAGGTGGTGCTGCACAACCTCGACGGCACCGACATCGACCTGGGCCAGACGATCATGGCCATCGAGAACGGCCATGTCACCGGTCGCGCGGTCGGCGGCCCGTCGACGAACCTGGGCCTCGAGGTGCAGCGGGATCCCGACCGCGATCACAACGCCTTCGGCTATCGAGGACTCACCGACGACGGGCGCGAGCTGCGCTGCTCCTCGATCTACTTCCGCAATCCCCGCGGCGCGATCATCGCCGCGCTCTGCATCAACGTCGATCTGAGCGCCATGCAGCAGGCCAGGGCCCTGCTGGACGGTCTGCTGCCGGGAGCCCCCGAGGAGCAGCACTATCCCGACGAGCACTTCGGCCGGGATCTGGTCGCGGTCATGGACGCCATGATCACGGACGCGATCAAGGCCACCGGCAAGCCGGCGGTCGCGTTGAGCCGTGAGGACCGGATCGGCGTGCTGGACCGGCTGGACCGCGCGGGGGCGACGCAGATGCGCAAGTCAGTCGAGGCGATCGCGGCGCGACTCGGGATCTCCCGGGTGACCGCCTACGCCTATCTGGACGAGGCCCGCGCGGGGAGCGGGAGATCGCGCCGGTAGACTTGATGCTCGTGTCCGATAACGCACAGAACACTGATCCGGCAGCAATCACGCCCGAGGCGGTGGAGAACGCCGTCGAGGCCGCACTCGCCGCGATCGGATCCGCGTCCGACACCGCCGGGCTCAAGGCCGCGCGCGCCGCGCACGTCGCCGAGGGATCGCCGCTCGCGGTCCTGAACGCCTCCATGCGCCAGGTCGCCCCCGAGCACAAGGCGGCGTTCGGCAAGCTCATCGGCCAGGGCCGCGGTCGCGTGACCCAGGCGCTCGCCGCCAAGGAAGCGGAGCTGGCCGAGGCCGAGACCGCCGCGCGGCTCGAGGCCGAGCGCGTCGACATCACCGCGGTCGCCTCGCGCACCCGCGTCGGCGCCCGCCACCCGCTCACCCTGCTGCAGGACCAGATCAGCGACGTGTTCGTGGGGATGGGCTGGGAGATCGCGGAGGGCCCCGAGCTCGAGCACGAGTGGTTCAACTTCGATGCGCTGAACTTCGACGTCGACCACCCCGCCCGTCAGGAGCAGGACACCTTCTACGTGGATCCGCCCTCGCGGCACCTGGTGATGCGCACGCACACCAGCCCGGTGCAGGTGCGCTCGATGCTCGACCGCGAGGTGCCCATCTACGTGCTGTGCCCCGGCCGCGTGTACCGCACGGACGAGTTCGACGCGACGCACCTGCCGGTGTTCACGCAGTTCGAGGGCCTCGTCGTCGACAAGGGCATCTCGATGGCGCACCTCAAGGGCACGCTCGACCACGTCGCGCGCCAGCTCTTCGGGCCGGAGGCGAAGACGCGCTTCCGCACGAACTTCTTCCCCTTCACGGAGCCCTCCGCCGAGCTCGACCTGTGGCACCCGACCTTCAAGGGCGGCGCGCGCTGGATCGAGTGGGGCGGCTGCGGCATGGTCAACCCGAACGTGCTGCGCGCGGCCGGGATCGACCCCGATGTGTACAGCGGCTTCGCGTTCGGCATGGGCGTCGAGCGCGCCCTCATGTTCCGCAGCGATGTGCAGGACATGCGCGACATGGCCGAGGGCGATGTCCGTTTCAGCGAGCAGTTCGGGATGGTGGTGTGATGCGCGTCCCGCTTTCGTGGCTGCGTGAGTACGTGGATGTGGCCGAGGGCGCCACGCCGGACGACGTCTTCGCGGCGCTGGTCTCGGTCGGCTTCGAGGAGGAGGAGCTCATCGGCTTCGGCATCTCCGGCCCCGTCGTCGTCGGCCAGGTGCTCTCCTTCGAGGAGGAGCCCCAGTCCAACGGCAAGACGATCCGCTGGTGCCAGGTCGCCGTGGGCCCGTCGGCAGGCTCAGGGACCGGAGAGGACGTCCGCGGCATCGTCTGCGGCGCGCACAACTTCGCGGTCGGGGACAAGGTCGTCGTGACCCTGCCCGGCGCGGTGCTGCCCGGACCGTTCCCGATCGCGGCGCGCAAGACCTACGGGCACGTGTCGGACGGCATGATCGCCTCCGCGCGCGAGCTGGGCCTGGGCGACGAGCACAACGGGATCCTGATCCTCGCGGAGCTCGGCATCGATGCGCCGGTCGGCGCCGACGCCATCGCGCTGCTGGGGCTGGACGACGTGGCGGTCGACATCAACGTCACCCCGGATCGCGGCTACGCCTTCTCGATCCGCGGCGTCGCCCGCGAGTACGCGCACGCCACCGGCGCCGCCTTCCGCGACCCCGCGGAGCGCGACTTCGCCGAGCTGCAGCCCGGGAGCGGCTTCACCGCCGTCGTCGACGACCGTGCGCCGATCCGCGGCGCGGTGGGGGCGACCGAGTTCGTCACCCGCGTGGTGCGCGGCGTGGATCCGTCCCGGCCGACCCCGCCGTGGATGATCGCCCGGCTCACGCTCGCGGGCATGCGCTCGCTCGGCGTGCTCATCGACATCACGAACTACGTGATGCTCGAGCTCGGCAATCCGGTGCACGGCTACGACCTGGACAAGCTCGACGGCGGCATCGTCGTGCGCCGCGCCGCTCAGGGCGAGACGATGGTCACGCTCGACGGCCAGGAGCGCACGCTCAGCGCCGAGGACCTGCTCATCACCGACGGATCCGGTCCGATCGGGCTCGCCGGCGTCATGGGCGGCGGCACCACCGAGATGAGCGCAGACACGCGCTCCGTGCTCATCGAGGCCGCGACGTTCGATCCGGTCACCATCGCCCGCACCGCCCGCCGGCACAAGCTGCCCAGCGAGGCGTCCAAGCGCTTCGAGCGCGGTGTGGATCCGCTCATCCCGTTCGCCGCGGCGCGTCGCGTCGCCGACCTCATGGTCGAGTTCGCGGGCGGCACCCTGACGGACGAGGGCGGCGCCCTCTTCGCCGAGGTGTTCATCGAGGGGGTCGAGCTCCCCGCCGGCTTCGTGCAGGGGCTGATCGGCGTCGACTACACCGACGACGAGGTCACCGGCGCGCTCGAGACCATCGGCGCCGAGGTCACCGCGGTCGACCCGTCGACGGGCGCGGACGCCGGCTGGAACGTCATCCCGCCGAGCTGGCGCCCCGACCTCACCGACAAGTGGACGCTCGCGGAGGAGGTGGCGCGCATCCACGGCCTGGACCGCATCCCGTCCGTGCTGCCGACCCCGCCCTCCGGCCGCGGCCTCACCGAGCTGCAGCAGGGGCGCCGCCGCGTCGCGAACGCCCTCGCCGCCGCGGGTCTCGTGGAGACGCCGTCGTTCCCGTTCACCACGCAGGAGCAGAACGATCGGCACGGATCGCCCTCCGGTGAGCGCCGCCCGGGCGTGCGCCTGGCCAACCCGCTCGACGGGCAGGCGCCCTACCTGCGCCGCTCGCTCCTGCCGGGGCTGCTGCAGATCGCGCACCGCAACATCGCGCGCGGCCTGGTGGATCTGGCGATCTTCGAGACCGGCGTCGTGTTCCTGCCCGAGGCCGGCGTCGTCTACGGCACCGACGAGGTGCCGCCGCTCGGCGTCCGCCCGTCCGACGAGACGCTCGCCGCGCTGAACGCGTCGATCCCGCCGCAGGCGCGCCACGTGGCCGCGCTGTTCACCGGCCACGTCACGCCACGCCAGCCCGGCCGCACCGCCGAGGAGTACGGCCTCAGCGAGGCGCTCGACGCGGTGCGCGTGATCGCCGATGCCGCCGGTGTGCGCATCGACGTGGTGCAGGGCGCCCGCGCGGCGCTGCACCCGGGGCGCGCCGGCGTGCTGCAGGTGGACGGCGCCGAAGTCGGCTACGTCGGCGAGCTGCACCCTCAGGTCGCGGCCGAGGCGGATCTGCCCGGGCGCGCCGTCGTCCTCGAGCTCGACCTGGACGGGCTGCTGGCCCGTGCCGGGGAGCGGGTGGTGGCGGCCTCGCTGTCCACGTATCCCGCGGCCACGCAGGACGTGTCGCTCGTGCTGGACGCCGCCGTGCCGGCGGCCGAGGTCGGCGCCGCACTGGCGGAAGGGGCGGGAGCGCTCCTGGAGTCCGTGCGCCTCGTCGACGACTACCGCGGCGAGGGCGTGCCCGCCGGCGCCAAGAGCCTGAGCTTCGCGTTGCGCTTCCGTGCGGACGACCGCACCCTCACCGCGGCGGAGGCGAGCGCGGCGAAGCTCGCCGGGGTCGCCGTCGCGGGCGAGCGCTTCGGCGCCCAGATCCGCGACTGACGGGCATCTGGCTAGACTGACCTGCAGTGACACGGGGTGCCGCATCCGCGGCTGAGAACACACCCGTCGAACCTGATCTAGGTCGTACTAGCGAAGGGATGTCGCGATGAACGCGCGTCTGGAGACATCGTCCGACTCCGTGGTGGAATCCGCCGCGGAGCTGCTCACGGAGCTGCGTGCCGAGCCGCCGCTCGTGCACTGCATCACCAACGCGGTGGTGACGGGCTTCACCGCGAACACGCTGCTGGCCCTCGGCGCGGCTCCGGCGATGGTCGACATCACCGGCGAGGCCGGCATGTTCGCGGCGATCTCGTCCGGGCTGCTGGTGAACCTCGGCACGCCGACGCCGGAGCAGCGGTCCGCGAGCCTCGAGGCGGTCGGAGGGGCCCGCACCGCGGGCACGCCGTGGGTGCTGGACCCGGTCGCGATCGGCGTGCTGCCGGTGCGCACCGCGCTGGCTCAGGATCTGCTCGCGCTGCGCCCCACCGTCATCCGCGGCAATGCGTCCGAGATCCTGGCCCTCGCCGGGGTCAGCCAGGGCGGGCGCGGTGTGGACGCGCTGGACTCCACCGAGGCCGCCGCCGACGCGGCCCGTGACCTCGCCCGGCGCACCGGGGGAGCGGTCGCGGTCTCCGGCCCCGTCGACCTGCTCGTCGACGCCGAGCAGGAGATCCGCATCGCGAACGGGGACGCCCTGCTCACCCGGGTCACCGGCGGCGGCTGCGCGCTCGGCGCGGTGATGGCCGCCTTCCTCGGCGCGGCACGACGCACCGGCGACTCGGCGCTGGTCGCCGCCTCCGCCGCGACCCTCGTCTACACCCTGGCCGCGGAGGACGCCGCGGCGGGCTCCGCGGGGCCGGGATCCTTCGCCGTCCGACTGCTGGACGCCCTGTCCGCGATCGAGCCGGAGCAGCTCGCCGCGCGGGCCCGCGTGCAGGTGGCGGCGGGAGCCGCCGTATGACCGCGCCCGACGTGCTGACGGCGGAGCGCGCGCCGGCCGCCGCGCCGACCAGGGGGCGCGCGGGCA
>JAFDWP010000205.1 GCA_018268435.1 Actinomycetota bacterium
ACGTCGCCGTCGAAGCCGGCGGGCAGCGCGTCCAGCGCGACCTGCACGGCACGACCCGTGCCGGGGATCTCATCCTGATCGACGATGACCGCCTCGGGGTGCTCGGCGGCGAGCGCCGCGATCACCTGGTCGCGCTCGTGGCGGACCACGACCTCCACCGTCTCGGCGCCCAGCCGCGAGGCGGTGGCGAGCACGTGCCCGACGAGAGTGCGTCCGGCGATCGGGTGCAGCACCTTGGGCAGGCGCGACTTCATGCGCGTGCCCTGACCGGCGGCGAGCACGATGATGGCGAGTGGGTTCTGAGTCATGCTCCGCCGCCAGGATTCGAACCTGGGCCTCACAGCTCCAAAGGCTGTCGTGCTGCCGTTACACCACGGCGGACCGCGGACGCCGGGTGCGACGTCCGCGGTACAAGTCTGCCAGACCCCGCCGTGCGTGACCGGCGCGGAACCCGCCGGCAACAGCGGGCGGCATCGGATCCGGGCCGCGATAATGGACGGATGAGCAACGGCGAGGAGCGCACGGGCGACGAGGTCGACAGGATCGTCGCCGCCTGGAACACGCAGCGGCCGGATCTCGACTTCTCCCCGCTCGAGGTGCTGTCCCGCGTCGATCGGCTCTCCCGGCTGCTCGACCGCGCCCGGCGGGATGTGTTCCGCCGCAGCGACCTGGAGACCTGGGAGTGGGACGTGCTTTCGGCGCTGCGCCGCGCGGGCGCGCCGTTCCAGCTCAGCCCGAAGCAGCTGCTCCAGCAGACGCTCGTGTCCAGCGGCACCATGACCAACCGCATCGACCGGCTGGTGGGCCGCCGGCTGGTGCACCGCGAGGCGGATCCGGACGACGGCCGCAGCGTGCTCGTGACGCTCACCGACGACGGCCGGGTGCGCGTGGACGCGGCCATCACGCGCCTCGTCGACGTCGAGGCGACGATGCTGTCCGCCCTGGGACGCGGCGACCGCGAGCGCGTCGCCGTGCTGCTGCGCAAGCTCAGCCTGAGCTTCGACGCCTGAGCCCGCCGATCCTGGAGCGGCCGTCCCGGGACGCTGCGCTCACTCCGCGGGTTCGAGCAGGACGACGACCTTCCCGGTGACGCGGCCGCTCTCGACGCGCTCCTGGGCGGCGACCAGATCGCGCAGGCCGTACTCCGAGTCCAGATGCACGGTGACCCTGCCGGCGTCCGCAAGCGCGGCGACCGCGGCGAGCTGGGCCCCGTCGGCCGTCACCAGGATCCGCTGCACGGGATCCGCGCCCCGGCCGCGGAGCACCGCCTCCTGCTCCGCGGAGAACCCGGTGATGGTGATCACCGCCGTCCCTTCGGCGATCGCTCGGCGCGGCGGCAGCGTGTCGGAGACCGTGACGATCACGGCCTGCACCGGGGAGACCGCGGCGAGCGCCTCCTCGTCCCGGTAGTCGATCACCTCGTCCGCGCCCCAGGAGGCGACGAGCGCCTGCTTGGCCGGGCTCGCCGTCGCGATGACGTGCGCGCCGCGGGCCTTGGCGAGCTGCACGGCGAAGTGCCCCACCCCGCCCGCACCGCCGAGCACGAGGACCCGAGCGGCCTGATCCGGACGGACGCCGGCGGCGTCCAGCGCCTGCCAGGCCGTGAGCGCGGCGAGCGGCGCCGCGCCGGCCTGCGCGACGCTCCACGCCTGCGGTGCCGCCGCGAGGTCCGCCGCGGGCACCGCGACGAACTCCGCGAGGGTATGCCCGGCGTCGGGGAACCGCGCCAGACCGAACACGGCATCGCCCTGCGCCCACCCGGAGACTCCGGCGCCGCGCGCCGCCACGGTGCCCGCGACGTCCCAGCCGGGACGGTGCGAGTACCGGATCGCACCGAAATCGTGCCCGGCGGCGCGGATCTTGACGTCGACGGGGTTGAGGCCGACCGCCGCCACGCGCACCAGCACCTCGCCCGGCCCCGCGTTCGGCACGTCGACGTCGCCGAACGAGATGACCTGGTCGGCCGCTCCCGGGGCGGTGTACTCCACTGCGCGCATGTTCGTCTCCCTCGTTCCGATGCGTTGTCCCTCCCTCGCAACCGCGCCGCCCCGGAGACTATTTCCGCGTGACGGCGGATGCCCCCAGGATCCCCCCGCGCGGCGGACCTGGGCGAGCGCCCCAGGGACGCGAACTAGGCTGGGCGGAATGGCGATGCGCTCCCCCCTGCCCGTCCGCGACGGCGTCGGCGCGACGCGGCTGCGCGTGCCCTCGGAGGGGCCGTGGCCGACGGTCGGCGTCTTCATGGCGGAGCGCTTCTTCCACCTCGATCCGGAGCGGCTCCTCGCGCGCTTCGACCGCGGCGAGATCGTCGCCGGGGATGGTGCCGCGCTCACCCGCGACACCCCGCTCGGCATGCACGACTTCGTCTGGTACTACCGGGAGCCGGCCGTCGAGAAGCCGATCCCGTTCGACGTCGAGATCCTGCACCAGGATGCGGATCTCGTCGTGGTCGACAAGCCGCACTTCCTGCCGACCACGCCCGGCGGGAAGTATCTGCAGAACTCGGCACTGGTCCGGCTGCGCAATCAGCTGGAGATCCCGGATCTCACCCCGATCCACCGGCTCGACCGCGCCACGGCGGGCCTGCTGATGTTCTCGGTGCGCCCGGTGACCCGCGGTGCGTACCAGCTGCTGTTCGAGAACCGGCAGGTCGAGAAGGTGTACGAGGCCGTCTCGCCGCTCCCCGCGGACTGGGATCCCGCGGCCCCCTCGCTGGGCGGCGCCCCGTTCCCGCTCGTGCACCGCAACCACATCGAGAAGCTGCGCGGTCGGGTGCGGGTGCAGACCGATCCGTCCCGCGACCCGAACGCCGAGACGCTGATCGAGCTGCGCGGCTTCGACGACCGCGTGCTGCACACCCTGCTGCGGCCGCACTCCGGGCGGATGCACCAGCTGCGCGTGCACCTCGCCGAGCTCGGCGCAGGGATCCTGCACGACACCTTCTACCCGGAGCTGCTGCCGGAGGCGCCCGACGACTTCACCCGCCCGCTGCAGCTGCTCGCGCGGGAGCTGCGTTTCACGGATCCGCTCTCCGGCGCACCGCGGGAGTTCACCACGCAGCGCACGCTGCAGGACGCGCCGCGCTCCGAGTGATCGCGGGCGGGAGCAGGATCCGCCGATGGGCCTCGAGCGCCGCCGAGGTCGACCTGCTCATCCGATCGGCGGCTGATCCGGTCGGCTGAGCCGCCACGGCCGGGCTCAGCGCCGCATGATCCGCCGCGCCAGACCTGTGCCGAGGGTCTGCACGACGTGCACGAACACGACGATGAGGATGATCGCCGCCCACATCACGACCGGCTCGAACTGGCGGAAGCCGTAGACCTGGGCGAAGGCGCCGAGCCCGCCGCCTCCGACGAGCCCCGCCATGGCGGTCATGTCGATGAGCGCGACGACGACGAACGTGTAGCCCAGGATCAGCGGGCCGAGCGCCTCGGGCATCACGACCGTGAGCAGGATCCGCCACGGCCCGGCGCCCATCGCCCGCGCGGCCTCGATCACCCCCGGCGGCACCGACACGAGATGCTGCTCCACGATCCGTCCGATCGCGAAGGACGCGGCGATCCCGATGGCGAACGCGCCCGCGTTGATGCCGATGCCGGTGCCGATCACGATGCGGGTGAACGGCTGCAGCACCGCGATGAAGATCACGAACGGGATCGGTCGGAAGAAGTTCACCAGGAACGAGATCAGCAGGCTCAGCGGGCGGTTCGGCAGCAGCCCGCCGGGGCGGGTCAGGTACAGGCCGATGCCGATGACGGTGCCGAGGACCCCGGCCATCGCGAGCGCGACGGTGGTCATGTAGAGCGTCTCGGCGGCGGCCTTCCAGAACTCCGGGAGCAGTTCGATGAACCGGTCCATCAGGCCACCCCGCCTTCCGCTGCGGCCGGTCCCGCCGGCGCATCGGATCCGATCTCGGTCACCGTCGCATGGGCCCGGATCCGCGCGAGAGCCGCGTCGATCGCCGGAGAGTCCCCGCGGATCGCGAGCGTCAGGTGCCCGAACGCACGGCCGCGGATGTCGTTGATGCCGCCGAAGACCAGCTCGAACTCCAGTCCCGCCTCGGCCAGGTCCAGGAAGACCTGCGCCTGGGAGGAGTCGCCGTCGCGGAACGAGAACGTGACCAGCCGGCCATCGTGGCGGGCCCGCAGCGAGGCCTGCTCGGCGGGTGTCGGAACGCCCTTGACGACCGTGCCGACGAAGCGCTGCGACGCCGGGTTCTGCGGGTCGGAGAACACCTCGAACACGTCGCCCTGCTCGACCACGCGCCCGCACTCCATCACGGCGACCCGGGTGGCGAGGGTCTGGATGACGTCCATCTCGTGGGTGATCACGATGATGGTGATCCCCTGCTCCCGGTTCACGCGCGCGAGCAGCTCGAGCACCTCGTGCGTGGTCTGCGGATCCAGGGCGCTGGTCGCCTCATCCGCGAGCAGGATGGCCGGCCGGGTCGCGAGCGCCCGCGCGATGCCGACGCGCTGCTTCTGCCCGCCGGAGAGCTGCTCGGGGAACGCCCTCGCCTTGTCGGAGAGGCCCACGAACGCCAGCAGCTCGGCGACGCGCGCGTCGATGTCCGCCTTCGACCAGCCCGCGAGCCGGAGCGGATAGGCGATGTTCGCCTTGACGGTCTTCGCCGAGAACAGGTTGAACTGCTGGAAGATCATGCCGATGCCGCCGCGGATCCGGCGCAGGTCGCGCTCGCGGAGCGTCGTGATGTCCACGCCGTCGACGATCAGCCGGCCGCGCGTGGTCGGCTCCAGCGCGTTGATCAGCCGCACCAGGGTCGACTTGCCGGCACCGGAGTACCCGATGATGCCGAACACGTCGCCCTGCTCGATGTCCAGGGTCACGTCGTCGACGGCGACGACGGGCGCCCCGTCGCGCGTGGTGGGCGGATAGGTCTTGGTGACGCCCTGCAGGCTCACGATCGGCATGGTCGCTCCGGAGGTCTCGGTGGCACGGGAATCGGGCGGTGCAGCGCGCACCGCCCGATCCTCTCGTCGGGGAGGGTCAGCCCTTGTGGGCCTTCACGTCGCCCTCGACCTTGGTGAGGGTCTTCTGCAGCTCCGCGGGGTCGACCTTCAGCGCCACCCCGGTGTCGCCGGACGCCTTGGCCAGGCCCTTCTGCACGGCCTCGTCGGTCTGGAAGATCTCGACCAGCTTGGCGAACGTGGCGTTGTCCTTCTCCTTGGCCGGTGCCGCGAAGATGTTCACGTACGGCAGCGCGTTCGGATCCTTCGGGTCGTCCTGGGCGATGGCGTCCTTGAAGGTGAGCCCCGCGTCCTTGACGAAGTCGTTGTTGATGATCGCGGCGGCGACGTCCGGCAGCGAGGTGGGGATCAGCGCGGCCTCGAGCGCCGTCACCGTGACCTTCGACTTCGCGGTGTCGACGTCGGCGAGGTCGGAGAAGATCGACCCGCCGCTCTTCAGCGTGATGAGACCGGCCGACTGCAGCACGAGCAGTCCGCGCGCCTGGTTCGAGGCGTCGTCCGGGACCGCGACGGTCGCGCCGGCGGGGATGTCCTTCACGCTCTTGTACTTCTTCGAGTACAGGCCGAGCGGGTAGATCGCGGTCGAGCCGATCGGCTGCAGGTCCTTGCCGGAGGCGGCGTCGTACTGCGCGAGGTACACGATGTGCTGGAACTGGTTGAGATCGATCTCGCCCTCCGTCAGCGCCGGGTTCGGCTGCTCGTAGGAGCCGAAGTCCACCAGCTCGACGGTGATGCCCTCCTTCTTTGCGGCCTCGACGAAGGCGGGCCACTGCGGGTCGCTCTTGCCGACGACGCCGACCTTGACGGTCTTGCCGGCCTCGGAGGTCGGGTCGGATCCGGCGGTCGACGCCGACGAGCAGCCGACGAGGGAGACGACGAGCGCGGCAGCCGCGGTGGCGGCGGCAAGTGCGGTGGTGAGGGTGCGGGACATGGCTGTGAGTTCCTCTCTTGGGGGGACTCGACAACGGTAGGCGTGACACCGAGTCTCACCGGAATCGCGGTGTCACACGGCGTCACAGCTCCTGTTCTGCACGTTCAGTCGAACTCCTCCAGCCCCTGCAGCCGGAGCTGCTCGAGGTCGAGCCGCGCGGAGATCCGGCGCACCACGAGATCGTCGACGGTGCCCGAGCGGCGCAGCCCCAGCAGCACCTCGCGCTTGCGGTCCAGGAGCGCGAGCTTGAGCCGGGTGAGCTCGGCGTGCCGGATCAGCGGCGAGCGCTGCATCACGTCGACGTCCTCGGACGTCGCGATCATCTGCAGTGTCGCCCCTTCGATGATCGTGCGGCGGGGCGTGGATCCCTCCGCGCCGTCGGCGGTCCGCTCCTCGCCGACGGCGGCGGATGCCGTGCCCGCGGCGAGCGGATCCGCTCCGTCCGCCCGGGCATCCGTGCCGGCGGCGAGCGGGTCGGGCTGGCCCAGCATCTCGTCGAGGGCCTGCACCTCCGCATCGACCAGCGCCTGCTCCCGGGCCAGGGTGCGGGCGTTGGTGTACTCGAGCATCTGGTAGCCCTCGAAGCGGATCCGGTCGCGCACGTCGTCGCTGACCTCGTGCTGCACGGCGAGGTCGTCGAGTGCCGCGAGCGCCGCCCCCGAGATGGTCCGCTCGGCGAGCTCGTACTCCTCCACCTCCGCCTGGTCGGCGGGGATCCGCGCCCAGCGCACGATCGCCGGCAGCAGCATGCCCTGCACGAGCAGACTCAGCAGGATCACGCCGGCCGTGACGAACACGATCTCGTCCCGGCCGTCCATCGTGCCTCCGGCGACGGCACCCGCCGGCACCGACAGCGCGATCGCGAGCGACACCGCGCCGCGCATGCCGGCGAACGTGCTGAGCACCCGCGACCGCGCCCGCACGCCGCGCGGCGGACGCGGGCCGGAGCGCGCGTAGAACGGCAGGCTGAGCAGCTGGAACAGGTAGCGGACCACGAGCAGGGAGGCCCACACGGCGACCGTGATCAGCACCAGGCGGCCGATCGCGCCGGCGGAGATCTGGTGCACGACGTACTGCACCTCGAGCCCGATCAGCACGAAGAGCGCCCCGTTGAGCAGGAACACCCCGAACGGCCACGCGGCCTCGGCCTGGCGGCGCGAGGGCGCGGTCGTGACCGTCGGGGACACGTAGGCGATGATGAGGCCGGCGACGACGACCGCGAGCACCCCCGAGGCGCCGACGAGCTCGGCGATCAGGAAGGCGACGAACGGGATCAGCAGCAGCGTGGTGTTGATGACGATCGTGGAGGCGATCGCGCGCAGCAGCAGGTATCCGAGGGCCGCGACGACGACGCCCGCGGCGATGCCGCCCGCGAACGAGACCACGACGGTCCCGGTCACGCTCAGCGGGGTGATGTGCCCGCCCACGGCGAGCGAGATCGCGATCGCGTACAGCACCAGGGCGGTGCCGTCATTGGTGAGGCTCTCGGCCTTGAGCTTCATGAACATGCGCCGCGGCAGCATCCGCCCGAGGGCGGCGACGGCCGTGGCGTCCGGCGGCGCGACGGCGGCGCCCAGGATGAGCGCGGTCTCCCAGGGCAGGCCGAACAGGAGCCCGATGCCGGCGACGGCGAACGCCGAGGCGACCACGAGCAGCGTGCTCATGGGCAGGATGTAGCGGAAGTCCCGCCGGATCGCGCGCAACGATGTCGTCAGGCTCTCCCAGAACAGCATCACCGGCAGGAACAGCAGCAGCACGGTCTCCGGCGGCAGCTGGATCTCGCGCAGCGCCGGCACGAAGCCGAGCGCGAGGCCCAGGATGACCAGCACGAGCGGGAGGGCGAGTCGCAGCCGCGGCGCGAGCAGCGCTCCGACCAGGATCGTGAGCCCCAGCAGGACGGTGACCTCGAGACCTTCCATGCGCAGTCTCCTCTCGACCGGCCGTGGACTGCGGGCGCCGTCCGTGCAGGGCACAGCGCCGGATGCCTCCACGGTATTCCCGGGGATGCTCGGCCGCCACCGGCCCCGGGACCGGTCAGCCCAGCTGCTCGGTGAGGTCGAACCAGCGCAGCTCGAGCTCGTCCACCTCGTCCTGACGCTCCTGGATCGCCTTCATCTTCTCGCCGAGGCCGGCGTAGTCGGACTGGTCGTGATCCGCCAGCGCGTGCTTGGCGCGGTCGATCTCGCCGGCGAGCTTCTGCATGCGGCGCTCCAGGGCCGCCAGCTCCTTCTCCGCCGTGCGGCGGTCGGCCCCGCTCAGCGCGGGCTCAGCGGCCGAGGCGACCGCGGATCCGGATCCGGCCGCGTCCTTCGGCGCGGCCTGCTCGAGCGCGCGCAGCCGCAGGTACTCGTCCACCCCGCCGGGCAGGTGCCGCAGCCGGCCGCCGAGGATCGCGTACTGCTGGTCGGTCACGCGCTCCAGGAAGTACCGGTCGTGGCTCACCACGAGCAGGGTCCCCGGCCACGAGTCGAGCAGGTCCTCGATCGCGGCCAGCATGTCGGTGTCCATGTCGTTCGTGGGCTCACCCAGCAATCAGTAACCCCCTACAACCAGGGAGCACCTGATTGCCATGAAGACACAAGCACTCACCCGCCCTACCGACGATGAGGTCAACGCCCTCATCTACACCCGAGCCTCGATGGATCGCCAGTACCTCATGCGATCCACGGGCGATCAGGAGACGGACTGCCGTTCCTGGTGCGATCAGCAGACATGGCGCGTCGGCAAGGTCATCACCGACGCCAACCGTTCCGCCTCGCAATGGCGCACGCGCGAGCGAGAAGGTTTCGAGGAAGCCCTACGCCTGATCGCCTCCAAGCAGTACGACGCCTTCGTCACCTGGGAGCCCTCCCGAGCCGGCCGCGAGCTTCTGGCCTACGTCCAGCTCCGCGCCGCATGCCAGGAGGCCGGCGTGCTGTACCTGACCAAGGGACGGGTCTACGACTTCGCCCGGAGCGACGATGCGTTCATGATGGGCCTGGAGTTCCTGACCGCCGAGAAGGACGCTGCGGTGATCCGCGAACGGCAGCTCCGCACGGTTCGCCTGCATGCACAGCAGGGCAGGCCGCACGGCCGCCTCCCCTTCGGATACCGCCGCGTCTATGACGAGCACACCGGAGTCTTGCTTCGTCAGGAAATCGACCCGGAGAAGGCCGCGATCCTCATCAACGCCGTAGACGAGATTCTGAGCGGAACGACCGTGAACGCGATCGTGACCCGGCTGAACCGTGCCGGTGTGCCGACGCCGATGAAGCCGACCTCCGATCAGTCCCGCGGCTGGATGAGCTCGACGCTGCGGCAGATCATCAAGAGCCCCACCATCGCAGGACTGCGGAAGTACCAGGGCAAGGTGATCGGTGAGGCGGACTGGCCGGCGATCATCCCTCGTGAACGATGGGAGCAGGTCAACCGGGTACTCGCCGATCAGGCTCGCCGAACTCGGTACGTCGAGGAAGACAACCACAGTCACCCGAAGTGGCTGCTGTCGTTCGCCGCGAAGTGTGCCTACTGCGGGCGGCCACTCGCTCGCAGATGCGGTGTCATTCCCCGCAAGGATGGGAGCCGCCGGGACAACTACGTCTGCGTCTACGTCCCGTGTCGCAAGATCAGCATCGACGTTCCCCGTACCGACGCGTTCGTGACCGGGGCTCTGCTGGGCTGGCTCTCGAAGCCGGAGAGCCTGGCGGTGATCGCCGGGCCGAGCGAGAACTGGCACGAGCGCATCCAGGAGGCTGAGGCTCAGGTGGCGCGGTTGCGCCAGCGGCTGGACGAGGCTGCTGAGGAGTACGCGGCAGGGCGCATCAGCCTGACGATGCTGTCGAGCATCGAGAAGCGTCTGAACCCGGAGATTGAGCTGGCTGTCAAAGCTACGGTGCCTCCGGTTCCCGATACCGAGGTGCTTCGGCTCATGCAAGCCGAGGACATCGAGGCGGCGTGGGAGCGTCTGGACCTGTTGGAGAAGCGGCGAATCATCAAGCTGCTGCTCGACATCCGGATCACCAAGGCGCCGCAGTTGGGTGGCAAGTTCGATCCGAACCGGATCAAGGTCGCGCCGCGTTTCGTTCCTCACGAACAGTACCGATGGACTCGATCAGAGCAGCCCTGATCGAGTCCGCCTGCTCGCTCGACAGCGGCAGGAACGAAGCGCCGAGGTCTTTGCCCTTCTCCCGGAGGTCGACGACCTCGGCGCTTTCCTCTGCCGTCGCTTGGTCGCTCACGACACTTCTCCGGTGTCGCGGTCGATGTCGCGGTAGAACGCTTCCTCGGCGTCGCGGCGGCGTTGCACGTCGGCCATGACGAACTCCACGAACTCGGCGTCGCGGTCGATGATCGGGATGTCCTCGATGGGGTCTCCGGGTTCCTCGCCGGGCCAGACGGTCTGCCGGGTGGGCCGGTCGCGGTCGAGGCGGGTGCCGCAGGCGGACACCCATTCGCGCAGTCGCATCCGGGCGTCGGCGAAGTCGCGGTGCCAGCCCAGCGGCGCGGAGCCGTTCTGGTCGGGGTCGTAGGCGCACAGCCAGTGCAGGTGCAGGGCCGAGAGTTCCCAGACCAGTTCGGGGTGCTTGTACCAGGCCGGCGGGATCACGGCGACGGGGAGCCCGTAGTTGCGCCTGAGCCAGTCCACCCAGCGGTTGAGTTCCAGCCATTCGGCCTCGGCATCGTCGGCCGACAAGAGGTTCCAGTTGATCGGATGCGGAGGTTCCGCGACCAGCGGGTCGTCGTAGCCGTCGTCCGTCTCGTCCGGCTCGGCGTCGGGGATGTCGTTCGTCGCGGCGTCGCCGTGGAGTTCGTCGGACATGCTGTGCTCCTGTCTGCTCTCCTGCACCCGCCAGTGACGGGGGCGCTGTGGTGGCCAGGTGCTCGGTGAGGCGTCTGGCGTTTCAGGCGCCCGGTCGGCGGAGCAGGGCTTCTATCTCGGCCCGGTCGGCGACGAGCTGGCCGGCGTCGGGCCGCTTGGTCCACGGGCGCAGGTCGGTGACGATCGGGGGCGCGGAGCGCAGCAGCACGATCCCGGTGCCGAACGGCAACCGGCGGATGCGGTCGGGCGGGAAGATCGGCACCCGGCGGACGGACCTCTGATTGGAGCGGGTGCCGTGATCGCCCAGCGTCACGGAGTCGGTGTATTCGTCGCGCTCCCCGACGAGCGCGCTCAGGTCTTGCAAGTCGCGGCTGTTGGACGCGCCGCCGAGGATCACTTTGACGATCGAGGCATCCCAGATCGCATTCGCCTGGTTCTCGTTCCAGCGGTCCCGCGCTTGGGCAAGAGATTGCAGCACGGGCATCGTGGTGATGCCCGTTCCACCACCTTCGGCCATCAGAGTCGGCAGCGACGGCAACGGGCTGAGGTTGGCTATCTCATCCAGCGCGAGCAGCATCGGCGGATCAAGCCTGGCGCCCGGTGAGCGGGCAGCGAGGCGCCGGGCGGTCTCGATGAGGTCTTCCACCAACGCCGCGACGAGCGCCGCGGATGCCCCCGCCCCGGAGCCGGTTGCCAGCAGGAACAGAGCGCCGCGGTCGCGGATGAACTGCTCGGGGTCGAAGCCCTCACCGGGGCCGGGCGATACGGCGTCGAGCACGCGCGGGTCGGCCAGCGAGCCGAGGGCGAGGGACACGCCTTGCCAGATGGAGTCGCGGGTGCGCGGGTCCGAGTCGATCATCGCCTCCAAGGACTCCGCCCACCCGGTCGCCGCCTCGGGCGAGCTGGTCAGGATCGCCACCGCATCGGCGGCCGCGGTCGGGTCGAGCGTCCACCGGAACAGCTCGGACGGCGGCCGGTTGTCGATCGCCGCCGCGTGCAGCAGCGATTGCAGGGCCGCCCGGGTCTTGCCTTCCCAGAACCCGCCGGAGTCCACCCCGCCGGCGCTGAGGCCGGTGCCGGCGGCGAGGCCGGCGGCGCGGATCATCGCGGTCTGCGGAGACTCGCAGCCGCGGATCGGTGACCACCGCAGTCCCGCGGGCAGGCCTTCGGCCAGGCGTTGGGGGTCGAAGATCGCGACGGGACCGATCCGGCGTCGGGCTCGCAGGCTCGCCGTGAGGTTGTCCGGTCGCGTCGAGGTCGCGACCACCGCGCCGGGGGCGTCGATGATCGCGTTGACCAGGACTTGGAGGGACTTGCCGCTGCGCGGTGGGCCGATCACGAGAATGGAGTCCTCGACCGAGGCCCACACGCCGGTGCCTTTCGAGCTGCCGAGCCGGTAGCCGACATCCTCGGGCCGTGGATCGCTCAGCCCGGGGCGCAGGTTTCCGGCCCGGCGTAGCAGGGCCTTGTCGGAGGCCGCGGTGATGACCTCGTGCCGGGTGGCGATGCCGGCCATGCGGCGCGGGTCCTGCTCGACGCTGTGGACGTGACGGCGCAGCCGCAGCCAGACCCACAGGGCTCCCGTCACGAGTCCGGCCAGCAGCAGGCCCGCGACCAGCCAGTAGGCGACCGGGTTCAGGCCGGGCGCGTCGAGCGCCGTCGCGGGGTCGCCGGGGCGGAAGAGCACCCCGACGCCGGAGGCGGGATCGCCGGCAGGCTGATCGGAGCCGATGAGGAACGCCGCCACCGATCCGGCCGCACGGAGGACCAGCGCGACGCCGAACAGGACGACCAGCCCGATCATGGCCGCGTTGGTCAGCTCGTCTCCGAACGAGCCGGTCTGCCGGCCCTGCCCGGCGCCGCTCACGGCACCCGCCGGATGACCGCGGTGCCGGAGATTCGGCCGAACAGCAGCACCTCGACGCCGCCCGCCGTGTCTGGTGCGAGCTGAGCGGGGTCGATCAGGCCGCGGGCGTTGCCGGTGGGCGCGGCCTCGGTGTGCCCGGTGATGACCGCGACCGCGACATCCTCACCGGGAACGAACCCGCCGCCCTCGATCGTGTGGAACACCGGACGCGCCGACGCCGGGGGTTCGACCGCCGGCTCGGGACGAGACTTGCGACGGCTGGCCGCGATGATGTCGGTGAACGTCGCGCCGTCGGCCTCGCGGACCTCGACCCGTGCCGGTCTCGTCTGGCCATTCGTGGCCTGGTCGATGATCTGCCCGAACGAGGATCGCCGCCACGGCGGCGCGAACGGTTCCGGGTGCAGCGGGCTCCCGTCGACGGTGACCGCGACCGTGCCGTCCTCGTGCACGTCGAGCACGACGAGGGGAATGGATACCGGTACGGAGTCAGGCTCGGGTTTCCTCATGCCGCGAGGTGGACCAGAGCTTTCCTGGCCCTACGAACCTCCGCGGAACGGCGATCCCGTCAGAGAGGGTCGCGTCTAAAGGGACGGGCCGCCGCGGTGACCGGGATCATCCCTTCCCGGATGAGCGTCCGGGAAGGGCGGCAGGGCGCGACGAGAGTCCGGCGTGAGCGGTCGCGGCTGCGCACCGAACTCACGTGCGACCTGGTAGCCGATGGTGCGCGATGAAGTGGCCGGTGCAGCCGCTTGGCTGCCTTGCCCGGTCTCGGTGAGCTGAGCGGTCGCGGGAACCTCGTGGGCTTGGGCGGGCTCCGCCTCCGGCGCACGGTATGTGTCCTCGTAGGCGGCGATGCCGGCACGTAGTGCCCGCTCAGCACGGTCCAGCATCCGCTCGGTGTCCGCGACCGAGATCTCGAGTTCCTTGGCGACGCCGGCGACGGTGGTGATGCGTCGGCGCTTCCCGGTGAATCGGCCGACTCGTAGTTCACGGCCTCCCGCCCCGGTGCTTACTTCGATGATCTTGTTCCGGCCGGCGACCAGCCCGAACCCGGCCCGGTCGTGCCCGAACCAGGGTGCTGCGAATACCGCGTGCGGTATGGCACTGTCTCTGGCAAGACGGACTTCCAACGCGGCCATGTCGCGCCCGACCGGGGCTGCGTGGGCGCCATCGTTGACTTCTCGGTGATCCGACATCGCGCCGCCTCCTAGCCTTTAATCTCTAGGAGCTCAGGTTCGATCGGACGCCCGTTGCCCCTGAGCCTCGTTCGTGCAGGTCGCGCTGGGTCGACTCTCACCCGCAGTCGAATTGAAGAAGCGTCGGCGTAAGTGACGGTTTCCCTGTACTGTCGACGCATGATCGCCTCGCTTGAAGTTGGTGACTGATGGGGCTGGTGGCGCTGCCGGGTGGCAGCGCTGCTGATCCGGCACTGATAGGTGCGCAGGCGGTCGCGGACTTCGAGCAGGAGCTCGTCGACCAGTACGCGCTGGCTATGTCCGCGGCTGGTCTGACTGATCGGCACATCGGCTCGACGAGGTCGATCGTCATCGAGTTCGCTCGCTCGCTGTCGACACCGTTGTGGGAGGCCAGCTGTGCGGACGCGGATGCCTTCTTGGCCCATCAGCGTCGGTTGGGTCTCAGTGTGTCGACACGTGCGGGCAAGGCTGGCGCGCTGGCGGGCTTCTACGACTTCGTGATCGTCCGCTACGAGGGCACTATCCGCCGTGCTACCGGTGTGCTGGTCGAGCAGCCCATCGATGAGTTCAACCGCCAATCCGGGGCATCGCTGGGCAAGGTCCGGGTGCCCCCGTCGGATGACGAGGTCGACTCGCTGTTCACCGCCTGGCGCGGGTCGGTCCCGCAGGCACGCAAGTACCTGCCCGCGGCCCGCGACTACTTCGCTGCCTCGTTGTGGCGCCGACTCGGGCTGCGGATCAACGAGACCGTGATGCTCGACATCCGCGACTGGCGTCCCGATCTGGGCGAGTACGGCAAGCTCCACGTCCGCCACGGCAAGGGATCCGGGGGCCGCGGGCCCAAGCCACGGCTGGTCCCGGCGATCAACGGCGCGACCCAGTTGCTCGACTGGTGGCTGGCCGAAGTCCGCCCCCACTACGGCGACGACTGGGCTGATCCCGACGCCCCGCTGCTCCCCTCCGAGCGGTTCGACCGCGATCTGGACCGATGCGGGCGCGTCGGCGCGAACGCGCTGCGGCGCGGGCTGGGGATCCAGGTCGAGGAGTGGTTGCCGGCGTGGTCGGGACGGCTGACACCGCACGTGCTGCGGCACTACTGCGCATCGTCGCTGTACGCGGCCGGCATGGACATCAAGGCGCTCCAGGAACTCCTTGGCCACGAATGGCTGGCGACGACCTCGGGCTATCTGCATGTCCGCAGCGACCACATCGAAAGCGCCTGGAACAGTGCGAGCGACCGCGTCGAGGCCCGCTTGGGCCTCCGCCCCCACTGACCGACCTGTCCCGACTGACCCGACCGAAGAACCGATTGACGCAACGAAGGAGAGGATCTCGATGCAGTGGAGTTTGCGGCTACGGGCCGCTGAACGAGGGATCTGGAAGTCCGCGGAGCTGCGCAGGATGCTGGCAGATGCAGGGCTTGAGATCTCCGCCGGCAAGATGTCGTCGTGGTGGGCCGGCACCCCGCCGACGATGCGCCTCGATGAGCTCGACGTGCTGTGCACGGTGCTGGAATGCACCCCGAACGACCTGATGACACCCGAGCCGGACAAGGTCACCGCGCGCCGTCCCCGCAACACCGACGCCGCCAACGGCAACGGCGGAAACGGTGATGGCGATCCGAACGGCGACGGCGGCACGCCACCGGCGGTCACACCGCGGCTCGGCAAGCCGCGCTCGACCCCACCGCTGTAGCCCGAACCCGCATCAACCACGGAAACGACGAGCACCGCATGCCCGCGCCCGGCCCCAACGCGGCGTTGCGGCTGCCGCCCAAGTGCAACCGGTGCCAGAGCAACCGCGTCGCGTGGACCAGCCCCAGGGTCGACTTCTGCTACCAGTGCCTGCCCGGCGGCCCGTTCGCTGCGCCACCCTGTGCCCGCTGCCGCACCCGCACCGACTACTTCAGTCAGGGTCTGGGTGACGTCCCCTGAGGTGGTGGACTTTCCGGCAGGGTTGCCAGTGTCGTAGACGTTGGTGAGCCATCGTGCGATGGTCAGTGAGTACCGATCAAAGTCACTCACAGGAAGACACAAAGCAC
>JAFDWP010000206.1 GCA_018268435.1 Actinomycetota bacterium
GCCTCGGCGGCGCTGCATATGAAGGACCAGGGGCTCGCCGTGATGAGCCTGTCCGGGGCGCCGCTCGCGCAGACCGTGGACGGCGGATCCGCGAGCGACACGATCCTGCGCCTGCTGGGCTGGCTCGGCCGGGTGCTGGAACCGCCCTACGGCCTCGCGTCGCTGCTGCGCTACAAGGGCAAGTTCAACCCCGAGTACCGGCCCATGCACCTGTTCTACGCCGACAACGGGCAGCTGCCGGCGATCGGCCTCGCGATCGGCCGCGCCTACCTGCCCAACGCGTCGCCGGCCGAGTACCTGGCGCTGGCACGGTCGCTGGCGGGCTGAGTCGCGCGGCGCCGCCTGCCGCAGCCGGACACGACGAAGGCGCCGCCCGTGCGGGGCGGCGCCTTCGTGATGTCAGTTCACTCCTCGGTCTCGACGACCTCGGCCTCGGCGGCGTTGCGGCGGATCGAGTCGATCCCGCCGAGCGCGCCAGACTTCGACGAGTAGCCCTGACCGGTGGCGATGATCTCGCCGTTGCCCGCCTTGAGGCGGAAGCGCCACTTGCCGCTCTTGTCCTCGTAGACCTCGAACTTCCCTGCCATGGTGCTCCTCCAGAAACCCGGGGCGCGCATCGCCCCACACGCTCAAAATAGCGGTGCGGCCGCCGCGCGTCGATAGGCGCGCTCATGTGTTTGCTGTGCGTCGTGTCCCCGGGCGCGGCGCGTGCTTAGGATGGGCGCACGCTGCGTGAGGAGGCGAGTGACGATGCCTCCTCCGCCGCGCACGCGGACCCGTCTCACCGCGGCGGTCGGGCTGATCGCGGCGGCCGTGCTGGTCGCCCTCGTGGGCCTGCTCGGACGCGCGTCGCCGGATGCGGTCCGGGCGACACCGGCTCCGTCCTCCGCGGTGTCGCTCTTCGCGACCTGGCGCCCGCCCCCGGGGATGCCGGCCGTCGGCCGCGTCACGGTGCTCCGCGCCGCCGAGCGGATCCCGTCCACGGCCGGGTTCGCGCCGCGCGACGCCTCGCTGAACCTGCCACCGGCGGCTCTCGTGCCCGACGCCCCGGCGCTGCCGCTCGTGGTGTTCATGATGGGCCAGCCCGGGGATCCGGATCCGTCGTACATCCGCACCGCGATGGACCGGCTCGCGGCCGTGCACCACGGACTCGCGCCGATCGTCATCGTGGCGGACCAGCTCGGGGCGGAGGGCGACAACCCGGCCTGCGTGGACTCCGCAGCGTACGGCGGCGTGGAGACGTACTTCACCGAGGACATCCCGGCGTGGGCGCGCACGCACCTGCGGATCCTGCCCGCCCCGCAGGCGTGGACGATCGCCGGGTTCTCCAACGGCGGCGGCTGTGCGCTCGACTGGGGCCTCACGCATCCTGACCTCTGGGGCAGCATCGTGAGCATCGCCGGGGAGTCCTATCCGGGCACCGAGGCCCCGGAGGAGATGCTGCAGCAGGTGTTCGACGGCGACGACGCCGCCTACCAGGCAGCCAAGCCCGCGGCCAGGGCGGCGCAGAACGCGGGTCGGTTCGGCGGCCACGTCGCGCTGTTCGCCTCGGGAGACCAGGATCCGTTCTTCACCCGGCAGGTGCAGCTGTCGGCGCAGATCACCGCGTCCGCCGGGTTCCAGACGCAGGTGTTCAGCGTGCCGGGGGAGGACCACGTGGGGGCGCTCCCGGAGGGGCTGCTCCTCACATTCGGCGCCCTCTTCCCGCACCTCGGGCTGGCGCCGCCTGGGGATCAGCCGACGCTCTGACCCTTCTGGCGCACCGCCACGGGCTCCGGGTCGAGGGCGAGGCCCACGACGTCGCCGTACGACGGCCGGATCCGCGCCGCGTGCTGCACGCGCACGGTGGATCCGTCCGCGGTGCGCACGAGCGTGCGGCGCATGCTGCCGAGGAACATGCTCTCCTCGACGGATCCGGTCACCACCGCCTCCGCCGTGTCGACGAGGCGCACGTTCTCGGGGCGCAGCATCACGTCCACGTCGCCGGTCGCCGGCGTCTGCAGCGGCAGCTGCACGCCCCACACCCGCACGGAGTCGCCGTCGGCGATGCCGTGCACGATGCTGGAGAGCCCGACGAAGGCGGCGACGTGCGCGGTCGCGGGGCGCAGGTACAGCTCCTCCGGCGTGCCGATCTGGTCGATCCGGCCCGCGTCCATGACCGCGATCCGGTCGGAGACGCTGAGCGCCTCCTCCTGGTCGTGGGTGACGAACACGGTCGTGATGCCGAGGCGCAGCTGCAGGCGGCGGATCTCGTCGCGCAGCTGCACCCGCACCTTGGCGTCCAGTGCCGACAGCGGCTCGTCCAGCAGCAGCACGCGGGGCTCGGTCACGAGGGCCCGGGCCAGGGCGACGCGCTGCTGCTGCCCGCCGGAGAGCTGATGCGGGAACTTGTCGGCGTGCTCCTGGAGGCCGACCAGGGCGAGCGCGTCCAGCGCGCGGCGGCGTGCCTCGGCGGTGGCGACCCGGCGGCGGCGCAGCCCGAACGCGGTGTTGTCGACCACGCGCAGGTGCGGGAACAGCGAGTACGACTGGAACACCATGCCCAGGTCGCGCTTGTTCGTGGGCACCCCGGAGACGTCCTTGCCGCCGAGCAGCACGGCGCCGCTGTCGGCGTTCTCGAGACCGGCGAGCACCCGCAGCAGCGTGGTCTTGCCGCAGCCGGAGGGGCCCAGCAGCGACACGAACTCACCGGGGGCGATGTCGAGGTCGATGCCGTGCAGCACCTGGGTGCGGCCGAAGCTCTTGACGATGCCGTCGAACTGCACCCTGGTGCCCTCGCCGCGGCCGGCCAGGAGGGAGTTGTCCGCGGTGCGGGGAAGCGCGATGTCGCTCATGAGTCGGCCTTTCCGGAGCGTCCGCGGGCGGCGCGTCCGATGATGAGGAGCAGGAGGAAGCTGAACGTGAGGGCCATCAGCGCGAACATCGCGGGGGCCCAGCCGTCCTGCTTCTGCACGACGACGAGCGCGGTCTGCAGCACGTCGCGGTTGAGGAGGGAGGCGATCGTGTACTCGCCCAGCACGACCGCGATCGACAGCAGCGACGCGGCGAGCAGGCCCTGGCGCAGGTTCGGCGCCAGCACGCGCAGCACGATCGTGAACCAGCCGGCGCCGAGCGTGCGGGCAGCCTCGGCGAGCGTGGTCATGTCGACCGCGTCGATCGACGCCTGGATCGACCGGTACGCGAACGGCAGCACGGTGATGCCGTAGGCGAACGCCAGCGTCCACGCGCCGGTGCCGAGCGAGCGCCCGATCTGCAGGTAGATCGGGGTGAGCCCGACGACCAGCACGATCGCGGGGATCGTGATCGGCAGCAGCACGGCGAACTCGAACACGGGGCGCAGCCGCCGGAAGCGCAGGTTCACCAGGATCATGGTCGGCGCGAGCACGAACAGCACGATGAGCACCGTGACGACCGCGAGGATGAGCGAGTTGCCCAGGCCCGTCCAGATCGGCTGGTAGGTCGCGGCCTGCGCCGGGTCGCCGAGCGCGGCCCAGTGCGCGAGCGTGAAGGATCCGTCCTGGGCGCGGAACGTGTAGAGCAGGGTCGCGACCAGCGGGATCAGGAAGAACAGGCCGATCACGATGCCGATGATCCAGCGGGTGACGGCGGAGGGGCCGAGGCGGTTCATGCCTGCCACCTCGCAGCCCGGCGCTGCACCAGCGAGTACAGCCACATCACGATCCCGACGACCACGATCATGCCGAGCGCGAGCGCGCCGGCGAGGTTCTCCCGTCCGAGCACGGTCTCGCTCGTGAGCGCGGTGCGGATCTGCAGGGTGACGATCGGGGCGCCCTGGCTGACCAGGGCGGCGGCCGTGGCGTAGGACGAGAACGCGTTCGCGAACAGCAGCAGGAAGCTCGCGAGGAACGAGGGGGCGAGCACCGGTATGCCGATGCGCAGCCAGAAGCTCCCGCGCGTGCCCCCGAGCGTGAGGTTGGCCTCGGACCACTGCGGCTTCAGTGCCGACAGCGCGGGCATGAACGTGATCACCATGAGCGGGATCTGGAAGTACAGGTACGGCAGGATCAGGCCGGGCAGGTCGTAGATCCACGGTCCGTTCGCGAACAGGTCGATGCCGAACGCGTCCTTCAGGAACATCGTCAGCACGCCCTTGAGGCCGATCGACGCGATGAACATGAAGGCGAGCATCACGCCACCGGTCTGTGCGAGCACGCCGGAGGCGGCGTCGACCACGGTGCGCACGCCGCCGGAGGGATTCATGCCGAGAAGGGCATAGCAGACGAGGGCGCCGAGCAGCGCGCCGACGGCGGCGGTGAGCAGGGAGATCCAGGCGGAGTTCCAGAACGTGGCGACCACGGTCGGATCCGCGAGCGCGGAGAGGTTGCTCCAGGTGAAGGCGCCGTCGCCCGTGAACAGGCCCGTGCCGACCGCGAGGATCGTCGGCAGCACGAGGAACACCAGCAGGTACGCGGCGAACGGCACCAGCCCGAGCGCGGCCAGCACCGACGAGCCCCGCCGGGCCGAAGCGCGTGGCTTCGACCCGGCGGGTCCTGCGGCCGGGGCCGCGGAGGCGGGAGCGGTCACTGGACCGCCGCGGCCCACTTCTGACCGAGCAGCGTGCCGGCGTCGGTGGACTGCTTCTCGGTGGGCACGAAGACGTCGCTCGGCGCGGCGGGCAGCTCGGCGGCGAGGGTCTTGTCGATCGTGCCGGCCTTGGTCATCGCGTCCATGCGGGCCGGTCGTGCGCCGCCCTTGAGCCAGAGGTTCTGCACCTCGTCGCTGTACAGGAACTCCTCCCACAGCCGCGCGGCGGCCGGGTGCGGGGCGGCCTTGTTGATCGCCTGGTTGTAGTAGGCCGCATAGCCGGCGCCCGAGAAGACGACGACCTTCCAGTTCGGGTTGTCCTTCTTGTGCGCGGCGTTCAGGTAGTCCCAGTCGAACACGATCGGGGTCTCGCCGCTCGTGATCGTCGCGGTGGTCGGGTCGACCTTGAGCAGGTTGCCGGCCTTCTGCAGGTCGGCGAAGTAGTCGATGCCCTTCTGGTAGTCGTCCAGCGTGCCGCCGGACTGCACCGTGGCCAGGCCCACCGCGCCGAACGCCGCACCGGCCTGGGTCGGGTCGCCGTTGAGCGCGACCGCGCCCTTGTAGGCGGGCTTCTTCAGGTCGTCGAGGGTCTTCGGCTCCGGGAACTTCGAGGAGTCATAGCCGACCGACATGTACCCGCCGTAGTCGCCGGTGAACAGGCCCGTCTTCTCCTTGAGCGTGTCCGGGATGTCGCCGAAGGTCGCGACCTTGTACGGCGCGAACTTGGAGGTGTTCTGCAGGGCGACGGTGAGTCCGAGGTCGAACACGTCGGGGGCGGTGTCGAGGCCCTCGTTGGTCTTCGCGGCGGCGATCTCGTCCGCGCTGGATCCGTCCGGGTTGGCCTCGTTGATGGTGATCTTCGGGTACTTCTTCTTGAACGCGTCGAGGATCTCGCCGTAGTTGGCCCAGTCGTGGGGGAGCGCGATGACGTTGAGCTTGCCCTCCTTCTCCGCGGCCTTCTCCAGATCCGCGAGGGTCCCGAAGTCCTTGAGCGAGGTTGCCGTGGCGGCCTTGGTGCCGCCGCTGTCCCCGGAGCCGGATCCGGATCCGGAGCAGCCGGCGAGAAGCAGCGCGGCGGTGGTCGCCAGCGCGATGCCGGCGCCGATGCGCGCGCGGCGGGAGTTGAGTGCCATGGTGTCCTCTCGGGGTCTCCGGCTGGTGCGGCCGGGTACTGGGTATCAGGATCATACGGTCTGGGTGTCGCCGGGGGATACGGTGAGATGAACGCGGGGTGAATGCAGCGAGGCGGCTGTGTCGCCTCCGTCTTCCGTGCCACGGCGCGGCCTGGTTGGATCGGATCATGGGCACACTCCCCGACACGATCGAGCTCGACGGCGCGACCTTCATCCGGATCGATGCGCCGGAGGAGGTGGCGTGCTGGACCGCCGGGGTCGACGGCGGCGACGGCGGGACCGTGACCATCGTGGTCGAACCGGCGGAGGCGCCGAGCGCCGAGGCGCGCGAGACCGCGCAGGGCATCGTGACCGA
>JAFDWP010000207.1 GCA_018268435.1 Actinomycetota bacterium
GGCTTCGACCGCGTCCTCGCGACGCGCCTGGGACTGCACGCCGCCGACGCCCTCGTCGACCGCGCCTGGGGTCAGATGGTGGCGATGCGCGGCACCGACATCGTGCGGGTGCCGTTCGCCGAGGCGCTCGGCGAGCTGAACACCGTCCCGCTGCAGCGCTACGAAGAGGCCGCGGCACTGTTCGGCTGATATGTAGCTGCCCGCCGAGGCCCGTTGTGCAGGACGAGCGACGGTGGCTCGGGCAGCACACGGGAACAGGCGATCACGCAGGGTCAGGCGACCGCCGCCCGGATCCGCCTCATTCCGCGTGTCTGCCTGATCCCGCGTCGGGAGCGCGCGCGGAGGGTGCCCCACGTGAAGTGCGCGCAGGACGCCTCTCAGACGGCGGCGACCCCCAGGCGGTCCAGGATCCAGGCCAGCTCGAACGCGCGCTCGCGCCATGAGTTGTAGCGGCCGGTGACGCCGCCGTGGCCGGCCACCATCTCGCACTTGAGCAGCACGTCCTCGGCCCCCGCGTCACGCAGCCGGGCGACCCACTTCGCGGGCTCGACGTACAGCACGCGCGTGTCGTTGAGCGAGGTGACGGCGAGGATCGACGGGTACGCGACGCCCTCGCGCACGTTCTCATACGGCGTGTACGACTTCATGTAGGCGTACACCTCGGCGTCGTGCAAGGGGTCGCCCCATTCGTCCCACTCGATCACGGTGAGGGGGAGGGACGGATCCAGGATCGTGGTCAGGGCGTCGACGAACGGCACCGAGGCGAGCACGCCGCCGAACAGCTCCGGCGCGAGGTTCACGACCGCGCCCATGAGCAGTCCGCCCGCGCTGCCGCCCTCGGCGACCATCCGCTCCGGCTCGGTCACGCCCGCGGATACGAGGTGCCGGGCCGCGGCGACGAAGTCGGTGAACGTGTTGGTCTTCCTGCCGAGCTTGCCGTCCTCGTACCACTGCCGGCCCATCTCGCCGCCGCCGCGCACGTGCGCGACCGCGAACACCACGCCGCGGTCGAGCTCGCTCAGCCGCATGACGGAGAAGCCCGGGTCGATCGAGTGCTCGTACGAGCCGTACCCGTACAGGTGCACGGGGCGCGGCGCCGATCCGGGCTCGCCGAAGGAGCGCCGCCACACCAGCGAGATCGGCACCCGGGTGCCATCCTCGGCCACGGCCCAGTCGCGGCGCTGTCCGTAGGCGGAGGGGTCGTAGCCGCCGAGCACGGGCTGGCGCTTGCGCAGGTGCAGCGTGCGCGTCGCCAGCTCCAGGTCGTACACGGTCGACGGCGTCACGAACGAGCCGTAGCCGAGCCGGAGGTACGGCGAGGACCACTCCGGGTTGCCGCCGAAGCCGGCGGAGAACAGCGGCTCGTCGAAGCCGAGCTCCTCGAGCGTCCCCGCGGCGGAATCGAGGAGCGCGATCCGCTCGAGGCCCTCGAGCCGGTATGCGACGACGGTGACGTCCCGGAAGGCGTCGACGTCGAGCAGGCGCCGCCCCGGCGTGTGCGCGAGCACGACGCGGCGCGGGCCCTGCGGGTCCTCGGCCGACACCGCGACCAGCTCGAAGTCGAGGGCTCCGTCGTTGTGCAGCACGAGCAGCTCGTCCCGACCCTCGACCACCGTGTGCTCGATCGCGTATTCCACGCCCTCGCGCCGAGGCCACACCACGCGCGGCGGCGCGGTGATGTCGTCGAGGTCGACCAGGAGCTCCTCGCTGGTGATCGAGGATCCGACCCCGATGACGAGGTACCTCCGGCTGCGGGTGATCCCCGCACCGAGCCAGAACCTCTCGTCCGGTTCGTGGAACAGCTGCACGTCATCGGACACCGGGGTGCCGATCCGGTGCAGCCAGAGGGTGTCCGGGCGCCAGGAGTCGTCGACGGTCGTGTACAGCACGGCGGTGCCGTCCGGCGTGAAGAACGCGCCGGACGTGCCGGGGATCTCATCGGGCAGGGTCTCGCCGGTGGTCAGTTCGCGCACCCGCACCGTGTACCGCTCATCACCCTCGAAGTCGGTCGACCACAGCAGCCGGGTGGCGTCGTCCGACACGTCGAACGCGCCCATCGCGAAGAACTCGTGGCCCTCCGCCTCGACGTTGCCGTCGAGCAGGATCTGCTCGCCCGCGACCGGGACGGCCGGGTCCAGCAGCGGAGGGGTCCAGTCGTCGGGGGAGGAGACCGCGGCACGGCACTGCAGCCCGTACTGCTGGCCCTCGACCGTGCGGCCGTAGTACCACCAGTCGCCGCGGCGCGTCGGCACCGACAGGTCGGACTCCTGCACGCGCCCCTTGATCTCCTGGAACAGGGTCTCCCGCAGCGGCTCGAGGTGGGCCACGCGGGCATCCGTGTACGCGTTCTCGGCCTCGAGGTGGGCGACCACCTCCGGGTCGTCTTTCGCGCGCAGCCAGTCGTACGGATCGTCGAACACGTCGCCGTGATGGCTGCGGATCCGCGAACGGCGGGCCGCGCGCGGCGGGAGTGGGGATGCGGAGGAGGGCGTCGCAGAGACAGAGGTCACGCTTCCACGCTAGTCGAGGCGGCGCCGTCGGCGGCCGGATGCCGGGGGTCTCAAGTTGACCGGCCTGGGTCGGGGTGGGAGGATGCTTTCGGCCCGTTAACGGATGCTGAACCCCCGGTGAACTCTTCGTTCGTCACGTCCCTCGACTCGAAAGCGATCGGTGGAAACCGCAGCCCTCATCGTCGTGCTGGTGATCCTGCTGGCACTGTTCTTCGACTTCACCAACGGGTTTCACGATACGGCGAACGCCATGGCGACGCCCATCGCGACCGGAGCCCTCAAGCCCCGCACCGCGGTCATGCTGGCGGCCGGCCTCAACCTGGTCGGCGCGTTCCTGTCCACCGAGGTGTCCAAGACCATCTCGGGCGGGATCGTCCGCGAGGACCAGATCCACGGCGATCTGTTCCCCGCCCTGATCTTCGCGGGCCTGATCGGCGCGATCACCTGGAACATGCTCACGTGGTTGCTGGGGCTGCCGTCCAGCTCCTCGCACGCGCTGTTCGGCGGTCTCATCGGCGCCACCCTGGTCGGCATCGGCATGAACGGCATCGACTTCGGTGCCGTGCTGTCCAAGGTCGTGCTGCCGGCGCTCATCGCCCCGGTCACCGCCGGGCTCATCGCGTTCCTCGCCACGAAGCTCGCCTATCTGGTGACCCGCCGCTACGACGGCAAGCCCGACGGCCGCAGCGGGTTCCGCTGGGGACAGATCTTCACGTCCTCCCTGGTCGCCCTCGCACACGGCACGAACGACGCGCAGAAGACCATGGGCGTCATCACGCTCGCCCTGATCACGGTCGGATGGCAGTCGGGTGCGCACCACGAGCCGCAGCTGTGGGTCATCATCGCCTGTGCCTGCACGATCGCCCTGGGCACCTACCTCGGCGGCTGGCGCATCATCCGCACCCTCGGGCGCGGCCTCACCGACGTGAAGCCCGCGCAGGGCTTCGCGGCGGAGACCTCCACCGCCGCCACGATCCTGGCCTCCAGCGCCCTCGGCTTCGCGCTGTCCACGACGCAGGTCGCCTCGGGATCCGTGATCGGATCCGGACTCGGTCGCCGCGGCTCCACGGTGCGCTGGCGGACCGCCGGGCGCATCGCGCTGGGCTGGGTGCTCACGCTTCCCGCCGCAGGAGCGGTCGGCGCCCTCGCCGCACTCATCGTCGTGCTGGGCGGCGGCTGGGGCGTGCTGATCGACGCGATCCTCGCTCTCGCCGTGATCATCGGACTGTTCCTGCGTTCGCGCCGCAACGCCGTGACGGCGAACAACGCCTTCAGCGAGGTGGCCCACTCCGGCCGCGCCATCGAGGTCCCGGAGGAGCCGCCGCTCACTCCGCGTCAGGCCAGGGCGCAGCGCGCCCGTGAGCGTGCCAAGGCGAAGGCCAAGGCCAAGGCGAAGGGGACGGACCAGTGACCGTGATGATCCATTGGGACGCCTTCTTCGAGGTGCTCGGCGCCGCATTGGTGGGCACCCTGATCGTCGTGGGCTTCTACGCCCTGGGTCTGCGGATGCTGGTGCGGGCCGGACGCTCGCCGGTCGTGTCGCCGGCGGAGTTCACCGACGCGATCACCGTGATCAGCGACAAGGAGGCGAAGCGCGCCGCCAAGGCCGCCGCCAAGGCGGCGCGGAAGAGCCCCCTCAGCGACGGGCAGAAGACGCTCGCGCAGATCGCGGCCTACGGCTGCTTCGCCGTGTGCGCCGCCGCCGTGGTCGCAGGCATCCTGCTCATCGTCGTCAAGTAGTCACGTCACGTCACGTCGCGGTGCCGGGTCCGCGGGCGGCGCTAGCCTAGCGGCATGACAGCGCAGTTCGGCCGCTCCGCGGCGCCCACGCACACGCTCGTGCATGTGAGCGATCCGCACCTGCTCGCCGGGGGAGCGGCCCTCGGCGGCCGGTTCGACGTGGACCGCACGCTGGCCCGCACCCTCGCCGCGATCGAGCGCGCGGCCGACCGGCCCGACGCGATCGTGGTCACCGGGGATCTCGCCGATCTCGGCGAGCCCGACGCCTACCGGCGCCTGCGCGCGGCCGTGGAACCCGTCGCGGAGCGCCTCGGCGCGCCCGTGATCTGGGTCGCGGGCAACCACGACGAGCGCCCCGCGCTGCGTGAGCACCTGCTCGGGGCGGACCCCACCGAGGAGCCGGTCACCGGAGTGTGGGACCTGAACGGGCTGCGGGTGATCGCGCTGGACTCCACCGTGCCCGGCTGGCATCACGGCGACATCGACCCCGGCCAGCGGGCCTGGCTCGCCGAGCAGCTGCGCACGCCCGCCCCGCATGGGACTCTGCTCGCGATGCACCATCCGCCGGTGCCCAGCCACATCCCGTTCTTCGACATCCTCGAGCTGCGCCATCAGGACGAGCTCGCCGAGATCGTGCGCGGTTCCGATGTGCGCGGCATCCTGGCGGGGCACCTGCACTACTCGCTGCACGCCACGTTCGCCGGCGTCCCCGTGAGCGTCGCCGGCGCCACCTGCTACACGATGGACGTCGCGAGCCCCGCGGACCGCGTGAACGGCATGGACGCCGCGCAGTCGTTCCAGCTCGTGCACGTGCGGCCCGAGACGATCACGCACACCGTGGTGCCGGTGGTCGAGGCGTCCCCGGTCGACACGTTCAGCCCCGCGTGGGTGGCGCGGATGGCGGCGCTGAGCCCGCAGCAGCGGCTGGAGGCGTTCTCGCGCAAGCCCGGCCGCTGACGCCCGGTCGCCGAAGTCCGGCCGGGTAGGATGGACGCATCCCCCTTCCCTGTTCGCCATCACCCACGAGGATGTGTCCATGGCCGCCGTTGCGCCTGCCACCCGAACCGAAACCGACTCCCTGGGAAGCAAGGAGATCCCGGCCGACGCGTATTGGGGGATCCATACACTCCGCGCCGCAGAGAACTTCCCGATCACGAAGCGGCCCATCTCGGTCTACCCCGAGCTGATCGAAGCCCTGGCGATGGTCAAGCAGGCGAGCGCCCGCGCCAACAAGGAGATCGGCGCCCTCGACGCCGAGCGGGCCGACCTCATCGACGCCGCCGCGCAGAAGGTCATCGACGGCGAGTTCCACGACCAGTTCATCGTCGGGGTCATCCAGGGCGGCGCCGGCACCTCGACCAACATGAACGCGAACGAGGTGATCACCAACATCGCGCTCGAACTCGCCGGGCGCGAGAAGGGGGACTACGCGTTCCTCTCGCCGATCGACCACACGAATCGCAGCCAGTCCACGAACGACGTCTACCCGACGGCGATCAAGATCGGGCTGTCGCTGAACCTGCGCTCCCTGCTCGACGAGCTGGACCTGCTGCGCGTGTCGTTCCTGAACAAGGCCCGCGAGTTCCACGATGTGCTGAAGGTCGGCCGCACGCAGCTCCAAGACGCCGTGCCGATGACGCTGGGCCAGGAGTTCCACGGCTTCGCCTCGACGCTCGGCTACGATCACACGCGCCTCACCGAGAACGCCTGGCTCATGTACGAGATCAACATGGGCGCCACCGCGATCGGTACCGGCATCACGACGCACCCGAACTACGCACCCGCCGTGCTGAAGCACCTGCGCGAGATCTCCGGCCTGGACCTGGCCACCGCGACCGACCTCGTCGAGGCCACGAGCGACACCGGATCCTTCATGTCGTTCTCCTCGTCGCTCAAGCGCAACGCGATGAAGCTCTCCAAGATCTGCAACGACCTGCGTCTGCTCTCCTCCGGTCCGCAGGCGGGTCTCGGCGAGATCAACCTGCCCGCCATGCAGGCGGGGTCCAGCATCATGCCGGGCAAGGTCAACCCGGTCATCCCGGAGGTCGTGAACCAGGTCGCCTTCGCGGTTGCCGGCTCCGACATGACGGTGACGATGGCGGCCGAGGCGGGCCAGCTCCAGCTGAACGCGTTCGAGCCGGTGATCGCGCACTCGATCTTCCAGTCCATCACCTGGATGCGCCAGGCCATGTGGACCCTGCGCGTGAACTGCATCGACGGCATCACCGCCAACCGCGACCGCCTCGGCGGCATGGTGGGCTCGTCGGTCGGCGTGATCACCGCGCTGACCCCGTTCATCGGATACGCCGCGTCCGCCGCCCTCGCGAAGACGGCGCTGCTGACCAACCGCAACGTCGCCGACCTCGTCGTCGAGGCCGGGCTGATGTCGCGCGAGGAGGTCACCAAGCAGCTGTCGCCCGCGCGCCTGTCCGGTCTGGAGACCGTCACCGCGGCGATCCCGGTGATCCCCTCGAAGGACGTCGACGCCGGGGCCTGACCGCCGCGCGGTACGTCGAACGGCCCGTCGCCGGACAAGCGACGGGCCGTTTCGCGTGCCGGCCGGTGCCGGCGTCGGATCAGTCCAGGATCCGGCAGTGCGTCGTGAGCTCGCCGATGCCGTCGATGCCGACGGTCACGGTGGAGCGGTCGCGGAGGAAGATCTGCGGATCGCGGGAGTAGCCGGCCCCGCCGGGGCTGCCCGTGGAGATGAGCGTCCCCGGCCGCAGCGTGAGCGAGCGCGACAGGTGCGCGATGAGCGTCGAGACGGGGCGCACCATCTGCGCGGTCGACGCATCCTGCACGGTGTGCCCGTCGACCACGGTCCAGATGTGCAGGTCCTGCGGATCCGGGACCTCATCGGCGGTCACGACCACCGGGCCGGTGGGGGAGAAGCCGTCGAACGACTTGCACCGCGACCACTGCGCCTCGGCGAACTGGATGTCCCGGGCGGTGATGTCGTTGACGACGGTGTAGCCCCAGACGTGATCGAGCGCGTCCTCGGCGGACACGTCCTTGGCCGCGGCACCGATCACGACGCCGAGCTCGGCCTCGTAGTCGACCGACTCGGACAGCGCGCGCGGCCAGGACGTGGTCTGCCCGTGGCCGGACAGCGAGTTGGGCCAGAGGGTGAACACCGTCGGCGCGGTGTCCGTCTTGAGCCCCAGCTCGCTGGAGTGCGCGGCGTAGTTCAGGCCGATCGCCAGCACCACCGGCGGCGCGAGCACGGCCGCGCTGAAGCCGAATCCGCCGAGCGGGTGCACCGGGGCGGTGCCGTCGGCGTGCGCGCGGCGCACGGCGTCGAGCAGGGCATCGCCGCCCTCGATGAGCTGCTGGAGTGTGGCAGGGGCCGGATCCACGAGATCGGAGACGAGCGTCGCGACGTCGCCGTCGAGGACGGCGAGGACGGGGACGTCGGACTCGGGACGGCGCAGATGAGCGAACCGCATGGCTCCACGCTACCGGGCGCGTCCGCGACCCCGGCCGGGTGAGCCTCTAGGCTTTGGGCATGAGTTTTGGAGGACACGGCGATCCTGCCGCGCAGCGCCCCGCCTCGCGTCCGTCCGCATCGCAGCCGCAGGACGTCCCCCGGCAGCCCTCCGCGCCGCAGTCGCCGTCGTACGCGCAGCCGCAGTACGCGCAACCGCCGCAGCCGCAGTACGTGCAGCCGCAGAGCCATCCGCAGACGGCATCGACGCCGGTCTCGCCGGTGTACGCCTCGGTGCTCGCGCGGCGCCCGGAGCATCACGCCGCCGCCGCGTATGACGCGTACACGCCGCCCGCACCCGCACAGGCGGTGCCCGCGCTGCCGGTGCCGTCGGCGAAAGGGCGGCACGCGTCGGTCTGGGCGTTCGGCGCGCTGGGCTTCGTGATGCTCGGACTCATCGCCTACTTCGTGTGGGCGCTCGGGCCGGCCGCCTCGCTCGCGGGCATGCTGCTTGCGCTCGTGCCACTCACGATCGTCTTCTTCGGAGCGTTCTTCATCGACCGCTGGGAGCCGGAGCCGAAGTCGGTCGTCGCGTTCGCGATCGCGTGGGGCGCGATCGCCTCGGTCGGACTGGCACTGCTCGTCGACCTGCTGCTGACGCTGCTGTTCGGACAGCGCGACGACGCCCTGTCCGCCGTGATCCAGGCGCCGCTCGTCGAGGAGACGGCCAAGGGCCTCGGCGTGTTCCTCGTCTTCGTGATGGCGCGACGCACCTTCGACGGCCCGGTCGACGGCATCGTGTACGGGGCGTTCGTCGGAGCCGGGTTCGCCTTCACGGAGAACATCCAGTACTTCGCGATCAGCCTCATCGAGGGCGGGGCCTCCGATCTCACGTTCACGTTCGTGCTGCGCGGGCTCATGTCCCCCTTCGCGCACGCCATGTTCACCTCCGTGACGGGATTCGCGATCGGCCTCGCCGCGCGCCGCGGCGCCTCGGCCGGACGCGCGCTGGGCTTCGGTGCCGTGGGGCTCATCGGGGCGATGGCGCTGCACGCGCTGTGGAACGGCTCGTCGATGATCGGCAACTTCTTCGTGCTGTACTTCGTGCTGCAGGTGCCGCTGTTCATCGGCTTCATCGTCGCGATCATCCTGCTGCGCAAGGAGGAGGCCCGCCTGACCTACGCCCGACTGGGCGACTACGCGACCGCGGGCTGGTTCACTCCACAGGAGGTGTCCATGCTGGCGACGCCCGCGGGGCGGCGGGCCGGGATGCAATGGGCCGCCGGCCTGCGGGGTGATCGGCGCCGGATCATGCGCGGCTTCATCAAGGACGCGACCACGCTCGCCTCGGTGCGCCAGCGCATCATCACCGGGAGGGATCCGCTGGCCACGCAGGACGAGCAGACGCTGCTGCATCGCACGCACGCCGCCCGGGATGCGCTGCTGGCGGTCTGAGCAAGACTCAGCGCCCGGTGCTGCGGCGATGCCTGCAAGTCCTCCGGGCGCTGAGTTGGTCTGAATTCAGACTGCACCCGACGTGCGGCGATGTCAAGGATCCGGTGTGTGCCGACGCAGGGAACCGGCCTGTTCGCCGTCGGCGCAGTGCCTCACGTTGACCCCGCCCCGCGCCCTCGGGTTGGATGGACGCATGACTGAGCGCACCAAGCCCGAGTTCGACGCCCCCACCGGCCCCGCTCCCACGGAGCTCGTGATCCGCGACATCATCGAGGGAACCGGCGACGAGGCAAAGCCCGGCGACACCGTGACCGTGCACTACGCCGGAGTCGAGCACGACACCGGTGAGGAGTTCGACTCCTCGTGGGGCCGCGGCGAGACCATCCAGTTCCCGCTGCGCGGCCTGATCCAGGGCTGGCAGGAGGGCATCCCCGGCATGAAGGTCGGCGGCCGCCGCGAGCTCATCATCCCGCCGCACCTCGGTTACGGACCCGCCGGATCCGGTCACTTCCTCGGAGGCAAGACCCTCATCTTCATCATCGATCTCGTCGCCGTCGGCTGACCGATCGCACCGAGGGCCCCGTCGTCGACGGGGCCTTCGTCGTGTCGGCCGCCCTTCGCGAAAATAATCCGGGGAATCGGGAATGCATTCACCTGAATGCAGGTTGGACTCTCATGTCGCCTCCGGGCGGCTCCCAAGAACACTTCCGACGAGGAGCACTCATGACCATCGACATCCCCGGCTACCGCAGCGGCACCTGGAACCTCGACCCCGCACACAGCGAGGTCACCTTCAGCGTGCGTCACATGATGATCTCGAAGGTGCGCGGCACGTTCGGCGTGAAGAGCGCCACCCTCGTCGCCCCGGAGAACCCGCTCGAGGCGCGCGTCGAGGCGAGCGTCGACGTGACCTCGCTCGACACCGGCGACGCCGGCCGCAACGGCCACCTGATGTCGGCCGACTTCTTCGACGTCGAGAAGTACCCGACCATGGAGTTCGCCTCCACGGGCGCCCGCCTCGAGGACGGCGACTTCTACGTCGACGGCGACCTCACCATCCACGGCGTCACCAAGCCGGTCACGTTCGAGCTCGACTTCGGCGGCTTCGGATCCGACCCGTACGGCAACTACAAGGCCGGCGCATCGGCCAAGGCCGTCATCAACCGCGAGGACTTCGGGCTCACCTGGAACGCGGCGCTGGAGACCGGCGGCGTGCTCGTCGGCAAGGACGTGACCATCACACTCGACCTGCAGGGCGCTCTCGCGGCCTGATCCCCCTCTCGCCGAAGGGCGGGCGCCGCATGGCGCCCGCCCTTCGGCGTCCCACGTACCGCCTCCACCCGGCCGCGGCCTCAGGCCGCGTTGTGGGCGCCGAGCCGGGATCCGACCGCGCGCAGGGCCACCGCCGCCCACGTGCGGAACGGGCGCCAGGCCTCGGCGATCTCCGCCAGCTCGGCGTCGCCAGGGGCGTGGTCCAGCCCGTACAGGGCCTCGACTGCGGCACGCGTGTGCTCCTCCTGGGTCGACAGCACATCGGCGAGACCGCAGGCGCGGATCACGATCAGGGCGCTGTAGAAGGGGCCGATGCCGGGCAGTCGCTGCATCTCCAGCATCGCATCGGTCGGCGTCATCGCCACCAGTCGACGCACGTCGAGCATGCCGTCCAGTGCCGCGCGCGCGATCGCGTGCAGGCGCGGGATCCGATCCGCCGGGAGTCCGGGGAACGCCTCCAGCTCGAGCAGCTGCGCGGGCAGCGGCAGTGCGGCCTCGCCGCGCCCGGCGAGCTCGAAGACCGCGCCGTGCTGCTCGGAGAGCCGTCGTCGCAGCACGATGCCCTGTCGGCGGGCGCGACGGGCGGACAGCACGGCCCACACCGCGGCCTCGTACGGACTGGAGAAGTTCGAGGGGCGGAAGCCCGGCGCGGCCTCGTGCACACGGGCGAGCACCGGATCCGCCGCGCACACCGCCGCCCACGCGTCCCCGTCGTGATCGGCGGACACGATCCGGGCGACCTGTGCGGCGATCGCGGCGAGATCGCCGTCGCCCTGCACGGTCAGCGCGAGCGCGTCGTCCGTCTGGCGTACCTCGACACCGACCTGCGCGTCCAGCGCATCGGTGCAGAATGCCAGCCGCATGACGCCGTCGAAGGCGGACTCGTCGCGGTGGCCGAACCCCATGAGTGCGACCTCGCCGAGGTCGTACGGCCCCACGAGGGGCAGCGTGATGGTGCGAACAGGAGTGCTCATGCGGACACTCTGCTCCCGGCCGGGGACATTCGTCGCGGCTTGCGGAGCCCCGGGTGCTCAGGGCTGCGGATCCTCCGCGTCATAGGCGCGGAAGCGCGGGCTGAGGCGCATGAGCACGGCGACCAGGCCGATCACGAGCAGGCCGCCGAGCAGCGGCGGGAACCACAGGGCGGTGAGCGAAGCCAGCACGCCGGCGTAGAGGGCGCCGAGGCGCGGTCCGCCCGCGACGACGATCACGAACACGCCCTGCAGCCGGCCGCGCATGGTGTCGGGCACCGCGGCCTGCATCATCGTGTTGCGGTAGATCGCGCTGACGTTGTCGGCCGCCCCGGAGAGCGCGAGTGCGATGCAGGCGAGCACGATGAGCGTCGCGTCGGGGGACGACGACGACGCGGACGAGCCTGCGGGGCGCAGCGCGCCCACCACGAGCACCACGCCGAACAGCACGATCATGGCGCCGTAGAGCTGCACGGCGCGGGCGATGCCGCGACCATGCCAGCGGTAGTGCACGACGCGTCCGGAGAACAGGCTGGACAGGAACGCCCCGACCGCCACGGCGGCGGTGAGCAGGCCGGTCGTGACCGCTCCGCCGCCGAGGATCACGGTGCCGAGCGCGGGGAACAGCGCCAGCGGCTGGCCGAAGGTCATCGCGCAGATGTCGAGGATGTACTGCATGCGGATGTTGCCCGCCCGCCGCAGGAAGCGCCATCCGTCTGCGAGCGAGGCGAGCCCGGGCCGGACGACCTCGCCCTCCGGCTTGAGCGCGGGCAGCGTCCACAGGCCGAGGAACATCGACAGCATCAGGACCACGTCGATCGTGTAGGTCCATCCGTAGCCGGTGAGCGCCACGAGGATCCCGGCGAGGGCCGGACCCGCCATCACCGTCATGCCGAAGGCGATGCCGTTGAGCGCCGAGGCCGGGGCGAGCAGCTCGCGGGGGAGCAGCCGCGGCACGATCGCGGTGCGGGTGGCGAAGCCGACGGAGTTCGCAGCGGCGATGACCATGCTGAGCGCATACAGCCACCAGATCGTCTCGGAGTGCGTCCAGGTCAGGGTCGCCAGCAGCGCGGTCGCCGCGAAGGCGACGACGGCGGCGATGAGCGCCACCCGGCGCCGGTCGAAGGCATCGGCGAGCATGCCGCCGTAGAGCCCGGCGAGGATCATCGGCAGGAGCCCGGCCACCGCGATCATAGACACGGCGAACGTGCTCCGGGTGAGGTCGAACACGTGCAGCATCACCGTGACCACGGTGAGCTGGCCGCCGATGCCGCTGAGGGTGGAGCCGACCCACATCCGGGCGAAGGCCGGAGAACGCCGGAACGGGCTCAGGTCGATCAGATGTCTCACCTGTCGAGCGTATCGGCGCCCGGGGCGGCCGCGGATCCGGGCCCGGCGCACGGACCCTCCCGGTGCTGATAGACTTGTGCGGTTGCCGTTCGATCGGCCGCGGAGAAAGAGAGCCCACGCATCAGGCGTCGGGCACCGCGCAGCAAAGAGGAAGGGGATCACCTATGGCACTGGATGCAGACGTCAAGAAGGCGATCATCGAAGAGTACGCGACGCACCCCGGTGACACCGGATCCCCCGAGGTGCAGGTTGCGATGCTGACGCAGCGCATCAAGGACCTCACCGAGCACCTCAAGGAGCACAAGCACGACCACCACTCGCGTCGTGGCCTGTTCCTGCTCGTCGGTCAGCGTCGTCGTCTGCTCGGCTACCTCCAGGATGTCGACATCGAGCGCTACCGCTCGCTGATCGAGCGTCTGGGGCTCCGCCGCTAAGCAGCGCAGCCGCGTACAATCGCGCGAAACATTCTTGCGAGGCCCGTCCCACGGTGTGGGGCGGGCCTCGATCGTCGTCCGGACCGGCGATCCGCGATGACCCGTGCGACGCCGTGTCGGAGCGCACCCTGCGAGATTCCGACTCCATGCGGCTGAATGACGCGCGCCCGGATTGATTGACTGGCGCCAGTGCCCCACGCGCAAGGGTGGCGGGTCGACGACGACAGGCAGGAAGCGGGAAACATGGGTGTGCTCAGCGAGGAGATCTCGGCCGGACGGATCTTCACCGGAACGTGGGTCCCGGCCCACGGCGGCACCACCGACGTCCACGACGTCGCGACGGGTGCGACCATCGGACGCGTCGGCCTCGGCGACGCCCAGGACGTGGACGCGGCCGGACGCGCCGCTCGTGCGGCCCAGCCGGCGTGGGCCGCAACGCCCCCGTCCGAGCGCGCCGCGATCCTGTTGCGCGCGGCGGACGCCCTGGAGCGGCTGAGCCGGGACGAGCGCGTCCTGCTGCAGCGCGAGGAGGGTGCGATCGCGGCGAAGGTCGACGGCGAGATCCACAAGTCCGTCGAGGAGCTCCGCGCCGCGGCCGGTCTCGTCGACCAGCCGTACGGTGATCTGCTACCGCACGAGGACCCGGCGGTCCTGTCGATGGCCCGCCGCGTCCCGGCCGGTGTCATCGGCGTGATCGCCCCGTGGAACGCACCGATGCTGCTCGCGATGCGGTCGGTTGCTCCGGCCCTGGCACTGGGCAACGCCGTGATCCTCAAGCCGGACGTGAAGACCGCGGTCTCCGGCGGCACCGCGATCGCCCTCGCGTTCGAGGAGGCGGGCCTGCCCGAGGGCGTGCTGCACGTCATCCCCGGCGGCCCGGAGACGGGCCAGGCGGTCGTCGCCTCGCCGCACACCGACGTCATCTCGTTCACCGGTTCGACGGCCGCGGGTCGCCGTGTCGGCGAGGTCGCCGGCGGTCTGCTGAAGAAGGTCGTGCTCGAGCTGGGCGGAAACAACGCGCTCATAGTCCTGGAGGACGCGAACCTCGACGAGGCGATCGCCGCCGCGGTGTCCGGATCGCTCCTGCACAACGGTCAGATCTGCATGGCCACAGGGCGTCACCTCGTGCACGAGTCGATCGCCGACGAGTTCACGCGCCGCCTGCACGCCGCCGTCGCGGCGCTGCCCTTCGGCGATCCGACGGACGCCGCCACCCGCGTCGGCCCGCTCATCAGCGAGCTGCAGGCCTCCCGCGTGCAGGAGATCGTGGATGCGGCCGTCGCCGGTGGCGCAGAGGTGCTCACCGGCGGGACTCATGAGGGCCCGTTCTTCCGGCCGACCGTGCTCGACAAAGTCGTCCCGGGCAACGCCGCGTTCGAGCAGGAGATCTTCGGACCCGTGCTGCCGATCGTCCGCTTCACCGACGACGCGCACGCGATCGAGCTGGCCAACGCGACCCCCTACGGTCTGTCCGCGGCCATCCACACCGGGGACATGTCGCGCGGCCTCGCGCTCGCGGGCAAGGTGCGCACCGGCATGGTGCACATCAATGGCATCACCATCAACGATTCCCCGTACGTCCCCATGGGCGGCATGGGGCAGTCCGGCAACGGCGGCCGCTACGGCGGTCATTGGAACCTCGACGAGTTCACCAGCACCCAGTGGGTCACCGCGCGCAGCGTCGCTCGCGGGTGACCGCCCCGGCAACACCCGAAGAACGGAGCACCACCATGTCCATCCCCACCCTGGATGACGTCGACCTCACCGCCGAGGACTACGTCGAGAACCCGCATCCGACCTACGACCGCATCCGCGCGGCCGGCGACGCGGTCTACCTCAGCAAGCACGACGCGTTCGGCATCGGACGATACGACGCCGTCCGCCAGGTGCTGAGCGATTGGGAGACCTTCAGCTCGGCCCGCGGCATCGCGCTCAACCCGATGACCAACGAGGCCACCACCGGCATGATCATCGCGACCGACCCGCCCGAGCACGACGCGCTGCGCGAGGTTCTCGCCGACAAGCTCTCGCCGCGCGCCCTGCGTGCGCTGAGCGAGGACATCCACGCCCAGGCGAAGGTGCTCGTCGACGATCTGCTCGCCCGGACCACGTCGTTCGACGGCGTCGTCGACCTCGCGCAGTCGTTCCCGATCCAGGTCGTGCTCGACCTCGTGGGTCTGCCGGCCGACGGTCGCGACGAGGTGCTGCGCTGGGCGGACTCCGCCTTCTCCGCGGCTGCTCCCATGAGCGACCGGACGATGGCGGCGTTCCCGCTGCTGCAGGAGCAGCTGGCGTACCTCTCCGGCATCCGCAAGGACGACCTCGTCGAGGGCTCGATGGGGCGCGCGATCTACGACGCCGCAGAGGCGGGGAAGATCCCGGCGGAGTCGTGCGTCCCGCTGATGTCCGCCTACGTCACGGCGGGCGTGGACACCACGATCAACGGAATCAGCAACGCGATCCAGCTCTTCGCGGAGAACCCCGAGCAGTGGGACAGGATCCGCGCCGACCGCTCGCTGCTGAACAACGCCGTCAACGAGATCCTGCGCTACGACTCGCCGCTGCAGTACTTCTGCCGCGTCGCGACGAAGGACGCCCGGATCGGCGAGGACGAGGTCAAGGAGGGCGACCGCCTTGTCGTGTTCTACCCGTCCGCCAATCGCGACGAGCGCAAGTGGGGCAACCCGCTGGACTTCGACGTGGCCCGGGAGGACGCGGCGGAGCACCTCGCCTTCAGCTACGGCGTGCACGGCTGCGCCGGCCAGGGCCTCGCGCGCCTGGAGGCGCACGCGATGCTCTCGGCCCTCGCCGACCGCGTCGAGCGCTTCGAGGTCGGCACGCCCGAGCGCCGCCTGAACCAGCTCATCCGCGGACTCGCGCACCTGCCGACGACGGTTGTGCTGGCCGACTGATGCGCAGCAGCTGGGCCGACGGGACGCGCAGCATCGGCATCGCCGAGGTGGGCGATCCCGAGATCGAGCAGTCGACGGACGTCATCGTCGACGTCCACTTCGCGGCCGTGTGCGGCTCGGACCTCTGGCCCTACCGGGGTCTGCTCCCCGGACACCGGGCCGGCAGCACGGGGCACGAGTTCCTCGGCGTCGTGAGCGAGGTCGGTGGCGCCGTCACCGGCCTCGCCCCCGGCGACGCCGTGATCGCGCCGTTCATGTACTCGGACGGGGCGTGCTCGGCGTGCCGCCACGACCTGCCCTCGCAGTGCGAGCACGGCGGGCTGTGGGGGCGCGACGGTGCGGGTGCCCAGGCCGAGCGGATCCGAGTCCCGTACGCGGACACGACGCTGGTGAAGCTGCCGTGGGCGATCGACGAGATCACGCCGGAGCGGGCTCGTGCGCTGCTGCCCCTCGCCGACGTCTTCGCCACGGGCTATCACGGGGCGGTGCTCGCCGGCGTGGGCCCCGGTGACGTCGTCGCGGTGGTCGGCGACGGCGCGGTGGGCATCTCCGCCGCCGTCGGCGCACTGATGCAGGGCGCCGCGCGCGTGATCGTGCTGGGGGAGAACCCCGAGCGGCTCGCCGTGGCCGCCCGGTTCGGCGCGGAGACCCTGCGGGTGAGTCGCGAGGAGTCCGGGGCCGAACGGCTGCGTGCGGCCTTCGACGATCTCGAGGTGGACCGCGTCGTGGAGGCTGTGGGCATGCAGGGCGCCTTCGACACGGCGCTCGACGTCGTGCGCGTCGGGGGTTCCGTCGGCTTCGTCGGCGTGCCCCACGCCGTCGAGCCGATCGCGCCCATGCGCCTGTTCGGCAAGGCGCTGCAGCTCGCCGGCGGCACGGCGCCCGCGCGGCGCTACCTCGACGAGTTCGTCGCCGCCACGATCGCGGGCGATCTCGACATGTCGGCGCTCATCGACCACACCTACGCCTTCGACGACATCGCCGAGGCGTATCGGGCGATGGATGCGGGGGAGACCCTCAAGGCGATGCTCGTCATCCGCTGACATCCGACCGATCGCAGACAGGCCCCCGGCGCTCTCGCCGGGGGCCTGTCTGCGCATCCGCGCGGATCCCGCGCCCGTGGACGCCCGATTATCGGGATCCCCGTGCCCCGTGTTGACGCCCTTCACGCAAACAAATAACAATAAGACAATTCGTACGACGGAGTGCGGGAGGAACAGCATGGGCGACATTTCGCAGGGTGGTGTGCAGGTCATCACCGGGCAGCAGGACTTCAAGATGGCGGCGCGCCGCTTCGCCAGCGGCGTCACCGTCGTCACGACGCGACTGGACGACGACACGGTGCACGGACTGACGGTCTCGTCCTTCGCCAGCCTGTCGCTGAACCCGCTGCTGGTCACCGTGTCGCTGCTGGCCGAGAGCCGCATGCTGGAGTTCGTCCGCCGGAGCGGGCACTTCGCCATCAGCATCCTCGCTGAGCACCAGCAGGACGTCTCCGGCTACTTCTCGCAGCGCGGCCGCGAGCCGCAGGTGAGCATGTTCGAGGGCATCGCTTCGGACGTCCAGGTCACGGGGGCTCCCGTGATCGCCGACGCCGCGGCCTACTTCGACTGCACCGTGCACGAGATCATCCCCGGTGGCGATCACGAGATCCTGGTGGGCAGCGTGGTGGCGTCCGGCGGCAGCCAGGCCAAGCCGCTGCTGTACTTCGACGGCGGCTACCGCAGCCTTCCGGATCTCGCAGACAGCATGCAGGTCCAGGTGCGACTGGCCGGCCTCGAGGCCGAGGAGATCGCGCAGACGCAGACGGCGCTGGACCCGGCGGTCGCGGCGCTCGCCGCCGAGCACGCCACCGACGAGGACATCCGGGTGCTGCGCGCCCTGCTCGACGAGGAGAGCGCCGCCTTCGACGACCAGGAGCGCTTCACGGCTCTCGGCATGCAGTTCCACGTCGCGATCGCGCAGGCGTCGGGCAACCGGTTCCTGCACGCCTCGCTGGAGGCGATGCGCCGGGAGCGCCAGGCGCTGTTCGCGCCGCGCAACGAGGTCGCCAAGGCGCAGCGCTCCCACGACTTCCACTGCCGGGTCGTCGAGGCCATCGAAGCGCGCGACCCGGAGGCCGCGCGCGCCGTGATGGCCGCGCACGTCGGTGTGATCGGGGAGCGTCTGCGCGCCGGCTGAGCGCGTCGACCTCGGACAGTTGTTGGACCTAGAGATTGAGGAGAGCATGACAGACACTCAGACCCGCACCCCGTTCGAGCAGGTGCTGCTCGCGGACGGCCCGGGAGCGATGACAGGCGAGCGCTACAAGGAATCCTTGCGCGACGGTCGCGAGGTGTGGCTCAACGGTGAGCGCATCGAGGACGTCACCACGCACCCGGCGTTCAAGGGCACCGTCGACCGTCTCGCCGAGCTCTACGACATGCAGAACAGCGATGAGCTGCGCGACACCATGACGTACGTCGACGACGAGACCGGCATCCGCATCAGCAAGTCGTACCTGCTGCCGCGCACGCTCGACGAGCTCAAGGAGAAGTACGCCAACAGCCACGCCTGGATGCGCAGCACCTGGGGCCAGCTCGGACGCTCCCCGGACTACATGGCCAACGTCGTCGTGGGCCTCTACGACTTCCGCGACGAGCTGGAGGCCAACCGCCCCGGCTTCGGTCAGAACGCCGTGGACTACTGGAAGCACTGCGCCTACAACGACCTCGCGCTCACGCACGCGCTGGGCGACCCGCAGATCGACCGCAGCAAGTCGGTTCTGGACGACCCCGACCAGGGCCTGAAGATCATCGAGGAGCGCGAGGACGGCATCGTCGTCCGCGGCGCCAAGCAGCTGGCCACCCTCGCGCCGCTGTCGAACGAGGTGCTCTCCTACCTCTCGGCGAGCTTCGCCGTCCGCGAGGCCGAGGAGTACGTGCTGTGGTTCGCGCTCCCGATGAACGCCCCGGGACTGAAGATCCTCTGCCGCGAGCCGCTGGGCGACCACCAGCACGGCCACGCGCACCCCCTCGCCCGTCAGTACGACGAGCAGGACTCGATGCTGTTCTTCGACGACGTGTTCATCCCGTGGCAGCGCGTGTTCCTCATGCACGACGGCCCGCTCGCGCTCAACGGACTGCGCCGGATCACCCCGTGGGCCGGCTACAGCTCGCACATCCGCTTCGAGCAGCGAATGAAGACCTATCTCGGGGTGGCCTCGCTGGCCGCCGACGCGATCGGCGTCTCCGGTTTCCGCAACATCCAGGAGCAGCTGGGCGAGATCACCTCGGTCGTCGAGATCGCACGACTGCTGACCCTCGCCACGGAGGCGCAGCACAAGGTCACCCCGGGTGGTCTCGTCGCGCCGGTCAGCTCGGCCGCGGTGGGCGTCTACTCCGCCAACATCTCCAGCCGCGTGCAGGAGATCCTGCGCAAGATCGCGGCGTCGGGACTGCTCATGCAGCCCACCCAGAAGGATCTGGAGAACCCGGAGCTGCGTCCGTTCCTGGACAAGTACATGAAGGGTGCCGACGGACTGGGCGTGGAGGAGAAGTCCCGCATCTTCCGCCTCGCCTGGGACCTCGCCGGCGACGGCTTCGGGCAGCGCCAGGAGCTGTACGAGTACCTGCACCGCGGCGACGTGGCCCGCAACCTGATCGGCCTCTACCACCGCTACGACAAGTCCGAGATCATCGGCCGCATCCAGGAGCTGGTCTCCTCGCCGCTGCCCGAATGACCCTCACCGACACCGCGACACAAGGAAGTGAATCGATATGACAGCAGTGACACAGCGGGTCCACGTCGGACCTGACTCCGACTTCGAAGAAGGCTCGCGCAAGATCGTCGAGGTCGAGGGCAAGCGCGTCGGCGTCTTCAAGTTCCGAGGCGGCTATCTGGCCTACCTCAACATCTGCCTGCACCAGGGCGGTCCGGTCTGCGAGGGGCAATACTTCCCGCGCACGACCGCCGAGGTGGGCTCCGGCGGAGAGCTGATCGCGGAGGGGTCGGACTTCGACGCACCGCGGCTGGTCTGCCCGTGGCACGGCTGGGAGTACGACCTGGCGACGGGTGAGCACGTCGCCGACAAGAACTACGCACTGAAGAAGTACGACGTTGTCGTCGAGAACGGAGACGTTTATGTCCAGTATTGACCTCTCGGTCCGGGCGCAGAGCCTGACCGAACTGGCTGACCAGCTCGAGAGCATCAACGCCACCGCGGACACGGCGGACCTCCCGGTGGAGGACATGCAGCGCGTCTTCACCGCGGCGTTCCACCTCTACTCCCGCCTCGCCGAGGAGCGCGGGATCGGTGACCCCTTCACCCCGACCAACGGCATCACCGCGACCCAGGTCGTCACGACGGCGTTGGCGATCCTTCACGCGCAGAACCTCGAGGTCTTCGAGCTCGCGCTGTGGCAGTCGTGGGGCGGCGCCCCGTGGAAGAACCAGGAGGCCGGGGCATGAGCCGCGAGCTGTACACCCGAAGCAACGTGTGGGTGGAGAACACCCTCTCCAACGCCCGCGAGCAGGCCGCCGAGCGCGGCTACGACGACTTCCTGATCATCGACGTCGACGCGCACCACTACGAGAACCGCGCCTGGGTGGACATCGTGCCGTTCATGGAGGACGGTCCGATGAAGGAGTGGGCGACCGCCCAGGTCTACCGCGGCAGCACGAACGGCCAGGGCGGGAACGCCTCGGCCGCCCTCACCGGCGTCCAGATCGGCAACCAGGAGGTGGGCGGACGCATCGTGCGCGCCGGCCGCAACTTCAAGGATGCCGTCACCGAAGCCGACGACGAGCGGCACTACGACGTCGTCCGCATGCTCTGGGCCATGGACAACATGGGCGTGGACTACACGGTCATGTTCCCGACCCCGATGCTGAACCTCGGCATGCACCCGCAGATCGAGGCGGAGGTGTCCCTGGCCCGCGCCTACAACCGCTGGCTGACGCAGGTGCTGCTGCCGCAGGACGACCGCATCAAGACGATGATCTACCTGCCCTTCAACGACCCGAAGGCGGCGCTGGAGTTCGTCCACGAGTTCGGTCACCTGGACTCCGTGGTCGGCTTCATGGTCACGAGCGTGCGCAACCGCATGGTGCACCACAACGACTACGCGCCGGTGTACTCCGCGATCCAGGACCTCGGCAAGCCGCTGGCCTTCCACGCGGCCTACAACTGGAACGAGCCGAGCCTCGCGCAGCTGAACAAGTTCATCTCGATCCACGCGCTGGGCTTCACCACCAGCAACATGGTGCACCTGACGAACTGGATCATCAACGGCCTGCCCGAGCGCTTCCCGAAGCTGGACGTGCTCTGGATCGAGAGCGGTCTGGCCTGGATCCCGTTCATGATGCAGCGTCTGGACAACGAGTACATGATGCGCGCCTCCGAGGCGCCGCTGCTGAAGAAGCTGCCGAGCGAGTACATGCGCGACATGCACTTCTCGACGCAGCCGATGGAGCTGCACCACAACGAGAAGGCGCTGGAGGTCACCTTCGAGATGATGGACGCCCCCAACCGTCTGCTGTTCTCGTCGGACTACCCGCACTGGGACTACGACCTGCCCTCGACGATCTACGACCGTCCCACCCTCAGCGAGGAGGACAAGCGCAAGATCCTCGGCGGCAACGCCCAGCGACTGTTCAAGCTGCCGGACGGAGTGCGCAAGAAGCTCTCCCGTTCCACGGACTGGTAATCGGAGGAGGCGTCGTGATCATTGACATCCATGCGCACCTGAGCTCGCCCCCGGAGCTGTACGCCTACAAGGGCGCGCTGCTCTCGCACCGAGGCGCACACGGTCGCGGCGCCGTCTCCGTGACCGATGACCAGATCCGCGAGGCGTACCAGAAGCCCAATGCGAGCTTCGGGAACATCTCGCACCTCGAGCACATCGACGGTGCGGGCATCGACATGCAGCTGCTGTCCCCGCGGCCCTACGCCGCGGGGCACAGCGAAGAGCCGGCCAAGCTCGTGCAGTGGTACACCGAGGAGACCAACAACCTCATCGCACGATCCGTCGAGCTGTTCCCGGATCGCTTCCGCGGGGTGGCGGGGCTGCCGCAGTCGCCGTCGGTCTCGCCCGCGCAGTGGACCCAGGAGCTGCGCCGCACGGTGCGCGAGCTCGGGTTCGTCGGGGCGCTGCTGAACCCGGACCCGATGGAGGGCACGCATCCGCCGAAGCCTCCGCTGGGGGATCGGTACTGGTATCCGGTCTGGGAGGCGCTCGTCGAGCTCGGCGTGCCGGCGCTCGTGCACTCGGCCGGGTGCAAGCCGCCGGCGCGCGAGTCGTACAGCATGCACTTCCTGGTGGAGGAGACCATCAACCTCGTCAGCCTGGTCAACTCGAAGGTCTTCGAGGACTTCCCGGAGCTCAAGGTGGTCTTCTCCCACGGCGGCGGGGCCATCCCGTACCAGGTGGGCAGGTTCATGCCCGGCGCGCTGCGGCACGGGAAGACGTCCTTCATCGACAAGATGCGCAACGTCTACTACGACAGCTGCCTGTACACGCAGGACGCCCTGGAGCTGCTGATCCGCACGGTCGGCGCCGACCGGGTGCTGTTCGGATCGGAGAAGCCGGGGACCGGGTCCTCGATCGATCCGGCCACCGGCCGCTGGTTCGACGACATCCACCTGCTGCTCGCCGACATCGACTGGCTGACGCCGGCCGAGCGCGAGCAGATCCTGAGCGGGAACGCACGCGAGCTGTTCCGGCTCTAGCCGCTCCCCCCACGGTACGAAAGGAAAGCGATCTCATGGCTGAACTCATTCTCGGCGCGGGCACGTCACACGGACCGATGCTGGTGACACCCCCGGAGCGCTGGGACCAGCGCGCGCTGGCGGACCGGAAGAACCGGTCGCTGAACTACCACGGACGCAACCACGACTTCGAGGAGCTCCTGGCGTTGCGTGCGGGGGAGGGGTTCGCGGAGCAGGTGACGCTCGAGCTGCATCGGGAGCGGTATGCGCGCGTGCTCGCCGCGGTGCAGAAGCTCGGCGAGCAGATCCTCGCCGCGGACCTGGATGCGCTCATCATCGTCTCGAGCGATCACAAGGAGATCTTCGACGACGAGCTGCTGGCCCCGTTCAGCGTGTACTGGGGCGAGAGCATGCAGCACATGCCGGTGAACGAGGAGTCCCTGGCGAAGATGGGCCCGGGGCTCGCGCTCTCCGCACACGCGTACGCGCCCACCGAGCCGACGACGATCGCCGGCGTGCCGGACCTCGGCCGAGCGATCATCGATCACTCGCTCGAGGCCGGTTTCGATATCGCGTCCTCGCTGCGCCTTCCGCCGGGCAAGCACGGCAACCACGCGCTGCCGCACGGCTGGGGGTACATCCTCGAGCAGGTGCTCGGCGGCACGCGGCTGCCCATCGTGCCGATCTTCGTCAACACGTTCTGGAGCCCGACTCCGCCCACAGCCCGGCGCTGCTACGCGTGGGGGCAGGAGATCGGCGCGGCGATCCGCGCCTGGGACTCCACCGCGCGGGTGGGCATCATCGCCTCGGGCGGCCTCAGCCACATGGTCATCGATGAGGAGCTCGACGCGCGGGTGCTCGAGGCGCTGCGCACCGACGACGGGGAGGCGCTCGGCGCCATCCCGTCCACGTGGCTGGAGAGCGGCTCGTCGGAGATCCGCAACTGGATCGTCACGGCCGGCGCGATGTCCGGTGCCGGTCTCGAGTTCGACCTGCTGGACTACGTCCCGCTGTACCGCTCGGAGGCGGGCACGGGCAACGCGGCGGGATTCGCCCTGTGGCATTGACGATGATGCCGGAGTCGCCGCCGACCAGCCCGGCGACGGCGACGATCCGCCGACCCAACCAGCGCCGGCTCGCGCCGGCACGGCTGCCGCGCGCCACCCGGGTGACGCTCGGCGTCCTCTTCGCCCTCGTCGCCCTGCTGTTCGTCGGGCCCGTGGTGATGCTCGTCGTGGGCGCGTTCCGCACGGCCCCTCCGGGACAGGAGGGCACCTGGTCGGCCGAGTCCTTCCTCGCTGCCTGGAGCAGCCCGCGCACCCTCGCCGTCCTCGGCGCCACCATCCTGCTGGCGGTGATCGTGACGGTCGTCTCGGTCGCCGTCGCGGTGGCGATCGTGTATGTCGTCACCCGCACCGATGCGCCGGGGCGCCGCTTCGTCACGCCGCTGATGGCCGTGGCCTTCGCCACGCCGACGCTGTACTTCGCGATCAGCTGGGGGATGCTCGGCAACAAGCAGGTCGGGCTGCTCAACGGAGTGCTGGGCGCCGTGACCGGCGCCGACGTCCACCTGATCGACATCAACAACTGGATCGGCGTCGGCTTCGTGATGGCGCTGAAGATGGTGGCCTCGCACTACATGCTCTTCATCGGACCGTTCTCGGCGATCGACAGGTCGCTCGAGGAGGCGTCGCAGGTGTCGGGCGGCGGGCGCCTGCGCACCTTCGTGAACGTCACGATCCCGGTGATGGCGCCGACCATCACCAGCGTGATGATCCTCGGCTTCGTCATCTCGCTCGGCGCGCTCGACACGCCCCTCGTGATCGGCACCCCGGCCGGCATCGAGGTGTTCAGCAGCCGCATCTTCGGGTTCATCCGCTTCGAGGCGTCGCCCGACTACGCGGGAGCCAGCGCCCTGTCGATCTTCCTCGCCGTGGTGATCGTCGCGGTGGTGCTGCTGCAGCAGATGTCGCTGAGCAAGAAGAACTTCACGACGATCACGGGGAAGTCCTACCGCACCGACCCGTGGCGGCTCGGGCGCTGGCGTCAGCCGGCGAGCGCGGCCGTGGGCCTCTACTTCGTGCTCGCCCTCGTCCTGCCGCTGATCCAGCTGTTCCTGGGATCGCTGCAGCCGATGTTCGGACTCTGGGGCAGCCTGGGCTTCGGGAACTACGCCAAGATCTTCGCGCGCCCGGACCTCAGCCAGGCGGTGGCCAACACCATCACGCTGGGCGTCGGCGGCGGCTTCGCGGCCATGACCATCGCGTTCGTGCTGCTGATGATCGCGCGCCGCTTCCCGGGACGCCTCACCCGCACCATGCTGCTGGTGACGTGGCTGCCATGGGCGCTGCCCGGCGTCGTCCTCGGCCTCGCGATGTCGTGGGCGTACCTCTCGGTGCCGGGACTGAAGTCGCTGTACGGCTCCGTCGCGCTGCTCGGGATCGCGCTCATGGTGGCGGTCGTGCCGCTCGCGGCGCGGTCCCTGGAGGGGCCGCTCGCCGGCATGTCGTCCGAGCTGGAGGAGTCTGCGCGCACGAGCGGCGCCGGCGCCCTGGCGACCGCGGTGACCGTCACCGTGCCGCTGCTGGCGCGCAGCTTCCTCAGCGGCTGGTTCATCACCGGCCTCGTGATCGCGTCGAACTTCGACGTGCCGCTGCTGCTGTCCACGGCCTCGAATCCGAGCGTCCCGGTGATCGCGTACCAGCTCTACACCCAGGGCGATACCCCGCTCGCGGCCGCGCTGTTCTGTCTCCTGCTGGCGATGATCGCGGTCGGCTACGTACTCATCACGGCGGCGACGGCACTCATCCGCACCATCAACCGCGCCGCGCGCGCCTCAGGACAGGAAGGCTGACATGGCCGGAGTAACGATTTCCTCGCTCGGCAAGGCCTACGGCGACAACACGGTGATCGAGGGGCTGGACATCGACGTCCGCGACGGCGAGTTCCTCACCCTGCTCGGACCGAGCGGGTGCGGCAAGACCACGACCCTGCGCTGCGTCGCGGGGCTGGAGCAGCCGAACGAGGGCAGCATCGCGATCGGCGCGGACCCCGTGTTCGACGCCGCGGCAGGACGCTTCGTGCAGCCGCAGGACCGTCGAGTCGGCATGGTGTTCCAGAGCTATGCGCTGTGGCCGCACATGAGCGTGGAGCAGAACGTCGCGTATCCGCTGCGCATGCAGCGCATCAAGAAGGCCGACGCCCGTCCGCGTGTGGCCGAGGCGCTGGAGATGGTCGGGCTGGGCGAATTCGCCCGGCGACCCGCCACCGCGCTCTCCGGCGGGCAGCAGCAGCGCGTCGCGCTGGCACGCGCGATGGTCAGCAAGCCCGAGGTGCTGCTGTACGACGAGCCGCTGAGCAACCTGGACGCGAAGCTGCGCGGACAGATGCGCAACCTCCTGCTGCGCCTGCACCGCCTGGTTCCGACGACGTCGATCTACGTCACGCACGACCAGGTCGAAGCGATCACCCTGTCCGACCGCATCGTGGTGATGCGCGATGGTGAGATCGCCCAGGTGGGCACGCCCCGGGAGATCTACACCCGCCCGGCGAGCCCGTTCGTGGCCGACTTCCTCGGCTTCGACAACATCGTGGCCGCGACCGTGGTGGCGGCCGACGACGACGTCAGGCGGGTGCGCCTGGAGGACGAGGACGTCGAGTTCGATGCGGCGACCGTGGCGGGCGAAGTCGGCATCGGCGACGAGGTCGCGCTCGCGGTGCGCGCGGACCGGCTGCGGGTGAGCACCGCCGTCGAACGCCCGTCCCGCGAGGCCGTGGCCGCCTCGGTCGGCTATGTGGTCTACCTCGGCGACGAGTTGGAGATGGGTCTTCGCGTGGGCTCCACGCGCTTGACCTCGAGGGTGTCGGCTTCGGCACTCGGTGCAAACGTGCCCCATCAGGGGGACGACGTGTGGTTGACGATCGCGGCGGACGACATCGTCGTCCTCCCGCCGCAATGAGAGAAAGCAGCGCGACATGAAAACGTACGACAGGCTCCTGCGGGCACTTCCCGTCGTGGCCGTAGCAGCCCTCGTCCTCACCGGCTGTGGGGGCGCGGCCGTCGGGGACACCTCCGGCGGTGACGCCGGCGCGAGCACCGCCAGCGCGGATCCGGTCGAGGCGCTGGGAGGACAGGCGGCGGCGGACCAGCTCGCAGAGCTCTACGACGCGGCGAAGAAGGCCGGCGAGAGCTCGGTCACCATCTACGGTCCGTCGGATCAGGCCCTCGCCGACGCCGGCCTGTACAAGCGCTTCACCGACCGCTACCCGGGCATCAGCGTGAACATCGTCACGACGTTCGGCGCGGAGATGGACCAGAAGGTGACGAACGAGGCGGCCTCCGGCAACGCCGTGGGCGACGTCGTGCACACCGGTACGACGGTCATCAAGTGGGCGAAGGCGGGCCTGCTGCAGAAGTTCGAGCCGGTGGGGGCGAAGGATCTGCCGGCGGAGCTCGCGAGCCCGGACGGCTACTACTTCGGCAACCAGTTCGGGGCCATCGGCTTCATGGTCAACACCTCGAAGATCTCGCTGGACAAGGCGCCGAGTAACTGGGAGGACCTCGCGGACAAGAAGTTCTCCGGCACCTACGCCATGACCAACCCCTCGGGGGCGGGCTCGCTGTCGGACATCTTCGCGACGCTGGCGTTCGCCGGCCTCATGGACGAGTCGGACTTCGCGGCGATCAAGGCGAACGATCCGCTCGTGGTGGGATCGACCGACCTCGCCGTGCAGGCGGTCGTCACCGGGGAGCGCCCGGTGGCCATCGGGATCGGCATGACCGCGTTCCTGAAGGCCAAGGAGGCCGGGGCGCCCGTCGACTTCGTGTTCCCGATGAAGGGCAAGACCCCCGTCGTCGTGACGAATGTGGGCGTGCTGACGCATGCGCCGAACCCCAATGCGGCGAAGCTGCTCGCGGCGTGGCTGTTCACGCCCGAGGCGGCGGCGGCACTCCCTGCCGGCGGCCTGTACGGCACCCGCGCGGACAGCCCGGCACCCGAGGGCTTCCCGAAGCTCGTCGAGTCCGACCTGGTGCTCCCGCCCCCGGCCGAGGCCATCAGCGACAACACCAAGAAGACGCTCGCGATGCTGGCGAAGCTGTTCGCCGAATGATGACCGCCTCGCCACATGGCCGCGACACGCGGCCATGTGGCGAGGGCATCATGTCGGTGTGTGCCGCGACCGGCCAGACCGCTAGGGTGCTTCTATCACACCGCCCATACCAGGAGGAATCATGACCCCCGACGTTCGGCTCCGGGCCGAGAACGCGCCCACCTGGGGTGCGGTGCGGCCTCGCCGCCTCTCGAGCGAGGTGGTGGAGCAGATCATGAAGACCACCCTCGAGCGGCTGAAGCCCGGAGAGTGGCTCGGCAGTGAGGCCACCCTGGCGGCGGAGTTCGGGATCTCGCGGGTGACCTGCCGCGAGGCCATCCGCGAGCTCGAGGCCAAGGGCGTCGTCGAGGTCAAGGTCGGTGCGGACGGGGGCATCCGCGTCGCCCGGCCCCAGCCGACGCGCGTGGCAGAGGTGCTCGGAGTGCAGATGCACCTGCTGGAGATCTCGCACGACGAGATCGTCGGCGCCCAGCGCGCCCTGGGCCCCGCGGCGGCGTCCCTGGCGGCGCAGAACGCCACAGATGAGGACATCGCCGATCTCCGCCGCCTGGTCGATGCGCAGGAGGCCGCGATCGGGGACCGTCAGCGCTTCACCGAGCTGGGGATGAATCTGCACGCCCGCATCGGTGAGGCCAGCGGCAACCGGATCATCTCGATCATCCTCAACGCGATCGATCCGCTGGATCATTCGGCGTTCTCGGCGCGCGCGGACGACGTGCGCAGCTCGCGGATCGTGGACGCGCACCGCAGCGTGGTGGACGCCATCACGGCGCACGACGTCGAGGCCGCGGCCGCCGCCATGTCGTCGCACCTGGCCAACTTCGGCGCCGACACCCCCTGATGCCCGTGCTCGGCGTTCCCGGGGACACGCGTCGATCTAATTGTCTTATTATTTTATTTAACTCGCACGACGGCGTGCGACAACGCATCGGAGGAAGCAATGGAGCTCAACCTGAGAGACCGACTGTCACGACTCGACACCTGCGCGCTGTCTGATGCGCTCGACGAGCTGGGGCTGCCCGGCGCCGCGATGGGGCTGTCCAGCATCACGCTGCCGGACGCCGCGGTCGTCGGACGCGTGCGCACCGTCGAGGTGGGACCGCGGGTCGACGGGGAACCGCAGGCGCACGTCGCCGCGGAGCTCGTCGACATCGCCGAGCCGGGAGACGTGATCGTGATCGCCAACAGCGGCCACGAGGACGTGTCGTGCTGGGGCGGCCTGCTCGGTCGCGCCGCGGCGCTCCGGGGCGTGGCGGGCGTCATCGTCGACGGCGTCTTCCGCGATGTGGCCGAGAACGCCGGCTGGGGGCTTGCCGTCTTCGCCCGCGGGGCGGTTCCGCGCAGCGCTCGGGGCCGGGTGGTGCAGGTCGCGATGGACGATCGCGTGAACGTGTGCGGCGTGCGCGTCGATCCGGGCGACTGGGTGGTCGCCGACCGCAGCGGCGTCGTGTTCGTGCAGGGGATCGATGCCGAACGGGTGCTCGACATCGCCGAGCGCATCGTGATGCGCGAATCGCTCATGCTCACCGCGGTCGAACTGGGCCACGGCGTCACCGATGTGATGCACGACGAGCGCTTCGCCGAGGCGGTGGCCCGATGAGCCTCGGATGGGGCGAGCTGCCCACCGCGACGCTGTCGGACGCGCTCGACAGGCTCGGCCTGGACGGCTCGATGCCCGGCATCCTGCCGCTGCGCGACGGGCAGCGCGTCTGGGGTCGGGCGTACACCGTGGGCTACGTCCCGGCGGCGGACCCGCCGGGCACGGTCGGCGACTACCTCGATGCCGTGGCACCGGGCGAGGTCGTCGTGATCGACAACGGCGGACTCCTGGACGCCACGGTCTGGGGCGACATCCTGACGGCGATGGCGCATGCGCGCGGCGTCGCGGGCACCGTCATCGACGGGGTGAACCGCGACGTCGCCAAGGCGTTGGAGCTGGGCTACGCCGTCTATTCGCGCGGGCGCCACATGCGCACCGGCAAGGACCGCGTGGAGGTGGCGGCCGAGCAGGTGCCGGTTTCGGTGGGCGGCGTGCGCGTGGAGCCCGGGGACATGATCGTGGGCGACGACGACGGCGTCGTGCGGGTGCCCCGGGCCCGCGAGGAGGATGTCCTCGCGCTCGCGCAGGAGATCGAGGAGCGCGAGTCCCGGATCATGGCGGACGTCCTGACCGGGGCCACGATCACCGAGGCCCGTGCGCGCCACGGCTACCACCTGCTGCAGCGGCGCGACGCATGACGGCCGTCGACGCCGAGCGGATCCTGGAGCTGGGATCCGCGACGGTCCACGAGAGCTGCGCCGGCGCCAACGCCCTGCCCGCGCGCATCCGTCCGGCCTGGCCGGGCGCCGCCGTGGTGGGTCCGGCGTACCCGGTGCTCGCTGCCCCCGGCGACAACCTGGCGATGCACTGGGCCCTGGAGAACGCCGCACCGGGCGACGTGCTCGTGGTGGACGCGCACCACGGCGAGTACGGCCACTGGGGCGAGGTGATGGCGGTGATGGCCCAGGCGCGCGGCATCGCCGGACTCGTGATCGCCGGCGGGGTCCGCGACGTCGACGCCCAGTGCGATCTGGGCTTCCCGGTGTTCAGCAGCAGCGTGACCGTGCGCGGCACGGTCAAGAACTGGTCCGGCGTGCAGGGCGAGCCGATCATGATCGGCGGCGTGCGCGTCGCCCGCGGCGATCTCGTGGTGGCCGACGCCGACGGCGTGGTCGTCGTCACGCAGGCCAAGATCCAGGTCACCCTGCGACGCGCCGAGGCCCGCGTCGCGAAGGAGCGCATCATCATGCGCGCCCTCCGCGACGGCGGATCGACGCTCGACCTCTACGACCTGCGGGAGATCGACGAACCCTGCCGGGCGTGACGCCCGGGGCGCGCGGCGGTCGCCTCCGGGGCCAGACGGGCCTGGAGCCGCGCTCCGGCCGCCCGCGCCATCTCGCCGGCCTGCAGGGCTGTGGGGGAGTCGGTCTCGCCGAACACCAGGGTGACCGTGCCGACGAGCCCCATGTCGTCCAGGTGCAGCGGGGCGGCCGAGGCGACGGAGCCGGCCGCGATCGCCGCGTGACTCACCGCGAATCCGAGCCGTCGGGTCCGCGCGACGCTCGGGCGCTCATCCGGCGGCGCCGCGAGCGCGGCCAGCGCCGCGAGCCCGCAGGCGCCGGTGCCGAGCGCGATCTGCTCGCCTTCGCGCAGGTGCGCCTGCACGCGCGCGCGGGCCGAGGCCGCGGTGGCGAGGATGACGACCGTGTCGTCGTGCACCACCCCGAGCAGCGCCGAGCATTCGAACTCCTCGGCGATGGCTTCCAGTGCCGGCCGTGCCCTCGAGGCGAGCGTGTGCCCGACGCTGCGGTTGCCGAACACGAACAGGCCGAGGGAGAGCTCGTAGCGCTTGTCCGCGCGGACGCGCACCATGCCGCGCCGGGCGAACGTCGTCAGCAGGCGGTGCACGATCGTGCGGGCGAAATCCGCCTGCTCGACGAGCTCGGCCAGGGACAGCGGTCGTTCGGCCCGCGCGAGCAGGTCGAGCAGCACGATGCCGCGGTCCAGCGTCTGCGAGTGCGAGCGGGCGGCGGCGGCGGTGCTCACGCGAATCCCGCCCGGTCGACGGTGACCCACTGCCACGTGGTGAACTCGTCCAGATTCCAGTGGCCGCCGTAGCGCCCGCCGTTGCCGGACTGCCCGCGCCCGCCCATCGGCACATGCGGTGAATCGGCGACCGTCGTGCCGTTGATGTGGACCATGCCGGTGGCGAGCCGGTCGGCGACGTCCATCGCCCGACGCATGTTGCGCGAGTGCACGGCGGCCGCGAGCCCGTAGCCGGTGTCGTTCGCCAGGCGGATGGCCTCGTCGTCGGTATCGAACGTCGTCACGGCCAGCACCGGTCCGAAGATCTCGCGCTCGAACGCTGCGTTGCCGGCGGTGACGCCGTCGAGCAGGGTCGGCGGGAAGAACGCCCCGTCGTGCGTGCCGCCGGTGCGGGCCGAGGCGCCGCCTGCGATGGCATCGTCGACGATCTGCTGCACGCGCTCGGCCTGCAGCTCGCTGATGAGGGGCCCGAGGTCCACGTCCGGCTCGGTCGGGTCGCCGACGCGCAGCCCGCGCAGGTGGTCCTCGAGGCGCCGGGTGTACTCGGCCGCGAGGGAGGAGTGCACCAGGTGGCGCCCCGTGGCCATGCAGATCTGGCCATTGTGCACCAGCGACCCGCGGGTGCCGGCGCGCACGGCGCGATCGAGGTCGGCGTCGTCGAGCACGATGAGGGCGTTGTTGCCGCCGAGCTCGAGCACGACGCGCTTGAGCAGGGCGCCGGCGACCTCGCCGACGCGCTTGCCCGCGGCGGTCGACCCCGTGAACGAGATGACCTGCGTGTGCGGCGATGCGACGACCGCCTCGCCGATCTCTGGCCCGCCCGGCAGCACGTGCAGCACACCTGCCGGCAGTCCCGCGGCCTCGAACGCGAGGGCGATGACGAGGCCCCCGGAGATCGCCGTCTTGGGGTCCGGCTTGACGATCACCGCGTTGCCGAGCGCGAGCGCGGGGGCGATGGCGCGCATCGCCAGGAGCAGCGGGGCGTTCCACGGCGCGATCACGCCCACGACGCCCACCGGGACGCGCCGCGCGAAGGACAGCACGTCGTCGCCGTCGTGGGGGAGCAGCTCGCCGTACGCGTGCTGCAGCAATCCCGTCGCCGCCCGCAGCTCCTCGGCGGACTTGCGCAGCTCTCCGTCGATCTTCCCGGCCGTCGCCCCCTCCTCCCGCTGCAGGATCAGCCGATCCTCGCGGGGCAGGGACTCGAGGGCGTCGGCGGCGCGCAGCAGCACCGCGGTGCGTTCGGTGGCGGACAGCGCCGCCCAGGCGGGCTGCGCGGCCACGGCGGCGGCACCGGCGCGGGCGACGTCGTCCGTATCTGCGAGCGCGACCGTGCCGAGCGCGGCCCCGGTGGCGATGTCGCGGGCGGTCAGGCCGGTGTCGCGGGGGGCGAGCCAGGCGCCGGAGTAGAGGGAGGGGTGGTGCAGGACTTCGTCAAGATGCGTCATCAGGATCCCCGTTCGTCGTTGAACTTGAAAAGATCATACTGTTATACATTCCGAGCGGCCAAGGATGCCCCTGTCATCCGAGGACTCTTCCGGTGCTGGCGCGGGATCGACCATCTCCCATCCCGATAATCGGACGCCGATGCTGCTTCGCGCATCCCTGCCCCTAGCCTCGGGGCAGAACGCGGGCGGCGGGGTCGCCGTCCGCCCGTATCGAGGACGAGGCCCAGCCATGAACGCACGTTTTGACCTGCACACGCACTTCTACCCCCGGGAGTTCTTCGACATCATCGAAGAAGCGGACAGCGACTTCTCGTTCGGCGTGGGTGCCGACGGCGGCCGGTTCATCGCGTACCAGGGTGCACGGTTCTTCGGGCTCACCGAGCCGATGTCGTCGATCGACCTGCGCCTGCACGCCATGGACCGTGCGGGCATCGACGTGGCGATCCTGTCGGTCGGCCCGCTGCCGCAGTTCATCAAGGACACGGCGCAGCAGATCCGTGCCTCGAAGTTCCTGAACGACAAGTACCAGGAGCTCATCGAGGCGCATCCCGACCGGCTGGGCGCCTACGCCACTGTGCCGATGGCGGACCCGCGCGCGGCCATCGCCGAGGTCGATCGGATGGTCGACGGCGCGGGCTTCAACGGCGTGATCCTGCCGTCCAACATCGCGGGGGAGTACTACGACGCCGAACGCTTCGAACCGTTCCTGCGCGAGGCCGACGATCGCGGCCTCACCCTCTTCATCCACCCGCTGCTCGCTCCGGCCAACAACACCCTCACCGAGTACGTGATGGGGCCGATCCTCGGGTTCATGTTCGACACCACGATCTCGGTGAGCCGCCTGGTGTACTCCGGGACGATCGAGCGCTACCCGAACATCAAGTGGCACATCGGTCACGCCGGCGGGGCCGCGCCGTGGCTGGCCGAGCGCATCGACAATGGCTGGCGCGACTACGCCGAGACCCGGCGCAACACGGACGTGCTGCCCAGCGACTCGATCAAGAAGCTCTACTTCGACACCGTGACCTTCAACCAGCACAACCTCCGCTTCCTGCGCGACATGGTGGGCTCCGATCACATGGTGCTCGGCACCGACTTCCCGCATCCGCTCGGAGGCATCGAGAAGGGCGTGCAGTCCATCCTCGACATGGAGGCCACGGCGCTGGACAAGCAGAACATCTTCTCGAACACGGCGCTGAGCCTGCTCAACAACGCCGAGCGGCTGGCGGCCATCGCACCGACGGCATCGGTGAGCGGCACGGCCATCACCGCGCCGCGGGAGCCGCTGCGCAACAGCGCGGTGCACGGCGAGGCGTGAGCCGGTCGCGCCGGCACGCCCCGACGCGTCCTCGGGGGTGCCGACGCCACGCGACTCAGCGTCGGCCGATCGCCGTCTCCAGCACATCGGCGGCGTGGATGGCGACGGACGCTCCGGCGCGCCAGGCGACGAACTGGTCGGGCCGCACCAGCACGAAGCCCGCCTCGTAGCGCGCCGCGCTGGCCTCGTCGAGCGCCACGACGGCGAGCGGGACGCCCAGCGGCTCCGCCTCCGCGACGAAGGCCGCGGGGTCCGCATCCGGGGCGTGCAGCAGCGTGAACCCGCTGCCGAGAGCGGCGAAGACCTCGTCGCCCGCGTCCGTGCGCCCCGGCGCGAGGTGATGACCGGCGCGCGCCGCGTGCGAGTGCGCCCCGACGGCGCTCGTGGTCCCCGACGAGGCGATCACCGGTGAGCCGTCGTAGTGCGGCTCGAAGCGATCGACCTCGTCGACGGCGTCGGAGCTGCGCGCCTGCCAGGCCGCCGCGAACGCCGCGGCGTCGCGCTCCGGGGAGTGCGCGGCGAAGAACGCGCGGTCGTCGAAGATCGCCTTCTCGATGAACTCGTCCCGGGTGGCGGCGAAGACGGGGCGCCGCTCGGCGTCGTACGAGTCCAGCAGCGTCTCCCCTCCCCAGCCGCCGAGCGTCGCGGCGAGCTTCCACCCGAGGTTGCGGGCGTCCTCGAATCCGGAGTTGATGCCGTAGCCGCCGTAGGGCGGATGCGAATGCGCGGCGTCGCCGGCGACGAACACCCGTCCGGCGCGGTACGAGTCCGCGAGGGTGAAGCGCAGGTCCCAGAATCCGAGGTACTGGATGTCGAAATCGATGGCCCGCCCGGCGGCGCGCGCCAGGATCGGCGCGAGATCCAGGGTCTCGGCGGTCGAGGAGGGATCGACGGGGCAGTGGAAGAACCAGGTCTCGGACGCGTCCACGCGCCCGAAGAACTGCCAGTAGCCCTCGAGCTCCGGTTCCATCACGTTGACGAACGCGGCATCCGGGTACGCCGACATCACCGCGTCGAAGTCGGGTGAGCGGAAGACGGCGAGCACCATCAGGCGGTCGTGGTCGGCGCGCGTCTGGGTGATGCCCGCGGCCTCGCGCACGATCGAGCCGCTGCCGTCCGCTCCGACGACGTAATCGGCGACGACGGTGATCTCCTCACCGGTCGTGCGGGAGCGCGCGATCACGCGGGCCGCGTCGTCGTCCTGGGAGACCGCGACGCCCTCCCACTCCCACAGCGCCCGGATGCCGGCGAACGCCGCCGTGCGCTCGCGGAGGACCGCCTCGGTGCGGTACTGCGGCAGGCGCATGTTCTTCGCGGAGTAGTACTCCGCGACGCCGCCGCGCCGCATCCACGGGTACGCATGTCCGCTGCTGAGGGATCCGTACGCCGTCATGCCCGCCGAGACCTGGTCGTCGGTCATGGTGCGGGCGTTCGTGAGCTCGTCGGCGATGCCCCAGCGGCGGAAGTGCTCGACCGTGCGCTGCGTGAGGTTCTGCCCCTTCGGCACAGGCTGCGGGGACGCGTGCTTCTCGATCAGGACGACGTCGACGCCGTGCTGCGCGAGCGTGATCGCGAGCGCCGCGCCGACCGGTCCGCCGCCGACGACGGCGACCTCGCAGCGCAGTCGGTCAGGCGTCGACACGGGCGAACTTCAGCGCCGCGACGGGGCACACGCGCACCGCGGCCTCGGCGCGGTGGATCTCGGCGTCGGTCTCGACGTCCTTCAGCGCGTGCAGGATGCCGTCGTCGTCGAGCTCGAGAAGCGTCGGAGCGGATTCGGCGCAGAAGCCGTACCCCTCACAGCGGGACTGGTCGATGTCGATGCTGCCGTGGGCCATCATCGGTCCTTTCGTTGCTCATCCGCCGCGGCATCGGTGCGCGCGGGGGGCGGACGATGCCGCGTGCCGGTGGGCTGACGTGCTCGTCGTCGCGTCATCGGCGGCATCAGGCTATGGCAGTCGCGTCGCGGTGGTGAGGGCGCGGCGCGAACTTCCGACGCCGCGTCCAGACGGCCCGTCGCACGCTCCGACACGGTGCCCGAGGGCAGTGCCGCACCGACCTCCTAGCCTGGGATCCAGGCGCGATGTGGCGCCGGAATCAGGAGATCAACGCGATGACGCAGGCATTGGCGGCAGACATCGATCTGTTCACGGATGACGCACTCGCCCACCCGCACGAGCACTACCGCCGCATCCGCGACGCCGGGACCGCCGTGCACCTCGACCGCTACGGGGTGTGGGCGCTGGGCCGCTACGACGACGTCCGGGCGGCGCTGAACGACTGGCAGACCTTCACCTCGAGCGAGGGCGTCGCGCTGAACCCGGCGTCGCGTGCGACGACCAAGGGGCTCATCATCGCGACCGACCCGCCGTACCACGACGTGCTCCGCGGGGTCCTGACCGAGAAGCTGTCGCCGCGCGCGCTGCGCGTGCTGCACGGCGGCCTGCACGAGCAGGCCCAGGTGCTGGTCGACGAGGTCATCGCCCGCGGCGAGTTCGACGCCGTGCACGATCTCGCCCGCGCCTTCCCGGTGCAGGTCGTGATGGACCTCATCGGGCTTCCGCGCTCCCTGGGCGACCGCGCCCTCGGCTGGGCGGAGGCCGCCTTCAACGCCGGCGGTCCCGACATCGCGCGCACTCGTGACGCGATGCCGCTGCTGGAGGACCAGTTCGCCTTCCTCGCCGAGATGCACAAGGACGACCTCGTCGAGGGATCCTTCGGCTGGGTGATCTTCGATGCCGCTGACCGGGGCATCATCGAACGCGAGTCTGTCGTGCCCCTCATGAGCGCCTACGTCACGGCGGGCCTGGACACCACGATCAACGCCATCAGCGCCGGGATCGGCTACTTCGCCGACCACCCCGACCAGTGGGCCGCGCTCCGCGCCGACCGCAGCCTGATCCCCTCGGCCTTCAACGAGATCGTCCGACTCGAGTCGCCGCTGCAGTGGTTCAGTCGCGTCACGACGCGGGACGTGGTCTACGACGACGTCACGATCCCGGCCGGTGAGCGCGTCCTGATGCTGTACGGCTCGGCGAACCGCGACGAGCGCAAGTGGGGCGAGGACGCCGACGTCTTCGACGTGCGCCGCGACAACATGGATCACATCGGATTCGGCAGCGGCGTGCACGGCTGCGCGGGGCAGGGCCTCGCGCGCCTCGAGGGCCTCGCCGTCTTCACCGCGCTCGCCGAGCGGGTGTCGTCGTTCGAGGTCGGTGCGCGCGAGCGGCGCCTGAACAACCGCATCCGCGGCTGGGCGAGCCTGTCCACCACGGTCACGCTCGGCTGATATGTAGCGTTCGCTGTCAAGTGGGCAGGGTGAAGTGCCGCCGGGCTGGCTGTCCGGCGGCACTTCGTCATCCGCTGGGGTCCGTGCGCGGGGTGCGGCGTGTCTGGTGACGCGTGGTCA